>NZ_JBANLK010000078.1:0-20391 GCF_054968425.1 Paraburkholderia sp. AV2
CCGCCTTCTCCTGCCTCCTCCCTACGCCGCATACACCACTTCCGACGATAACTCGATTCTGGCTTGGGGCACCCTCATCGGCGGTGCCAGCAATCTCCCGCTCGCAATCGGTGCTGCGCTGCTCGCGACTCTGTTCTACGGGTTTGCGGTCAACTATTCCAAACGTCATCTGGCGGGCGTGGATCCGTTCGTTGTCGCTTTTGGCAGTCAACTGTTTGCCTCAACCTTGCTGATCCCACTCGCGCTGTTCTTCTGGCCGAAGCACGGCGTCGCGCCGTCGACCTGGGCATGCGTCGCAGCACTCGGCGTGGTGTGTACGGGCTTTGCGTACGTGTTGTTTTTCAGGCTCGTTGAGCGCGTCGGTGCCACATACGCTGCGTCTGTCACATTTCTTATCCCTGTCTTTGGAATGATTTGGGGCGCAGCTTTCCTAAGGGAGGCGATCACATTGGTGATGATCGCTGGATGCGCGATCGTGCTCTTTGGAACGGCTTTAGCGAGCGGAAAGCTAGGGTGGATACTGGCCCGCAAAGCCTGACCGTCCGCTCTGGAGAGCGGCGTAGGGCCGCTGTGGGTCGGTTTGGTGCGTTCGCCGTCGGCCCGGATTTGGCTACCAACGGCCGGTCGCAAACGCTTTCATGTGGATGTTCAGATGTCAGTTCCGCCCCAGACAGCGGACCTTCTTGCCTGAAAGGCGTGGGCAGGAAACTCAAGGTTTTAATCAGGTAGCCGATAACCAGCTACCCAATCTAGTTTTCCAGGATCGGGAGATTACACATATCACATCGATCAAAGCGCGCCCATGTGCCAAATCGCTCCCCTGTATCCGAATGTCACGGAACGTTCGCTTCGACTGGCCAGTCTCCTCTTCCCTATTCTGGTCGAATGCGCGAAGCAAGGAAAGCTCATCAGCTATGGCGTTCTAATTGAACGAGCTCGGGCGATATACCCCGACAACAGCGAAATTCGGCGTGCCATCCCGCGGTCGTCGGGCAGAATTCTTGACGTGATCCGTACGTTTTGCCTGCGCCGTGGCGTTCCGGATCTTGCCAGTATCGTAGTTCAGCGGGGAACGACCGTGCCCGGTCCAAACTACGTGGGGCTTGCTCAGGCAAGCGAGCTTCAGAAAGAGGCGTTCGCCTTCAATTGGGAAGTCGATGTCGTTGTATTCGAAGCGGAAGTGGTCGAGGCCATACGTATCAGCAAGCGAACGCCGCTTTCGGAAGTTGCGGCTCGAGACGTGCTCTTCGCCTACTTCAAGGAAAACGAGGCACGACTTCCCGCCTCTATTCGTAACCACAGGGAGAAAATTCTGGCGCTCCTCATGGAGGGTTTTGACGCGCAAGAAGCATTCGAAATGGCGTTGGCATAGTCGTTCCCGTCGAACGAAGGCTTTATCCGATATTGCCTCCCTTCAACTGAGGGACGTGCAATTGAACCACCGAGGCGTATCTACGGGAACGCACGGACTATTGAATAGAACGTGCCGATGTCGACGTGCATTGAAAAAGGATTTGGAGAAACACACAAATGGCAGGCCAATTCGAAAAGCCGATCTCGATTCGTCAGGCGCTACGGAACATTGATGATCGAACATTCTTGCTACCAGCGATTCAGCGCAATTTCGTCTGGTCGACGCAGCAGATTTGCGTCCTGTTCGACTCGCTGATGCGAGGATACCCGATCAGCACCTTCATGATGTGGGACGTCACAAGCACGGCGATCAAGAACCATTACCGCTTTTACGATTTTTTGACTCACTACTGCCAGCGATTCAAGGAATCTAATGATCATGTTCCCACTCATGGGGATTTCAAAGATTTCAAGGCGGTGATCGATGGCCAGCAACGGTTGACATCGATCTATATCGGATTGAAGGGCACGTATGCCTATAAGCGCCCTCGCGTCTGGTGGCCCAACACACGAAACGATGAGATATTGCCACCGCGACGCCTGTTCCTGAACTTGACGAAGGGCTTGGAGGGACAGGAAAACGAGTCGATGACACAGTACGACTTCCGCTTCCTGGCTGAGAGCCAGGTTGAACAGTACGCGGAAGACCCTTCTTCTCACTGGTTCGAAGTGGGTCAAGTGTTAAGACTGCCGGAAGTGGCTTCGTTGGACCAGATTCGACCCAAAGTGGTGTTGCCTTATCTCAGGCAGCACTCCCTGGCGGACAACGAGTATGCGCGCAATACATTAACCCGCCTGTACTACGTCATTCGGCATCAAGAGGTGATCCACTACTACAACGAGGAAAGCCAGGACATCGATCACGTCCTGGACGTGTTCATCCGGACAAATAGCGGGGGCACGCCGCTTGCTTTCTCAGATCTGCTCATGTCGATCGCGATCGCCAATTGGGAGGGCGACGCTCGCACGGATATCGATGATCTCGTGGTCGAAGTACGGCAAAGTTCGGCTATGAACTTCTCGATAGGCCGCGACTGGGTGCTGAAAACGTGTCTCATGCTGACTGAGGCCGACGTGAAGTTCAAAGTCAAGAACTTTGACACCAACCAGGTCAGCAAGATTCAGGAGCAGTGGAAAGGGATCAGGGCGTGCGTGATCGAAACGTTCAAACTGCTTCGCCGCTTCGGGCTTAACGACCAGTCTTTGAGAGCCAAAAACGCGGTTATCCCATTGGCCTACTATCTCTACCGCCAGTCTTATGCCGGCGAGCCGCTCTATTTGAGCATCAACAACCTCAATCACCTTCGTGACGAGCGGGCGGACCTGTCGCGCTGGCTCAATATGGCTCTTCTGCGCGGGGTGTTCGGCGGACAGGCGGATGGCGTGCTGACACGAATGAGGAATGTCGTCACGTCCAACAGGTCCAAGGGCGCCTTCCCGTTGAAGGAAATCATCGACGCCTTCAAAACCACCAACAAGGATTTGCGTTTCGACGAGGATTACCTGAAAAGTCTGCTGGATATTCAGTACGGGGATCCGCGTTGTCGCCTGGTGTTGAATCTCCTTTTCCCTGAAGTCAACGAACATCTGCTTCTGGACATCGATCACCTGCATCCGGCAAGCGCTTTTGACAAGGCGGCGCTCGCATCGGCATCGTTTCTCCAGGACGCGCCCGATCGCCTTAATTTCTACAGTGACCCTGTCAACTGGAACTCGATCGCGAACTTGCATCTTCTGCATACATCGCAGAACCGGTCGAAGCAGGATATGGCGCTGGTCGACTGGATGGCAGAGCCCCATACTGGCTTCAAAGCTGCAGACCTGCTGCTCACCGGAGAAGACAGCTTGTGCTTCGCAGATTTCGAAGCCTTCTGTTGCAAGAGGCGTGAGGCATTGCTTCGACGCTTGCGCGACAACGTCGAAGTCACCACGTCACTGCTGGTACCCCAGGAAGTGCTAGACGAGGAAGAGGAAATGGCCACGTCCGCCGCGTAAGGGGCGATAACGGGCGCGACATGTTTCCTTCGTCGTTCGCGGCGGAATAACGGCGCACCGAATCCAGGATCCATAAAATTTCGGTACCGAACGGACGTTGAAATCGTGCGTAGCGAGCGTCCGATGGGGATCGTCTCCGGCGAATGTGCCCGCTCCTCACACCAAAGCCGTCATTTGATCGGCTCATCGCGAACTACCGCTCCGGGTCGGAATGCGTCAGTAGCATGAAGTGCACACCTGATCAACCGATGTCGTGGATTACGCGCGCGGGCCCGTTGTACACGACCCGAAGTGACGGCGCGGCGGCACCCGCGTCTCGCAGCGGTTTCCCGGTATGATCGGCAGGTACGCTGAGACATTCATCGAGGGACAACGCGCATGACCCAATCGATTCGTAGAGGCGGCCGTGACGTCCGCCGGGCAACGCGGCGCGCTTTTGCGATCGCGACGGCGCTGGCTGGCAGCGTGGCGCCTTCGTTGGCCCAAGCCCAGACGCCGGTGCCCGACGTTCTGCAGCCCGCCGGCGCGACGCACGTGGTGGCCTCGCTAGAGGCATCGGGCGTGCAGATCTACGTGTGCAGGCGCGACGCCGCGAATCAACTGGCGTGGACCTTCCAGGCGCCGCAAGCCGATCTCTACGACGCCTCCGGCCAGCTCGTCGTCAGGCACAGCGCGGGACCGTCGTGGGAAGCGCCGGACGGCAGCCGGATCACCGGCAAGCTGCTGCAGCACGCCGCCAATCCCGACGACGGCGCGGCGATCCCAATGCTGCTCCTCTCATCCACCAATGCGGGCGGTCTGGGTCTCCTGAGCACGGTGCGCTACGTGCAGCGGCTTGCCACGCACGGCGGCGCGGCTCCCGCGCAAGCCTGTGTGCGCGAGGGCGAGGAAGGGCGGAGCCCCTATCTAGCGGAGTACGTGTTCCTCGAATGACCGTGGTGCGAGCGCACGTGTACCGTGTGGCCGCGCCACGGCACGTGTGCTGCTGGCGCAGTCGTCGTCCTGAAAGCCGAATCGTACGCGGCGCTGTTCGATTGATAGTCCACATTGAGGTGCACTGAGGGAGTGCACTGAATCTATCTTGGGTCGGAGCGTCGGTAGCCGGCCAGTTACTGTCGGTCGCTGATGTCGCCTTTCGGGCAGTACTACTTTTAAGCTACGATCTTCGTCCGATTTAATGTTAGCGTCCGCAAGGAGGACCAATGACGACTTTGAGCTTCGCCAACCGAGATATGCTTTATTCGCTATCGTGGTACATGTCCGCAAGACAGACTGCGCTGCGCGCCGCGCTCTCGTTCCGCACCCAACTCTCCGTCACTGATCAGATGGACATGAGAGTTCATTACTCCGGCTACTTTTTGAATCTTCTGGCAGCGACCGAACTCTTCCGTGAAACGACTACGCTGCAGCCAAACACTTTTGAAACGCAGTTGTATTCGCGCTTAGTATTTGATGGATTTCAGGACGGTGAGGCGAACTACTCCTACATTCGTGAGCTGCGCAATGCAGTCGTTCACCGCGGGCTGAATATCACGTCTGCTGCGCACATTGACGGTAACTTCCCGATGGTCCTTGCGGAGCCGAAAGTTCAAAACCAGAGTCGGAAAAAGACATTCGTCGCATTTGACAAATATTTGCTACATGTCATCGAAAAGTGCGAATCGGTGGTTGGTTCGGTGATGCTTGATTGCTTGAACGCCGCAGGAATTTTTGAAGCCACCATCGATGCAGAGGCTACCGCTGCCGAGTACCGCGACGCCATTGAGCAGTCCCACGCCATGCCGGACTTCGCTAAGGCAATGGCACTAGCAACGGAATTCAAGCCAGAATGGGCTGCGGCCGCCCACAGCTCTGCAATGACGAAGCTGCGCGAAGCGTTGGCACCGTGCAATGCCACCAAGCCCTCGGTGTCCTAGAACCATTGAGCGCTCGAAAAAACGGGTTTCGGCGGGTCGGAGAGATCTCCGCCGCGGCCTGTGCAGGATGTCTGCTTCCGGGCGGCGAGATTCGTAGCCTGAATGCCGCAAACGGGTCGGTTACAGAAGTTCGATGGCTAAATCGAGCGAGTCATTCTTCGCCACCAGGGTCGCGACTACCGAATTGCGAACCCCGGCGGACGCAATGTGCGCGCTGATCTTCGCAAGGGGAGCCAGAACGATCTTCAGACAAGAACACAAACCAGGTATTGTCCTTGCCTGATCGATATGTTGGCATTATCGAAGAAATCTTTAACGGCCCCGTACTATGACCAGACGGCAGCAGCGAAGGACACGGCAACCGATGACGAAGGAGATGTTATTGCCCATTCCGGTGTCGGTCGCCCGCAGAAAATCGATCGAACACCATATGGCTTACCATATGCTCGTGACGGGTCAAGGTAATTTATCGATCATCGGCCAGCTATTCAGCGCGATCTATTGCGCATACTTTGTTGACGACGTAACTCAGGGCCGGTCTGATCCCGATATGTTTCGACTCGCGGAAACTGCGTTGCACGAATGTGCGGTTCGCGGTAAAGCCGAGGGACGATTCGAGGGATCATCTGAAGGGATGATTGCAATCCAGCGGGTGCTGTCCCTCCGCGATCAACAATTTCTGAGTGCTCCCGCTTACATCATTGCCGACGCCCAGACGCGGCTCGCTAGGTTTCTGGCCAGTGACGACATATCACCGTTCGCGCCTGAGAGGAGGTCGCCGGTTCGGTGACCCCCGACCTCGCTGGATTGACCGGGTTGGTGGCTGTGTCGCTGTCGTCTGTAACACGATTCCTGCATGTATGACTCGACAAGGTATCGAGCATGCAGATTGAATACGATTATCAGATGCCGGCTATGCTGCCGTTGGGTGCAGTGCTGGTGTAATACGGCTCACGCCTCCGCATTTCAGGTTCCAGATTAAGTTCGGGTTATCTTTCAGGCGGGTTTTACAATCCATGATTATCTTACGGTTGACGAGGCATATTCCTGAAACCTAAAATCGGCCGGCTATACAGTCGGGGCCGTTCCGTTGAGAACGAAAGCTGTCGGCCTGCAACGCACAAGAATATGGAATACGCATGAATTCGACCGAACTGGCCCAGATAATCCGTGGCGGATTGATCCAGCAGGACCGTTTGATCAAGACGGATATTCCGTCTTTACCGAATAATGCGCTTGTGCCGCGCCGGGCGGTAACTTGTTCCGAGCTGGGCCGGGATTTCAGCGTCACCCTTGATATGGTGTCTAGCGCGGGCGATGTCCAGCTCAAGACGCTCATTGCCCAGCCGATGACGCTGTGGATTCAGCAGGCCGACAAATCCTGCCTGCCGATCAATGGCTATATTCACACGGCGAGAAGGCTGGGCAGCGATGGGAGTCTGTCCAGTTATCAACTGGTTTATGCATCATGGATGCACTTCCTGCGCTTCCGCCGTGACATGCGGTACTGGCAGGACAAGACTGCCGACGCCATCATCACCGATGTCTTCAACATGCATCCGCAGGCGCAGGGCCAGTTTCAGTTCGTCCTGCGCAAGCCGTTGCCCCAACGCTCCTATTGCCGCCAGAGCGAGACGGACTGGAATTTTGTGCAGCGGCTGATGGAGGAGGAGGGCCTGTTCGGCTTCTGGCGCCATGCCGGGGACGGCAAGTCGCATACGCTGGTCGTGACCGATGACATCTATTCGCTTGATGAAGCGTCGACAAATCCGCTCAGTTTCTATCGGTCGGGTACGGGCAGCGAAACGGATGCCTTCACGCAATGGTCGGGTACGCGCACCCTGCAGAGCACCACCTATACGACGCGTACGTTCGACTACAAGGCACCATCGTCTTCCGTCCGCCCCAAGGGCACTTCGCTGCCGACGATGCCTGGACAGGGGAATCTGCCGGAACAGGCGGAAGTCTACGAATACACTGGCGCCTACACGTATCTGACCCAGGACCGCGGCGAGCAGCTTTCGAAAGTTCATCTGGAAGAATGGGAGTCGCGGGCCAAGCGATTCTTTGGCACGGGTAGTGTCCGGGGCATCGATGCCGGTCGACGCTTCGAGCTGAGCGGTCATCCAGAGCATGACCGCGATGCGGCCAGTCAGTGCGAGTTTGCGGCGATCAAGGTGCGACGGTATATCGAGAACAACCTGCCGCTGTCGAATCAGGAGGCGAGCTTTCCGCATAGCTTGCAGAGCGAACTGGCGCAGGCAAAGGCCGAGCATACTGGGGAAACCGTTACCCATGCGGACGGTTCAGCCGGTTTCTTTCTGGCCGAAGTCGAGGCGCAGCGCGTTACGGTTCCGTACCGTAGCCCGTTCGAGCACAAGAAGCCGGAGATGCATCTGGAGACGGCCGTTGTCGTCGGACCGAAGGGCGAGGAGGTCTATACGGACGAGCTGAACCGGGTGAAGGTGATGTTCATCTGGGACCGGCAGAATCCGGGGGATGCGGGTGCATCGTGCTGGGTGAGAGTTGCGCAGTCGGATACGGGCGGCGGCTACGGGAGCGTCCACGTTCCCCGGGTCGGCGAAGAAGTCCTCATCGGTTATGTTGGCGGAGATTGCGACAGACCGATCGTGCTCCACCGCGTCTACAACGGGAGCGTCCAGCCGCAATGGCATAGCGACGGCATCCTGTCGGGGTTTCGGTCGAAGGAATACTCGGGTTCCGGTTATAACCAGATGGTCCTCGACGATGCAACCGGACAGAACCGTATGCAGTTGATGAGCAGCAGCGGGAACAGCATGCTGCATCTCGGGTACCTGATCGACCAGAGCGGCAACACGCGCGGTTCATACCTTGGCTCAGGATTTGCGTTGACTACGGGTTCGTACGGTGCAGTGAGTGCTGCACAGGGGATGTACGTCACGACGTATCCGAAGGCGGCGAACAGCCAGCAGATGGACGTGCGCGAGGCGCAGCAGCAACTCGTCAGTTCCGAAAGCACCATGGAGGCGATGTCGCAAGCCAGCCAGCAGCATCAGGCGGAAAGTCTGGATACCGGTCACGACGCGCTGAAGAGCTTCACGGATGCGACGCAGGGCAGCGTACAGGGCTCGCAGTCGGGAGGCAGGACGGCGGGCGGGGGCACGGGCAGCGCGAACGCGTTCAAGGAACCCGTGATGCTGCTTGCAAGCCCATCCGGCATTGCGCTATCAACGCAGCAGTCGGTGCATATCGCGAGCGGGCAGCAGACCAATGTGGTGAGCGGCCAGAGTACGTTCATCGCGAGCGGGAAATCGCTGGTGGCGAGCGTGGCTGAGAAGATCAGCCTGTTTGTGCAGAACGCGGGGATGAAGCTGTTTGCGGCGAAGGGGAAGGTCGAAGTTCAGGCGCAGAGCGATAACATCGAATTGACGGCGCAGAAAACGGTGAAGGTGCTCTCGGCGACGGAGAATATCGTGGCAGCTGCAAAGCAGGAAATCCTGCTGACTTCCGGCGGCGCGTATATCCGGATCAAGGATGGCAACATCGAGATTCACGCCCCCGGCAAGATCGATATCAAGGGGGCGACACATAACTTCTCGGGACCGACGCGGCTCGATACGACGTTCCCGTCATGGGTAGCCGCAGATGGCAAGCCGAAGCGTTCGACATCGTTTTCGGGATAAGCGCGTAGCGAAGCAGCAGGGTGCCGGGGAGCACGCGGCGCTTTTATGAGAACAATCAGGAAACATACTGCATGGCAGCTGACAATGGCGATACGTTGACCCCGGTTTCTCAATGGGCCTATCCATTTCCACAAAAAAATGCGACTGGCACGGTGAACCCCGACGCCTACCTGGCCGCCCTCCAAGGGAGCGATGGCTCCTTCCCTCTAGGCTTGAACGGTCTATGGCATGGCGGGATTCACCTCGATCAGACTGGCACATCATCGACGGTCACGGATAGCGAGATGGACCGCAGTAGTGGCGTTCGCTGCATTGCCGATGGTGAGGTCGTCGCTTACCGGCTCGATAGCGACTACCAGCATTTGTCTTATCCCGACAAATCGACGGTGTTATATTCGCGAAGCTTCACATTGGTCAAGCACAAGCTGACCTTGCCTGCGGTGCCGGCAAATAACTCTCCGACGCAACCGTCAACGGTAGCACCTGCCAAGAATGAACCGAACAAGCTAAGTACGGACCCGGCGGATTCGCTGGTCTTTTTCAGCCTGTATATGCATTTGGCCCCCTGCACGGTGTATCAGCACTCGGAACAGGACAAGAACAAGAAAACCTGGCCCAGCTACTACAATGCCGAGCCGATTTATACGGTCAACGCCCAGCGCGCCAAGGATAAACAGGAGGATGTCAAGACCGGGGAACCGGTCATGGGTTCACATGTGCATCGTGACAACAAGGGTCATGCAGGCGAGAGCATCGGTATTTTGCGTTCGGGCAGCAAAGTCAGGATGCAACGTTTGGCACATGCTCCAAAGCACTGGGGGCGCATTGCGAGCGTCATCTCCGGTGAGATAGTTCCGATTCAGCCGGGGAAACCGGTGCCGCCGGACGCTTCGCATGGCTGGGTGTTTCTTGACTGGCTCGATAGCGAGATCAATCCCGCGGCCCTCGACAGTGTCTACGTGCTGCCTGAGCCCGTTCGCATCAGTGCCGGTGACGTGGTGGGTTATCTGGGCGAATATCAAAATGCCGAACATGCTTCGCCGTTGCCGCCCACTCCGCAGCGGGCATTGCTGCATGTCGAGGTGTTCGCCGGTGACGATTTGCAGGCGTTTCTGGCGCGCAGCCGGGCACGTGCGGCGCAATTGACGCAAGAGCCGAAGACGCAACTGGTACTGTCAAAAGGCGCAAATCTGTACGGCTATAAAAGCGCCGGTGATTTGACGCTGCCCGCGAATACCGCAGTGACGCTTGCTCAGGACGCATCGCAGACAGGCATGTGGACCAAGGTGCAGGTCAAGGCCCCCGGGGCGACCAGCGCAACGAATTACTGGATTGCACGCAGCGAACTGGCGAGCACAGACACGCGGCGCGCGTGGAATTCGTTTCCGCTATCGTTATCGGCTGCACCGTCCGGAACGAGCGACTATACCCGTGTCGTCAATATCGCGGGTCTGACCGGGCACATGGACGACCAGAAGCATACCTGGTACGAGGTCGACGCGGGCGACGCCAATATGAACACGGTCGATGGCTTCGTCTGCGCATCAGGCCAGCCGAATGTCTCGTTGCAGAACAAATGGGCGTGGGCTGGTTTCGAGCTACTGTCGTCGAGTTTGGCGACGGTCGACCTTTACAGGCGTTATCTCTATCTGAAAGGCGATAAGGCTACGTCAGAAGAACAGAGCGCTTTCGAAGCCGGTTTCAATGTGGCGAAAAGCAATCCACTGATCGAGAAGCTGGATGAGATTCTGACGCCCAAAACCCAACCACACGGCAGGGTCCAGGGTCAGGATTTGCTCTCCGCATTGAATCTGAAATGGCGCGCGAGCCGGGTCGATCATCTGGTGGTGAAATATGAAAGCGAGTGGGGCGGGAAGATGACCAAATGGGATGCGCTCGACCCCTTTATGCACGATGGCCTGCCGTATTGGACGACAGAGAAAGAGCGAATCCAGCAATTGCAGATGTGGGATGCGTGCAAAGAGGTATTGAAACCGGTGTCGACACCGAGTGTCTATCACTTGCATCCCGTTGGTATCGTGGGGAATTTTTTTGATCCTGACGCTTGTGCTTGCGGTTGTTGCCTCAATAAAAAAATTCAGGTCGTGCGCTGGAATGGACACTATGGTCCGTGTTATTGGGGCTCTATGACACTCGCAAATGCGCCCGCACTTCAGGCAATGCAGCTTAATGGTGAGATGACTGCAAGTGAGAGTCGCATCATCGCGGCTATGGCGCCAAACGAAGGTAAGCTCGACACGGTTCAGTCTTACGACGATCAAGTTATTACTGCTGGCGCTATGCAAAAGACCATGCGCCCAAGTGATGGTGGAGGAGAGTTTGCCCAGCAAGTCGCGGATTTCCGTGCAGAAAGCGAGTCGGGCTATCAAGAACTCTTTGCTAAATGTGGATGGACGGTGGTGGGCGCAGGTGATGGCGCACGCCTTTCGTTTGCACATCCAGAGGTTACAGGAGGTCAACTAATGACCGGAGCGAATCTGCGAGAGAGGATTAGGGACGGTTGTGACAAGCAGACTAACCATCAGTATTTGCCCAATCCAGCAGTCGCAGCAATCGCGCACGCAATATCTGATTTGCGGTTTCAGAAGTTGCAGATCAAGGATTTCGTCAGTCGTCTGCGCAAGTGTTTAGCCTCCCGTCCGACCGACTATGACTATTCGGTTGGCGAGTATTTTCAGGGAGACCTTGGCCGAGCAACGGTGCTTGACCAGAGCGTAAATCGGCCCGCTTTTGTAGATGATGACCTCGCGACGTCGCTCAATCACTTGTATGCTACTCATCCTACCGCGCCCCGCAATCCAAACAACTGGGGACCAGCACGTGCGGAGCTAGAGCAAGCTTTGGCTGATCAATACGGCACGACACGCCGCATGGCGATCTCGAATGGAGTTTCCGTTGCGCCGGGTCGTTACAATAATCTCAAATCGACATTGCAATGAACATCCGAATCGCAGCCCAAATCGCTTCGCTTGCTTGCATAGCGATCGCCGCGCACGACGTACAGTGCGCCGAAAATACTTCTATTGTCGATTTTTCTAACCACTCGCGGTTGGTCCTGTCTGAGCCGGTTCCCTCGCAGCTGCTTCGAATATTCGGCGCTGGCTGGACACGTCTAACATTTATACGCCCTGACGGAACTGCACTACCTATCGTACCGAACGAATCACTGACGGCGGAAGGGGGGGTCATCTTTTCTCATCCAGTCGAGCATGCTTTGTCGTCTGACGGTCGATACATCGTGCTCAACTGGACACGGAACGGAGTCGTTAGTACTGAGGAGGGAAAGCCCGCCTTAGAGAGCCGACAGTTTTGCCCGATCCTTGACACGGCCACTGGTTGTGTTTTCCGCGACGATTCAGGCGGCGTGTGCGGTGGCACGTGGGACGCGAAGAATGACTCATGGGACGACACTTTGGGTTCTGGCGAGACGCAGACCATGGACAAGCTTGCAAAGCCTACGGCGCAGGGTCTGTGGGCACAGTACAGCGGCTCGCCAGGTAGCAACATCAAGGATAACTTGAACGCCGCCCTCGGTCTCACTAACCTCAAAGCATGCGATCCTCCTAGCGCCACAAACGCGAGCTACTACGCCAAGATCGAAGCTGCACTAGGACCGGCTGCAGAGGCGGCAGCTAAACCTGCACCATCGGTCAGTGGAGAATTGTCGCAGGATGCGACAACGAACGAACAAGCAGTATGGGTCGTAAAGCCTGATAGAGCATGGCTGTATGCGCAGCCGTCTGTGGGCAGCAGTCACCGCGGTTATCTGATCCACGGCGATCGCGTCACGGTGATCCGCAAGGGAGATGACGGTTGGCTGCAAATCCATTACGAACGTGTGGGCAAGCAGCCCATTGAGGCGTGGCTCCAAGCTGGGGATTTGACCCGCTAACGTGCAGGTGCTTTAGCTGGCTCGTGGCGGCAACTGTTAAAGCTGCGGTGATCGTCATTTCTCGTTTGATTGTCCATCGATTGGACTACAGAAACAACAATGAAGCGTTGCTTAATTCTTAACGACGACAAGACCACCGCGAACGGGACGGTAGTCGCTACGCCTACGACGATCCAGTTCATGGGCCGCGATGTCGCCCACGAGGGCGACGACGTGCAATGCCCTGTGTGCCATACGACGGGGAAAATCAAGTGCGATGGTCCGCGTCAGGTGATGACCGCGCCCGATGGTCGCCATGCCGCATTGAACGACGATCTTTGTATCTGCAAGTGCGAGCCGCCGCCGAAGCTCGTTGCTTCGCAGCAGTCGATGTCGGTCGACGCCTGATAATCTGAGCGCGCAGTCCGTATGACAGTTGTTGATGATCGTATTGCAAGGATTCGCGCCTGTCTCGCGGCCGAAGAGGGGTTCACCCTGCTGGATGAGAAGTGGTCCGGTGCATTTAGCCAGTACAGCAAGACTGGTACAGCCCGAGGGCTGTACCAGTCTTGCCGGGAAAGCGCTGGCTTTACGGGTTCTGCTGCATGCCGATCGTGGCGGCTGCGGCGCGCATGGATGTCGCAATGGTGTTCGTCAGGGCGGCCGGAACCTGCAGTACCGTCGTTGGTGAAGTGGCCGGAACCATATAGCCGCTGACGAGCTTGCCGTTCATCAGGGCAATGACGAGCGAACCACCTGCATTGATCGTGTTCTTGATCGTGTCGTCGATTGGCACGTCGGGCGCACCGACTGCCTTCGGCAGGGAAATCGTGATGACGTCCGGATTGCGGGGATAGACCGACCAGCTGCCCGTGACCGGGAAACCAAGCGGTTCATTGCCATAGTTGCAGCCATGGGCACCGCTTTCGACGATCTGCGCAACGCCGTTTGCCTCGATATCCAGAAGGAGGCAACTGCCCCCGATAGCGATCTGCGTTCCGGCGACTTGCTGCACGGACGTATAGGTTTGCGACGCGCTCCCGAGACCCGATACTGTCAGCCCATTCGGGAAGGCGGTCAGCCCCGTGAGCGGGATGGCAGCGATTGACGTAAATGCACCATTGAGCCAGGGTATACCGATTCCGTTGGCCGTCAGCATGATCTGGTCATTCGCATGCTGCATCGTCGCCAGATAAGCTGTCGTCCCCGCCGGGAAGCTGCCTGTCATCGAGCTGCGTACCGGATTGCGGTAGTCGATCTGCAATGCCGTCGAAAGGGGCTCTCCCGATACATCGGTTGTACGGTACGAAACCGTGACCGTATCGCCCGTGTTCGGGTCGGTGCCGACAAGATTATTACCGGTCTGCGAGAGCGTATACGCCGGATGAAGCTGGTCGTTGGTGAGCCAGTTCGTCCACGACCCGTCCGTCTTCATCAGATAGGCCCCTTCGCCGGAGGTCAACGAAATGAAATTGCCGCTGAACATTGCGTCATAGCTGCCCACAGGTGACACGGGTGACCATTTGCCGTTGCTCTGGACCTCCTGGGTGACGCTAAGCGTCTGGCCGGAAAGTGTCCAGTTCTCCCGCACCGGCGAGACGCTGGTAGACCAGACACTGTCAGGCACCTGCTGCAACATGTCCCCGTCCACGGTGTAAAGCGGACCAGCCAGCGCCGTCGTCGCGGCAACCGCCTGGCTGAATGCCGGGTTGGTTAGCTGGGCGTCGACATCGGACTGCCCGACGCCGTCGACGGTGCCCTTCGACACGTACGCATTCAGCGTAGCCTGCACCAGCGACCAGGAAACCGGCCCCTGACCGGCAAGCGTCGTCATGTGGCTGACCATGTCGGCAGAGATCGCGGCGGTGGCGGTATCGCCGCTGGCAATGTAATCGGCATTCGGGTCGACCTGGCTGCCGACGAGCTGCTGGACGGACTGCGTGGCCTGCTGCTGGCTCTGGCCGGCGTTCATCTGTGCGACGACCATCGTCGTGAGCGGCGTCACGTTCTGCGTGGAACCCGAGACGACCGCAGACAGCGTAAACCCGTTCTGGAGCGTCGTGCCCGAGGTCACGTCCGTCGCGCCGGCCGGCACGATCGCGAGCAGTTTCTTTCCGGTCATGTCGCCGGCAACCTTGAACGAATAGCTGCCGGTGTTGTCGGTCGTGGCGGTCGGCTGAGAGTTGTCGCAAGCGCTCTGACCGTTATCCAGGCAGACGGTGACGCCGGATATGTAGCCGTCGATCACCTTGCCGCTGATCTGGGTCTGGCTGCTGGAACCATTGCCGGATGTGCCGGCCGCCGAATTGCTGCCTCCACCGCCGCCTCCGCAGGCGGTGAGTATGGCGGTCATGGACGCGCACAGTGCGAACCGTGCGATTCCCGTGTTGGCGTTCTTCATCTTTCTCTGGACCTCGTTGTAGTAGGTGGGTACTGCCGGAGTGAGCTTTTACAGCGCACACATGGACCGTTCATGGCCCTGGGCGGCCGATGACAGTGGTGCCGCGACCGCGACTCGCAGTGATCAACCCTTCCCGTGCGGCTTGTTTCATCGCGCGATTAAGGGTGTTGGGATGAATACCCATGAAATCAGCCATCAAGCGCTGCGGTGGCAATACATCGCCGATGCATACCTGCCCGTTCCGTATGGCGGTCTCAAGTGCGTCAAGCGCGACGCGCCATACGGTGCCGTGCTTGCGTTCTATCCTGCAAATCCATGAATTCATTGGGGCTCATTGGGCGTTTTCCTCCTGAAGATGACCGGGTCCGACAGACCGGTTTCTCCTTCTATATGTGAGAAATAATCAAGGAAGATCAGGGCCCGGTACGCATGATCGACTATTGGGCGATTTGCCAGCCATTGTCGGTCTTGATCATACGGATTTCGAACGAATCGGCTGTCATCGTTACATCGTCAGTGAAATCATCTATTTCAAGCGGCTTGCTTCCATTTCTGGATGAGAATAACTGGTCGAAAACCTGATGAGGTGTGTTGGGGCAATCTTTTTCCAAAGTCATTTCGACTTGAAAGAGCCCATACTCTTTAATTTGCGAGTCAATTTGCTGAGGAGTGTACGAGTATAATTGAAGTGCCCGATTATATTTTAAATGATCCTCCTGGTTTTCCATCATGTAATCGTCAGCGGTCTTGCCGGGGTTGGCTGCAACCCAGGCATCCTGAGCCTGCTTCCAGTTGTCGACTGTCTTTTTTGCATCAGCCACACTTTCTTTGGTGGTTTGCGCATATTGGGGATATGTATTCTTGATGAATGACTTGACGTCATCAGGTGGTGTGAGATCGAGCGTATAACTTACCTGGACGACGTAGCTACCGTCCTGCTGACGAATGCCATTGATTCTCTTGAAATCCTGAACATCAATGTACTGGCAGTCTCCCAGAGCAGTTTTGACGGCCTGCTTTGCTTCGGATTTGCCTGGCTTGTCAGACTCCGAACAGGCAGCCAGAAAGCTGGTCATCACGAAAATGACAACGAGCGACAGCAATGATTTAAATTTTTCGGTTTTCAATTTTAAAGCCTTTTATAAATTTGTTATGATAATCTGGGGGGTGAAGGTCAACCTTGGATCAATGCGCGAACCATAAGCTCACAGAATATTGCGATTCCCAGCCAGACCCAAAAAATCACCCTGGACTGCTGAAAGGCACTGCAGCGTCTCCAGAGGTAAACGGGGATGATAAAAGACAGTTTGCCGAACTGTTTCGTGTTGATCTGGTGCTTCTTTAATTGAAGGTAGTCAATCAGTGTCAGGCCATAATTGCAAATGACTGCAACCCACCAATAATGAGCATGGGAAAAAGAATATGCCATGTAATCGTCGAACTGGTCATCTTCGATTCCACTGATTCCAGCGTTCAACCCGATTAGCATCGAACGGATCACGAGACTGATCAAGGGCGCGAAAGCTAAAAGCCAGAGAATTATTTTTTCATGCCTGCTACCGAGGTACTGGTTGCTAAAAATGACACTGCTGTCAATATCGGATTGATTTTTCATGGTGACTTCCTGTGGTTCGAGGTGAATAAAATTCGTCATGACTTGATTGGCCTTTTTCGAACCTCGCATAAGGTGACAAGGTACGAGTTAAAAATGCTCCCGTGGCACCGCTTGCGTTTCTGGGTGGCACGTCATCGATGTCCGGCAACACCCTGACTTACCGGTAATGCCCCATCGTGATTGCCATGGAGGCCGCCAATTCCGGCATGTTTTCGAAGAGGGCCGGATGTCAGCTGATGCCCGGCAACCATCGCGGTGATGGCGGGCGGGAAGACGAAGAACCTGACGACGATATGACTGATGCGGAAGCCTTGTCAGGCCGGTGACGTGTCGGGCTTGTCTGCAAGCTCCGCAGGGGCAGGTGCGTGCCAGTCGTCGCTTCTCCCTTCCAGATCCGGGTGCTGGACAATTGAATCGCTGGCTTTTTCTTTTGGTACTGCCACGTGCACATTGCTTCATTCCCCGATGTAATATTTGACGTGTTTACACTACAGAAACGCGTGCAGCGAACCTGCGGCTGCGATTGAGACCAGTCAAGGCTCGCGATCCCATCAGGCAGTGTTATTTGTAGAGTATATGCTACTATAATTGAAGTGTTTATAGCGTCGTGAATTGGTCTTCTGGCGGGCATTCTGCTTGCCATGACTATCAGGCGTTCAACTTCTTCCGCTACGCATCCTGCCCCGATCTCGATTGCCCTCGGCAAGCGGATCAAGGCATGCCGGCATGAAGCGGAGAAATCCCAGGAAACGCTCGCTTTCGAGGCGCACGTTGACCGCACGTACATCTCGGCCATCGAGCGCGGTATCGCCAATCCGTCTGTTGAGACGCTGGCGAATATCTGCTACGCACTGAACGTGACGCTGGCCGAGCTGTTCGCGCCGTTGAACAACGTGTCGTTGAAGCCGACGGGCGAGCGCCGCGCGAACGCGGCGACGCCACCGGAGATCAGGCGTCAGCGCTTGCGCTGACCAACGGGCGCATCGAGACGGCGCCCTCGATCGTGACGACCTGTCGGGCGCGGCAGGAGCGATAACGTATCGACTCCGGCTCATGCCAGTCGAGCCGGGCGTTAAAGCCAGCCATTCCGGGTTCGTCGCCAGCGGGATCGACCAGGAGCAGCGCGTTCGGCAGGAACGTGCGCTCATCCCGCCGTCCCTCGACGCCGACCGCCAGTGCTGCATGCCAGCGGACTGGCCGTGACTGCCGCCAGCCGACGATAGCCGGTCGCCCGCGCGACAATTCCCTGGAGATGAAGCGCAGGATCCCGGACGCCGGACCCGGGCAGACGACCGGCTGCACTCCCAGATTCAGCTCGGCGATGAAGCTCGCCAGTTCCGCGAGCGTCAGGCCGTGCAGGTAGTGAGGCCAGACGCGATCCCATACGCGCCGTTCGTTGCCGCCCGCGTGATACGGCAGCGCGACCGGATCGGCAAGCTTGTCGAGCAGGGCAAGCCCCATCGCGACGCAATGCAGGGTGCTCCCGCCGTCCCAATGGCCCTGCCGGCTGAAGAGCGGCGTGCCGGACCCGGCGACCGTCAATTGCTGGCCGGGCCGGATACCGGCATGAAATTGCTGGATCAGCATGTCAGTCATCGCCCGGCAACAGGACGATCGTAGCCGGGCGATCTTCCATCCGTGCTGAGCCAGACGGTTTGCCCGCCGGTGAAGACATGGCTGGACAGGATGCGATGGCCGGTCGCAATCGCCTGTTTGTTCTGCTGGCGATCGGGTTCAGCCAGTTCGCCGAAGTCGCCCCGCCCGTGACGGCACAACGGATCGATGATCGAGACTTTTGCATCGGTGAGGACCGCCACGGCGGCAGGCGTGGCGAGGATACGGCCAGGCCTGAAGTGCGGGCCAGCGTGCTGGGTCGAAAGCAGATTCATGATGGACTTCTCCAGTCAGAGAGCGGACACCGGTTTCCGGCCGAACCGGATGCGGGGTCGCAGAAACAGAGGGAAAGGTCGGACGCGAAATGCGTCTGACGGTGAAGAGGCACTACTGCGCTTCTGAAGCGAGCGCGTTCGGGTAGTGCTTCGCGAGGATCTGGTTGATCCGGTCGACGAGTTCAGGCCGCCTGAAGGTCAGATGTCCATTGCCGTTCTTGAACCAGCGCAGATGGAAATAGTCGTTTTCAGCTTCTGTCTGCCGTGCCTGCCGCGCGTCCGAGACGAGGACATAGGCGCCGTGCCGGTGGTCTGGCTCGGGCTTGCCGTCGAGTACGCAGAACACGCGGATCAGGTCGTCCAGTTCGTCGATGACCCGGTGATTCGGGGAACCGGAGCTGAGCAGAGACGTCACGATGATCCGCCTGCCGAACCTGAATGGCTGATTGGTTTTGTAGTCCCACGACAGCCGCTGGAAGCATTGAATGACCCCGCGCTCGAACATGTCGCCACGCACGCCGTAGAGCTGCGCGAACGTGGCTTCGATATTGGCGGCGGTGAGCTCCGGGACGTCGCCATCGGCAAGCTGCCGGTCCCACTGCCCGCGCGCCTGTGCATCCATGAAGGTGCGCAGCCCCGATTCGGACAGCAGGTAGTTCCAGCCGCGCGAGTCGATCACGCTGACGATGGCGGCTTTTGCCTCGTCGCGCTTCGCGTAGTCTCCGGTAACGCCCGGCCTGCCGCGACAGGCATAGGCGTCATCGAGTACGAGGCGGGGAAAGCCGAGGTGTGCCGCTCTGGCGAGCTGTTCGGCTTCGGCGAGCAGGTCGAGCGCGGCGCGGACGCGTTCGACGACCGCGGCACGCTGGTTGGCGAGATTGGTGATGCTGATGCTTTTGACAAGGTCGGTGGTCTCCACGGGATGCTCCAGAAAAGGGCGAGCGAGGGCCTCCGGACGGGCCGGACACGCAACGCAAGTGCGGGAGTGGAAAAAACTGGATCGCCGGGCGCAGGCCCGGCTTATGCCGTCGGGGTGAGGGTGGCGAGCTGGCGGCGCAGCGCAAGGGCGCGGGCCTGCGAACAGCCCAGATGCAGGCGGATGTCGGCGACCGTTGGCCGGACGCGACCGGCGGCAACGTCGCGCGCGAGCTGCATGACGTCGTCGCCGGCTAACCCGGTGCGCGGCAACGCCGCCATGTCAGTGTCAGACGGCACGTGACTGCCGGTAGCGGTTTCACGACTGGCAACCTCACTGGTGTGACCCGTCGTGACTGCCGGGAGAGTGGCCTTGTTGGCGGCGGGGACGACAGCCGTCGCGGGTGATGCAGGTGACGACGGCGGCGGCCGGAGCGCGACTGTCCACAGCAGGCACGCGACGCCTTCGAGTACGGCGGCGAATGCCAGTCCGGAGAGCAGATCGACGCGTGCGGTACTGACGCCCAGTAATGCCGCGAGTCGCGACGTGACGGGATCGGCCCGTAATGCGTCACGCCGGGTCGCGGCCCGGTCACGTTCGGCCTCGTCTCGCCGGATGTCATCGGCTTGGGCGTTTGTTCCGTCGCGATCTAAACGGTATTCTGTAGTGCGAGATATTTGGCGTTGAGA
>NZ_JBANLK010000079.1:0-20037 GCF_054968425.1 Paraburkholderia sp. AV2
AAAGTAGGTGCCGCCCCGCACAGGGGCAACCCTGGCAGACCACCACGAACACAAGAAAAGCCCAAAACAGCAAGAACCCCCAGAATTAATACGATCCAGCCCGCGACGTTCGAGCTGCCCTCTTAAACGGGCACAATCGCAAGAAACGCACCGGCTCGCACCGGCGCTCTCGCCTTGCACCCAGCAAGCCCCTATCGAGCCGCTTGCGTAACAAGCGTCGCCGTCGGCGCACCCGATCCACCGTAATAGCTCGCCCCAAGCTTGGCCCTCGTATGGTCGGCATTCACGCCGAACGGCGTAAGGCTCCAGCGTCGTCCTGTCGTGACATCCCCCACGTAGAGCTGGTAACCGCCCGCGGTCGTCGACGAAAAGAAGAGGTAGTTCGTTCCGCTTACCGGAGCCGGGTCGGAATTGTTGCTGACGCAGTCGTTGAGCGGCAACGAGTTCGGAGTCGATTCCGGGTCGGCCGTCTTTTCGTAGATCTGGTCGAGCTCGCTGCCGTTCTTCCAGCGCGCGTAGAACACCATGCCGTCCGCGCGCACGATCGGATAGTAAGTTTCCAGGCCGGGGGGATGATCGAATACGGTCGTGGCGCCGGTCGCGATCGTGCGCTTCATGAGACCCATGTTCGCCCCCGTGCCGGTGGCGTAATAGACGGCGCTTGCGTCTGGCGCGAGGAAGGGCATGGAATACTCGCCGCCGGGCGGCGCGTTCGAGAGGCTCACGACCGACGTGAAGACCGGGCCCGCGCTCGTGTACGAGAGTGTGGCCAACTTGACGTTTCCGTTCTGCTTGAACACGACAGTCTTGCCGTCCGCGCTGAATTTCGGATCTTCGTTGCGGGTGGCGCCCGTGCTGTTCGTCATGTTGAACGGCGCCTTGTTGCTGCCGAGCGGATACATGAACACGTTCCAGGCGCCGTTGCTGACGCCCATGAAGACGAGCCACTTGCCGTCGGGGCTGAACACGGCGTTCATGGGGTCGGTGATGCCCCAGGAGGGCTTGCTCAACTGGGTCAGCGTGTGCGCCGAAAAATCATAGAGAAAGATCTAGCTCGTGCCGTCGCCGTAGTTGACGTAGCTGTGATAGACGAGCTTACCGGTGAGCGAGGCGGGAAACGATGCGTTGGACTGGTCGGGCGGGTCGCTGATGCAGCCTGCCACGGCGGCCGCGCCTGGCAGAGCGAGGACGATACTGGCCACAAGGCCCATCATGAGGGTCTTGAAACTCACGATTTAGTAATCCTGAATAAATCGAATGAAGGGTGAACCGGAAGCCGTTCCCGATTGTGGTTGGGGATCGACGCAGGGTGCTCCTTCGACGACGAAAGGATTCGCCGGTGATCGGAATGACAGCCTGCGTTAAAGGGAGGGGCAGAATCTCGCAGAAACCTTCCGGACCTGCATCGAGTACCCAGTCTAATGATCGGCGCGCAAGCCAATCGGGCGATTAGAGGTGCATCCGGACGGCTACTCGCAGGTTCGGTTCGGGAGCGGAAAATAGTACCGAAGCGACCGGGCGCGCGCTTCTCAGATTAATAGCGTTAGCGTCTTGAACAGCGCCAGATCGTCTTTTTTCGCGGACCTCGCGTGCCGCCGGATCACGTCGAGCAGGCATTCGACAAACGCGACCGCCGCGTTACTGAGCGTGCTGTTGCGGCGCGTGACGATGCCCAGTTGTCGGGGCTCGAAATGCTCGCGCAACGCGAGCGGTTTGAGGCGGCCCCCGAAGGGGGGCACCTGGCTCAGGATGGCGGGGCTCCAGGTGCACATGTCCGCCTGCTCGACCATGGTCTGCAGCATGGCGAGCGACTGCGCGCGAACGATGCGGCGTTCGTCGATCTGTGCGCCGTGCCGCGTGAAGAGATAGTCGACGAGCGCTGCCTGTCCGTCCGGCGGAAAGTTGAGTACCCAGTCGTTGTCGAGCAAATCATGAATCGAGGTTGCCCGTGCGGACCGATGTCCCGCGCGAACCATGACCGAGGATTCGTACGTGAGCACGGGTTCGCTGGCGAATTCCTGCGCGCCGGCGGCGGGCTGCAACTGGCCGATGGCGAAGTCCATGGTCCCTTCGCGCAAGAGCGGCTGCGCAACGGCCATCAGCCCCTCGAACAGTTCGAGACGGATCTCCGGCATCCGCTTGCGAAACAGCCGGACGGCCTCGGCCAGGAAGGTCAGCGTGACCCAGGGCGTCACACCGACCATGAGCCGGCCCTCCACCCGGCCGCGCGACCGTTCGAGGTCGGTGTGCGCGCGTTCGAGCTGATTGAGGACGAGTCGGGCATGGGTGAGCAGGACCTTGCCGTGTTCGGTGAAGCTGATGCCTTCCGGCGCGCGCACGAGGAGCGGCAGCCGCTCGTTCGCCTCCAGTTCGCGCAGCGCGCGCGTGACGGCAGCCTGCGATAGCCCGAGCGCGCGCGCCGCGCCGCGAATGCTGCCGGCATCCGCACTCGCGACCAGCGCCTCCAGTTGATGCAGTTTCATGGATGAACAGATCGTTGGCGGTGCGATGGGCGGAGTGACAACAAGCGGTTGTCATCATAACAAAACGGCGGCTGTTCCCGCGCATTCTGGTTGCATACGATCCGCCTCACGATGAGTCGCCGGTCTATCGGTCACGCGATGCCGGCAAAGCGAGCTCATGAATTCGTGCCAGGGAGGCGTAGTGAAGAGACAAAGGGTGTTACCGGAAATCGCAGCGATAGAAAGCGAAGTGATCGAAATTCGCCGCAGGCTTCATGCCCATCCGGAACTGGGCTTCGAGGAGCATGACACGAGTGCGCTCGTCGCGACGCTGCTGGCCCGGTACGGCTATCGTGTGACGCGCGGCGTGGGCGGCACGGGCGTGGTCGGCACCCTTGCGCGAGGGCGCGGACCCTGTCTCGGCCTGCGCGCGGACATGGACGCGTTGCCCATACGGGAAGCCACGGCGCTGCCCTGGGCGAGCCGCACGGAAGGCGTGATGCACGCCTGCGGGCATGACGGTCACACGGCGATGCTGCTCGCGGCCGCCCGCTGTCTGGCGGAACGCACCGGATGGCGCGGGACGCTGAACCTGATCTTTCAGCCCGCGGAGGAAGGACTGGGCGGTGCGCGCAGGATGATCGAAGAGGGGCTGTTCGAGCGCTTTCCCTGCGATGCCGTCTATGCCATGCACAACGTGCCGGGCTTGCCCGCCGGTCGTCTCGGGTTCCATGCCGGAGCGTTCATGGCGTCGGCCGACGAGGCCAGGATCCGCGTGTTCGGGCGTGGCGGGCATGGGGCTTCGCCGCAGCAGACGATCGACCCGGTTGTCGCGTGCGCGTCGATCGTCATGGCGCTCCAGAGTGTCGTGGCCCGCAACGTCGACCCCCAGCATCCGGCCATTGTCACGGTAGGCGAGATGCACGCGGGAACGGCGTCGAACGTGATTCCCCCGCACGCCGACCTCTCGCTGAGCGTGCGCGCGCTCTCGCCGGAGGTGCGCGTGCTGCTCGAGCGGCGAATTCGCGAGATTGTGCTCGGACAGGCGTCGAGCTACGGCGCGCGCGTGGAGATCGATTACCGGCACGACTACCCGGTGCTCGTCAACCATGCGAGGGAAACCGGACTCGCGCGCGAGGTGGCGCTGGAGTGGGGCGGCCCGGACGCGTTGATCGACGACCTGCATCCGCTCATGGCGAGCGAAGACTTCGCGTACATGCTCGAACGATGCCCCGGAAGCTACCTCTCGATCGGCAACGGCGATGGGAGCGGTGGGGCGGGGGGCTGCGCGCTTCACAATCCCGAATACGATTTCAACGACGACTGTCTCGCGATCGGTGCGAGCTACTGGGTCTGCCTCGCCGAACGGATCCTGCAATGATGCGGTACCCGGCCTGATTACATTATTCAACCCATGGAAGGAGAGACGAAGATGAAAAACTGGAGAATGGCGCTGACGCTGGCTTGTGCGGCAATGATCGGTACGGCACATGCGGAAGACTGGAGCGGCAAGGAGATACGGCTTGCCGTCGACCCGACCTATCCGCCGCTCGAGTTCAAGACGCCCGACGGCAAGCTCACGGGCTTCGGTGTCGACATTGCGAATGCGTTGTGTGCCCAGATGCACGCGAAATGCGTGTGGGTGGAGATGAGCTTCGACGGCATGATTCCGGGGCTGCTGGCGCGCAAGTTCGACGTTATTTCGTCATCCATGACGATTACGCCGAAACGCGAGCAGCAAATCGCGTTCACCAACAAGATCTCCAATGCGCCGGCACGCCTCGTGGTGCGCCGGGGCTCTCCGCTGCTTCCGGATGCGGCGTCGCTCAAGGGTAAGCGGATCGGCGTCGAACAGGGATCGAGCCAGGAGGACTATGCGCGTGCGATGTGGCAGCCCGCAGGGGTGGAGATCGTGGCCTACCAGAACCAGGATCAGGTCTACGCGGATCTGACCTCGGGCCGGCTCGATGCCGCGTTCCAGGCCTCGATCGAAGCCAGCGACGGATTCCTGAACAAGCCCGAGGGCAAGGATTACCAGTTCGCGGGGCCGACCATCGACGATCCGAAATATTTCGGCCAGGGCGACGGTCTCGGTCTGCGCAAGGAGGACGTGGCACTGCGCGAGGCATTCAACCAGGCGCTTGCGGAAATCCTCGCGAATGGCACCTACGCGCGCATCAACAAGAAGTACTTCGATTTCGATATCTACGGCGCGAAATAAGGCGGCCGCTACTACGCGACGACGATGGCGCAGATCTGCTCGACACGCAGCCGGCGTCATGAAATTAATAAGGACTAGAAATTGAAAACCGGAATTGCAGCAAGCATCTTCCTGGCCGTGACGGGGATGGCGCATGCTCAAAGCAGCGTTACGCTCTACGGCCGTATGGACAACGGCATCCAGTATCAAACCGGTCTTGCGCGAGGCAGCCAGGTGGGTCTCGAAACCGGAAACTGGGCGCCCTCCGAGTTCGGCCTGAAGGGGAGCGAGGATCTTGGCAACGGCACCAAGGCCATTTTCACGCTGGAGGCCGGCCTCGATACCTTGAACGGAACGTCGATGGGGACGCTGTTCGGCCGTCAGGCGACGGTGGGCGTGACCAACGATCGCTGGGGCACGTTCAAGCTCGGCAATCTGGGCATCTACGAAATCAACGAAGACAGCTTTGACGTCGATCCCCAGGTGTTCCAGATATGGTCGCTCATCACGCTGGTGCGCGGACGCGACTGGTCGACCGCGGGCAACGGTCTGGAATACACGTCACCGGCGCTCGCCGGCGTCACGTTGAAGGGGCAGTACGACCTTACCAACAGCACGACGTGGAATGCCGGCAATCCTGGCAGCGGGCCGGGTCAACTGGGCGGCGCGCAGGGCCGCTCGGACGGTCTGGAGGCGCT
This sequence comes from Paraburkholderia sp. AV2, assembly GCF_054968425.1. NCBI lineage: Bacteria > Pseudomonadati > Pseudomonadota > Betaproteobacteria > Burkholderiales > Burkholderiaceae > Paraburkholderia > Paraburkholderia sp. AV2. The sequence goes on from NZ_JBANLK010000079.1 coordinate 5,361, forward strand.
ATACGACGGCGGCGATCTTCAACTGATGGCGATCTATGACGAAATTCGCGACCAGTACGGCCAGTTCAGCAACGTCTATGTCGCTTCGCGGTCGATCCTCGCGGGCGGCAGCTATACCCTCGGTCCCGTGAAATTCATTGCGGGCTATCAGCATTTGAGCGCACCGGACGCGTCGAATGAGGGTTATTTCGGCGCGGCTACCCCCGCCACGCAGCCGGCCGGCGTATCGCTGCCTACCGCAGTCGATCAGGAATGGCTTGGCGCAACCTGGCAAGCGTCGGCGCTCACGTCGCTGACCGGAGCGATCTATCACAGCAACGCCAACCGGGGTAACGGCAACGCGACGCTCTACACGTTGGCCGGAACTTACAACCTGTCGAAGCGTACGTTCCTGTATGCGGAGCTGGCCTGGCTGCACAATAGCGCGACGTCCAATCTCGGACTGGGCGGGGGGACTTACGGCGCGAATATCAACGATGACCCGGTCAACGGCAGCGTCGACAACGGCAACCCGGATTACGGGCACGGCCAGTTCGGCGCGACGACGGGGATCGTCATGCAGTTCTGATCGGGCGCGATGGTTTGAAGCCCGCAACAGTTCGATCTGTTGCGGGTTTTCTGTTTTTGGGGCGCCTATCCGATATCATCGACAACATAATGAATTCGTAACCAGGCAAGAATCCTGAGAGCAATGCGATGAGCAATCGACCGGTTTTTGAACGACTCAACGATCTTCTGGTGAACTCGGGTGTTCGTTTCCGCGTTCTGGAGCACCCGGAGGAAGGGCGGTCCGATGCCATTGCCTTGCTACGCGGCACCGCGCCCGAACAAGGGGCGAAAGCCATGCTTTGCGTCTTCAAGGATCCGGAGGCGACGCCGGTGCTGGCGGTGATTCCCGGCAACCGGAAGCTCGACTTCAGAAAGCTCAGCGCGATCATGGGACGCAAGAAGGCGACGCTGGCTTCCCCCGAGCTTGCGAGGGCGCTGACCGATTGCGTGATGGGGGCCGTGCCGCCGTTCGTCTTTGGCGACCACATCGAGCTCGTCGTGGATCCCGCGCTGATTCACGAGAATTCGGAAATCGCGTTCAATGCCGGCCGGCTGGATCGATCAGTTATCCTCAATGCGGAGGACTACGTGCGGATCGCGCGTCCCATTCTGGCGGACATCATCCAGAGCGAGACCGCTTCTGCCGGACAGTAATGGATGCACCAGGGCGTATTGGGCGCTTTCGTTCAGGCCCGATCTCCGCTCCACCCAAAAAGGGTGGTCACACGCCCCCCCGGCTCTGGTTTACTGGTCAACTGGAACAGGCGCGTTCTCCCTCAGGGCAGAACGCGCCGGCGTAGGCCAAAATCAGCCAGAGCAGACAGGAGGAGAGCGGAATGAGTGTACTGAGCGGTATTCGCGTGCTGGAGTTCGAGGCGATCGGGCCCGGGCCATTCGGCGCGATGTTGCTGTCCGACATGGGCGCGGACGTGCTGCGCATCGACCGTCCGCAGGCGCCGGACGATCTCGGGCCGAAGACCACGGGCAAACGCGTCAACGTGACGGGGCGCGGACGCCGCTCGGTTACGCTCGACCTCAAGCAGCCCGCCGCGATCGAAGCGGCGCTGGAGCTGATGAGCGAGGCCGACGTCGTGATCGAGGGCTTTCGCCCCGGGACGATGGAGCGGCTGGGGCTCGGTCCGGACGTGGCGCTCGCACGCAACCCCAGGCTCGTCTACGGACGCATGACCGGGTGGGGGCAGACGGGGCCGCTCGCCGCGCGCGCGGGTCACGACCTGAACTACATCGCCTTGTCCGGCGTGCTGTCGGGCATCGGGCGCGCGGGCGAAGCGCCCGTGCCGCCGCTCAATCTCGTCGGCGACTACGGCGGCGGCGGGATGCTGCTTGCTCTCGGGGTCGTTGCCGCCCTGCTCAATGTGCAGCGCGGCGGCAAGGGCCAGGTGGTGGACGCGGCGATGATCGAAGGCGCCGCGCAGCTTGGCGCGGTGGTCTGGGGGCTGCTCGCATCGGGCAACTGGCGCGAGCAGCGCGAAAGCAACCTGCTCGATGGCGGCACGCCCTGGTACGACAGCTATCGCACGAAGGATGGCCACTATATGTCGGTCGGCGCGGTCGAATCGCGCTTCTACGCGGAGTTGATCGCGAAGCTGGGTCTCACCGGCGCGGAACTGCCGAGGCAACATGATCGCGACGGCTGGCCCATTCTGCGCGAACGCTTTGCCGCCGCGTTCCTCACGCGCACGCGCGACGAATGGTGCGAGATCTTCGAAGGCAGCGACGCCTGCGTCGCCCCGGTGCTGACGTTTTCGGAGGCGCCCGCGCATGCGCAGCATCGTGCACGGAAGAGCTTCGTGGAGGTGGCCGGTGTGGTACAGCCGGCGCCGGCGCCGCGATTTTCGTCTACGCCTTCGTCCATTGCCGGGCCGGCGCCCGAGCGTGGCGAACACGGTCTTGCCGCATTGCGCGACTGGGGCTTCGGCGAGGAGGCAATCGCGCGTTTGCGCGACCGGGGACTGGCTTACCGGGACTAAGCTGAACTGACTATGCCGTGCGCGGAGGCGCCGCCGGATTTGGCGGTGCCTCTTTATTTTTATTGCGAGCAATAAAAAAAGCCCGCATCGCTGCGGGCTTGCAAAAACACCTCAGAGCATTTCGTGCTTATTGCAGATTACCGGCCACCGCAATCGTCTGTCCTGTGATGTAGTTCGACTCGGGCGAGCAGAACAGGTACACGCCGCCTGCCGCTTCCTCAGGCGTGCCGCCGCGGCCCAGCGGATTGCGCTGCGCGTGCGTCTTCAGCATTTCCGGATTCAGGCCCACACGAATGTCGCGGCCGTCGATGCGTACCGTCGCGCCCGCCTTCGCGTCGGCAGCCGTCATGCGCGTATGGATCAGGCCGAACGCCACGGCGTTGACGTTGACGTTGAAGCGGCCCCATTCGCGTGCGAGCGCACGCGTCATGCCGATCACGCCGGCCTTGGCGGACGAGTAGTTCATCTGGCCCGCGTTGCCGTTGAGCGCCGAGGTGGACGAGATGTTGACGATCTTGCGATACACGGCGCGGTTCTCGGCCACGTCGGCGGCATGCAGCGCCTTGATGTGCGGATAGGCGGCGCGCAGGATGCGGAACGGCGCCGTCATGTGGCAGTCGAGGATCGCGTACCACTGCTCGTCGGTCATCTTCTGGATCACGTCGTCCCACGTATAGCCCGCGTTGTTGACGATGATGTCGATGCCCTTGAACGTGCTCATCGCGGTGTTGATGAAGCGGTCGGCGAAGTCGGGCGCCGTGACGTTGCCCACGCAGGCGACGGCTTCGGTGCCCATCTTCTTCAACGCTTCGACGGCTTCGTGCGCCGGCTCGGCGTCGAGGTCGTTCACGACAATGCGCGCGCCTTCGCTGGCGAGCTTTTCCACGATTGCACGGCCGATGCCGCGACCCGAACCGGTGACGAGCGCCACCTTGCCATCGAGCTTACCCATGCTGCAGTCTCCTGTTTCCGGTTAATGCAAATTTCAAGAAAATGCGACCACGGCGTCGCCGACGACGCGCGGTTCGCCATATTGGTTGGCGGTCTGGATTTCGAGGCGCAGGCGTTTTTCGCCGTTGGCTTCGAACTTCTCGACCACGCGTCCCGTGCAGGCGATGTGGTGCCCGAGATGCGTGATGCCCACGAAGCGCACGCCGAACTGGCGTAGCTGGCGCTGATCGACCCACTGGGTCAAGAGACGCCCGAGCCAGGCCATCGAGAGCATGCCGTGCGCGAACACGTCGGGCATGCCCGCGCGCCGCGCGTAGTCGATGTCGATGTGCACCGCGTTGTGATCGCCCGAGGCGCCTGCGAACAGCGCCAGCATCTTGCGGTCGACCGGCGGCAGTTCGAGCGGCGGGAGCGTGTCGCCTGCCTGGATCGCGTCGTAGTTGAGGTTAGCCATGCGTGTGCCTCCGTTAGCCATTGCGTTGCACGATCACGCTGCGCAGATCGGCCACGTGCTCGCCGCGCTGGTTCGTCACGCGCGTTTCGCGCACGACGAACTCCAGGGCGCCGCCTTTCTTGTCGTAGATGTCCGCGATGCGCGACTCGAACAGCAGCACGTCGCCCGCGTACGCGAGGCGGTGATACGTGAACTGCTGCTCGCCGTGCAGGATGCGCGGCAGCTCGATGCCGATCTCGTCGCGCCACGACGCGTCCGGCTGCTCGAATTCGAGCGAGAACAGGAACGTTGGCGGCAGCGGCAGGCCGGGGTGGCCCGCGTCGCGCGCGGCGGATTCGTCGAAGTAGACGGGATTCGTCTCGCCGATCGCCTTGGCGAAGAAGCGCAAGCGGCCCGCTTCGGCCACCGCGCGAAACGCGGGCAGTGTCTTGCCGATGAATTGCTTGTCGATCATGCCGGTGACTCCTTGACGGTGACTTCTTGAGGTGCGCCGGGACTCAGGCCGACTTGTAGACCGTCACGACGCACGCGCCGCCCAGACCCACGTTGTGCGCGAGCGCCACTTTCGCGCCTGCCACCTGGCGCTCTTCCGCCGCGCCGCGCAGTTGCTGGGTCAGCTCGTAGCACTGGGCGAGGCCGGTTGCGCCGAGCGGATGGCCCTTCGAGAGCAGGCCGCCCGACGGATTCACGACCCACTGGCCGCCGTAGGTGTTGTCGCCGTCGTTGACGAGCTTTTCGGCTTCGCCTTCGCCGCACAGGCCGAGCGCTTCGTAGGTCAGCAGCTCGTTCTGCGCGAAGCAGTCGTGCAGTTCGATGACGTCGATGTCCTTCGGTCCGACGCCGGCCTGCTCATAGGCGATCGCGGCCGCCGACTTCGCCATGTCGAAGCCGACCACGCGGATCATGTCGCGCGCGTCGTAGGTGCTCGGCGTGTCGGTGGTGAGCGCCTGGCCGGCGATGACCACGTCGGTGCGCAGGCCGCGCTTCTTCGCGAAGTCCTCCGAGACGATCAGCGCCGCGGCCGCGCCGCAGGTGGGCGGGCAGGCCATCAGGCGCGTGAGGACGCCGTCCCACAGCATGGGCGCGGCCATCACGTCTTCGGTCGTGACGACGTTGCGGAACACGGCGAGCGGGTTGCGCGCCGCATGGCGGCTCGCCTTTGCGCGGATGCTGGCAAACGTTTCGAGCTTCGTGCCGTACTTCTTCATGTGCGCCATGCCGGCGCCCGCGAACTGGCGGATCGCGTTGCTCAAGCCCTCCGGGCGGCCGACGAGTTCGTCGGTTATGTCGAGCGCGCGTTCGAGCGCGCTGGCACGGTCGGTCCACACCGACTTCAGCGCACCCGGTCCCATGAACTCGAAGCCGAGCGCGAGGACGCAGTCCGCGGCGCCGCTCTGCACGGCCTGGCGCGCGAGAAAGAGGGCGGAGGAGCCGGTGGCGCAGTTGTTGTTCACGTTGATGACCGGAATGCCGGTCATGCCCACCCGGTACAGCGCCTTCTGGCCACAGGTGGAATCGCCGTAGACATAGCCGGCGAAGGCCTGCTGCACGTCGCCATACTCGAGGCCCGCGTCGGCCAGCGCCTGGCGGACCGCCGTGGAACCCATTACGTCATACGTTTCGCTGGTTCCCGGCTTCTTGAACGGGATCATGCCAACACCGGCTACGAATGCATTGCGTTTCATATCAGGACTCCTTATCGAAAAAGATTTTTTTAGAGCTTGCGCGAGATGAGGTCGCGCATCACTTCGCTCGTGCCGCCGTAGATGCGCATCACGCGGGCGTCGGCGAACGCGCGGGCCACCGGATATTCGAGCATGTAGCCGTAGCCGCCGTGCAGTTGAACCATGTCGTCGAGCGCCTTGCCGAGCGCTTCGGTCGCGAAGAGCTTCACGACGGCGGCTTCTTCGAGCGTCAGGCGGCGGCGTACGTGCTCGGACAGGTAGTGATCGACCATGAGCCGCACGGCGAGCGCCTGGGCCTTGATGTCGGCGAGCTTGAACTTGGTGTTCTGGAAGTCCCAGACGGTCTGGTTGAACGCCTTGCGGTCCTTCACGTAGTTCAGCGTGTGTTCGAGGCAGACTTCGAGTTTCGCGGCCGCGCCCACGGCGATCGAGAGGCGCTCCTGCGGCAGTTCGGCCATCAGATAGGCGAAGCCCTTGCCTTCCTCGCCCAGACGGTTCGAGACCGGCACGCGCACGTTGTCGAAGAAGAGTTCGGCGGTGTCCTGGGCATGCTGGCCGACCTTCTCCAGCTTGCGGCCGCGGCGAAAGCCCTCGCGGTCCGCTTCCACGACGATGAGGCTCACGCCCTTCGAGCCGGCCGCCGGATCGGTCTTGCAGACCATGATGATGAGGTCCGTGTTCAGGCCGTTGCTGATGAAGGTCTTGCTGCCGTTGATGACGTACTCGTCGCCGTCGCGAATGGCGGTCGTGCGAATGGCCTTCAGGTCGCTGCCGGTGCCCGGCTCGGTCATGCCGATGGCGAGAATGGCTTCGCCCGAGCAGATCTTCGGCAGCCAGCGCTGCTTCTGTTCTTCATTGCCAAGACGGGCGATGTACGGCGCGACGATGTCCGAGTGCACCGAAAAGCCGAGGCCGCTGACCCCGGCGCGATTGATTTCCTCGTTGAACACGGCTGCATGGCCGAAGTCGCCGCCGCCGCCGCCGTATTCGGTGGGCAGCGTGAGGCACAAGAGGCCCTCGCGGCCCGCCTTGAGCCAGGTTTCGCGGTCCACCTTGCCGGCCTTGTCCCATTCGGCCTGCTTCGGTACGCACTCTTTTTCGAGGAAGCGCCGCGCGGTCGTGCGCAGCATCTCATGATCGTCGCGGAAGACGTTACGGTTGATTTGCATGTCAGTTTCCTGGTCTTGAACGTTGGGGTTCGGAGCAGCGGGTTAGCGCGCACGTGCCACGTGCGCGGCGGGTTCGGGCTGATAGAGCGCCGCCACCAGATGGGCGCGGCGCGCGCGCGTGACCGCCTGATTGACGTAGCCCTTGTCGGCGATTTCGTTGGCGTCCATCGAGGGCGGCTCGGCCATCAGCATGAGGCGCTTGACAACGAGGCTCGCGCCCGTGACGCCCTGGCTGGCGAGCCGTTCGGCCAGCGTCGCGACCACGAGCGGGTGTTCGACGAGCGCCGCCGCGTCGAGGCCTTCCAGGCCCGGTGCGAGGCGCTGGCACGCGGCCACGTTGGGCCACGCGAGCGCGGCGACGTAGTCGTGGTCGTGGCCGCAGATCACGGCGTCGGTGAGGAGTGGGGCGCAGTGGTCGAGCAGTTCGAGGCGCACCGCGCCCGTGCGGACCCAGGTGCCGTTGGTGAGCTTGAAGTCCTCGACCACGCGCCCGGCGAACAGCATGCCTTTCGACGGGTCTTCGGAATCGGCGAGCCGCACGGCGTCGCCAAGCCGGAAGAAGCCTTCTTCGTCGAACGCGGCGGCGGTCAGCTCGGGGTTCTTGAGGTAGCCGCCGAACACGTTGGCGCCGCGCATGCGGATTTCGTAGCGGCCGTCCGAGCCTTCGAGCGGCAGCAGCTTGACCTCCGATCCGGGCACGGGCGTGCCGATGTTGCCGACCGTATCGGAAACCCCGCCGCAGTACGTGCCCATGCCGCTCGTTTCCGTGCAGGCGAGGCCGGTGAGGAAGGCGATGCGCTCGCCGACGGTCTGCTCCGCCACGCGCTGGATCCGCTCCCAGACCTCGGTGGGCAGGCTCGCGCCGCCATAGCCGAAGAAGTGCACCTTCGAAAACAGGTTGGCGGCGAGCGCCGGGTCGCGTTCCAGCTCGTTGGCGAGCACGGTCCACGCGGACGGCACGCTCGTGAAAATGGTCGGCGCCACTTCGCGCAGGTTGCGCACGGTGCGCGCGATGAGGGCCGGCAGCGGGCGGCCGTCGTCGATGTAATGGGTTGCGCCGAACTGGACCGAGCGGCCGAGGTTGAGGACGCCGCCCAGGCCGTGGTGCCACGGCAGCCAGTCGAGGAACACGGGCTCGGTCTCGCGCAGGAAAGCGAGGTTGTCGGCGTAGTAGGCGGCCACGGCCTTGAAGTTGCCGTAGGTGAGGTTGACGCCCTTCGGGACGCCGGTCGAGCCGGACGTGAAGAGCACGCGCGCCGTGGCGTCGGCCGGGATTGCCGCGTGGGCGGCGCTCACCTGGGCCTCGCGCGCGGCCGTGAAGTCCGTCGCCGCGAGCGCTGCCCAGCCGGTTTGTCCCGGCTGGACAGCGTCCACGGCGATGATCGCCGCGCCGGTGTGCGCGAGGACGGCGAGCGCCCGCTCGAACGCCGCGCCGTTCTGCACGAATACGGCTGCCGGCGGCACCATCTCGCTGATGCCCTTGAGGCGGGCGAAGTCCTTGCTGAGCATCGCATAGGCCGGCGATACCGGAGCCGTGGGGATGCCGACATATTCGGCCGCGAGCAGCACGACGGCCTGCTCGATTGAATTGCCCGAGAGCAGCATGAGCGGCCGGGTCTGACCGAGGCTCATTTCGAGCAGTGCCGCGCCGACGGCGCGCACCTGCCTCCACAACTCGCGCCAGCTCAGTTTGCGCCAGGCGCCGTCGCTGCCGCGTTCGCAGAAGGCGGGGGTATCGCCGCGCGTCTCGGCCCAGCCCTCCACGAAGTCGGCAAAGCTGGTTTGCTCGATGACGGGCGGCGGGTTGGCCGAGCGCAGAATCAGGCTGCCGTCGCTACGGCGTTCGACGAGCGTGCGTCTTGCGGGAATGCGCACCGGACGGAATGCAGCCGCCGGCGTGGAACTGGGCGTGAGCGTAGTCATTACGCCGTGTCTCCTCATGCGTTTTCTGATCCAGGAGGGTCTGCGCCTCGTCTATCCGGCGAAAACCCCTTGAAACCAAGAATAGCGGCTCGGACGGCGGGCCGTACCACCCGAACCGGGTAGCGGGGCAATGCGGGGCGGGTCGTTCCGGTGGCCTTCGGCAGGCCCGCGCGGCGGGGGGAAGACGCTTACTGGTCGAAGCGGTCGAAGCCGAGATCGCGCACGCGCGCAACGGCCTCGTCGCGGCTCGATACGCCGAGCTTGCCGTAGATGTTCTTGAGATGCCACTTGACCGTTTCCGGCGAGATGCCGAGCGTGCGGGCGATCTTCTTGTTCGGCAGCGCCTGCGCCAGCAGGCCGACGACTTTCGCCTCGCGCTCGCTGAGCGCTTCGGCGCCGCCCGGCGTCGCAACAGGCGGGCGGGCCGTGGAACCGGCGGGGCTCGCCAGTGCCGCCGCGGCCTCCTGGGCGGCGCGCAGCCGGTCCACGTAGAACGCCAGCACGGGGTCGTCCGGCTCGGCGCTCACCGCCCGCGCGGCGAACGGCACCACCTCGGAGCCCACGTCGAGCAGGCTGCGCACGAGCCCGAGCCGGTGGCCAAGACGCAGGCTCGCGAGCGCGCTCTGGTGCGCGGCGTCCGCGCGCGAGCGCTTGAGATCGACGAGCGCGGACAGCATCCGGAAGCGGGCCGCGTAGTGCTGCCAGCCGTGCTCGCCGCACAGCGCGACGAGCGTGGAAAGGTGCAGGGCCGCCGCTTCGAAATCTTCGTGTGCGATGGACCAGCTCACGTGTGCGCGCCCGACCAGCGCTTCTACGTCGCGAAAGGCGATGGGCCGGGTGGGGCGCAGGCGTGCCGCGATCGCGTCGAGGCGCGCAAGATCGGCTTCGGCGTCGTCGAACTGGTCGCATTGCAGGTGGCGTTCGACCTGGGCAGCCAGGCTGTGGGCGGCGAGCCGCTGTACGCCGTGCCGGTTCGCGTAGTCTTCGAGCCGCTCGAGATAGGCGAAGGCGTCGAGGCGGTGCCCCTCGACCCAGTGCGACGCCGAAAGCACGCTGAATACGCGCACGATGGAGTCGGGAATGGAGACGCGTTCGAGCACGTCGACGCGGTCTTCGAGCAGCCGCCGCGCGCCCGCGATGTCGTTGAACTCGTAGAGCGCCTCGCCCAGTTGCGCGGCCGCCAGGCTGGCCGGCTCCGCCGCGCTGCTGCCGCGCAGGTCGGCTTCGGCGAGCACTTCTCGGCTGATGCGTTCCACCTGTGCGAACTGGCCTTCGAGCGCATGGCTGAAGCCGATCATGCAGCGGCCGTTGAGCACGCCGGCCGAGGTGCCCATCAGCGGCGAGCCCTCGATCAGCGGACGGGTGGCATCGAGCTGGACCGCGCGCGCCGCCTCGTATTCGCCGCTGTGCATCCAGGACCACGACAGCAGATTGTTGCGGGCGCCAATGGAGAAGCTGTCGGCGTCGTCGGGCGCGTGGAGAATCTGCGGCAATTGTGCCGCCACGCCGTCCGGGTCGTCGCGCTGCACGTCGACCGCCGCGCGCAGCAGGTTGAGGCGATAGCGCGAACGGAGGTCCTCCGGCGGGATATCGGCGTCGAGCCGTGCGATGCTGGTCGCACAGGCCTCGAAGTCGCGCGCGTACAGCTCCAGCTGCAGGTGCCACATACGCAGCCCGACGCGCGCTTCCACTTCGGCGCGCGGCAGCAGATGCATGAGCGACACGAGCTTGCGCAGATCGCCCGCCACCTGCAGGCCGCGGGCCACCTTCAGGACGAGGTCCGCCGCGGCGCTCGCTTCGCCAGCCTGCAGCGCGTGGCGCACGGCTTCGTCCGGCAGGTCGTGGTCGCGGAACCAGCACCACGCCGCATGATGCACCTCGCGCTGCAACGCCTGGCTGCGTTCGCGGAAGCGGTGGCGCAGGCTTTCGCGAAAGAGCGGGTTGAGCCGATACCAGGTTTCGTTGCCGACGTGTTCGACCTGCGCGATGAACAGGTTGTCGGTTTCGAGCCGGGCGAGCAGGGTGATCACGTCGGCCGGGGGCAGGGCGTCGCCGACGAGTGCCACGCACAGCGACGAGCAGAGCCGCGCGCAGACCGACGTGCGCACAAGCAGTTCGACCTCGTTGGGCGAGAGCCGCGAGAGAACCTCGCGCTCGAAGTAGTCGCCGAATGCGCGCGCGTCGTGCAACTGCATGTTGGCGACCGACTCGGTGAGCGATTCGGCCACGTCCGCTGCGCCGGATGCCCCGCGCCGCCGTTTCAGATGCATGGCGAAGAGCTGCAGGCCCGCAACCCAGCCGTCGGTCAGCGCGTACATTTCGCGCGCGTCGCGCTCGTTCACTTCGCCCAATTGCGCGCGCAGGTATTGCGCGGACTCGGCGGCAGTGAAGCGCAGGTCGCGCATGTTGAGTTCGAGCACCAGGTCCTGATCGCGCAGGCGTCCTACCGAAACGGGAAAGGTGCCGCGCGAGACCAGCACGACGTGCAGGTTGGGCGGCGCATAGTCGAGCAGCCACTGCAGCGTTCGGTGGCTGCGCGGATTGGCGACGTGCTGCAGGTCGTCGATGACGAGGACGAGGTCGCTCGCGCGGCTCGCAATGCCGCGCACGAGCGCGATCACGGTGCGCTCGACCGCTTCGTCGTCCACGCCGCGCCCGCCGAGAATGGCGGCCTCGCGGCACATGCCGGGATCGATCTGGGCAAGGCTGGCCACGAGGTAGTCGAGGAAACTGGCCAGGTCGTCGTCTTCCGGTGACAGCGTGAGCCACGCCAGATCGAAACCGAGTGGCAGCAGCGCCTCGCGCCAGGCCACGAGCAGGGTCGTTTTTCCGCAGCCGGCGGGGCCCTGGACCAGGATGCAGCGCTTGCGCCGGGCTTCCAGCAACTGGTTGATCAGGCGTTCGCGCGCGACGATGCGCGTCTTGTTCCGGGGCGTCATGATGCGCGACGCGCTGCCGGGGACAACACCGGGGTTCTTGTGTGGATGGTCCGCATTGGGCGGGACTGGACTATGCGGCATGCTCGCGTGCGCCTTTCAGTCGAGGCGCTGCCGATGCCGCGCGCGCCCGATGACGATACAGATATCGGGCTATTGTAGCGCGCGCCGGCCGGTGGCCAGTGGAGCCTGCCGGCTGTGCTGCCGTGCCGCATGACGGGAGTGGGGGGCGGCCGGATCGGCCCTGGATAGGTGGGTTGAGCCAATGGGCTAGGCAGCGCGCCGGCGCACCAGTTGTACGACTTCTCCGTCCGCGCGCCAGGCGTGGCAACCGTTCAGCATGGGCAGGGCCGGCACGCCGTTGCCGACCGGCGCGCCATTCCTCAGTCCCATGATCGTCTGGAACGCCGTGGTGGCCATCGGGCCGAGCAGTTCGGTCAAATGCGTGCAGCCTTTCGTGCCACCGACCCGCGCTTTGATTTCCGTCATGAAACCGCTCGCGATCTTCACGCCGATGAGTTTTCTGTAGGCATCGTTGATCTCGGCGCAGTACGGCGTGGGCGCCGTTTCCGTGCGCGAGTGCGCGTCGCGGATCACGAGATCGGCGTCGATCGTGATCGTGAGCCACATGTCGTGGATCGCGCCGCCCGCCGGGACTTCCTTGAACAGCAGGTTCGAATGATGGGCCTTCGTGTCGGTCATGCGGGCCTCGATGTCATAGAGGCCGTCGTCGCGCGCATAGCCGGTGCAGACGATCTGCCGCGTATGGACCCGCTGTCGGGCCAGGGTTGCAGTGGAATTCCCGGACATCGTCTCTCGCTCCTGAATGTGCCGCGGCAGAGCTGACGCCATGCCGGGTGCGATGCCGCCATGATGGCGCCGCCGCGGCGGCCCGTCCCCACCCGCGGCGGGTAGTCGCAGCACCGTTCGGGCCATCGCGGGTACGCGCCGTTCCGAACGCGCCGATGGTGTCGGGTATTCCCGTCCCCACTCCGTTCGGGTAGGTGACAGGTCGGCCAACCCTGCAACACTGCGCCGCATACGTGTAGCAATGCCAACGAGTTCCACATTCACCCGTGCCTTGCCGGCGCGGCAAACATAAAGAGGAGACGTGCATGCGATTGATCAGTCAGGGCGTTTGCGGGGCGGCCGCGGCGCTGATCGCGGGAAGCGCTGCGGCGCAGTCCAGCGTGACGCTGTATGGCGTGGTCGACGTGTTCGGGCAGTATCTCGACAACGGCGGCAATCACTCGTTCTCGGAGCGCAGCGGCGGCAACACGGGTTCGCAGTTCGGCTTGAAGGGTACGGAGGATCTCGGCAACGGGCTCAAGGCGATCTTCGACGTGGAAAACGGCTTCAACGTCAACAACGGCAGCTTCTTCGCCGTGAACAACGACATGTTCTATCGTCAGTCGTGGGTTGGCCTGAGCAACGACAAGTACGGTTCGCTCACGTTTGGCCGGCAGTACCAGCCGACCTTCTGGGTTGTCTACCCGACCGATCCGTTCCGCGGTAACGAAATCCTGTCGCCGCTGACGGCCGGCGTGCTTGCCGTCGACACCAAGTCGCTCGCCACGCAAAGCGTGACGGGCCGTACGAGCAATTCGATCCTCTACAGATCGCCGAACCTGGGCGGGTTCCAGTTCTATGGCATGTATGGCCTGGCCGCTTCCCAGACGCTCGCCGCGTCGGGGGTGACCCAGAACGCCGGCAACACGCTCGATCTTGCCATGTCGTATTCGGGTTATGGACTGTACGCAGCCCTTGCCTACCAGTACCAGCATGCGGGCACCGAAGCGGGCATCGCGACCCCGGCGGCCTACGTCAAGCTTCTGGGTTCGACGTTCACCATGAATCTCGTGGACACCGAGCACTACACGGCCGCGCTCGGCTACCGTATCGGCATCGTCAATCTGCAGTTCAACTATTCCTACAGCAAGCCGCACGACGCGCCGGCCCACTCGCTGGCGGCCATTTTCGATGCGGCCAATTCCAACAGTCTGATTGAAGCCGGCGCGACAATCCAGGCAACATCGGTAGACGCCATCGAGATCGCGGGCATCGCTCGCGATGTGCGCGGCGCGGACGACAACACGGAAGGCGTGGAACTCGGCATCGACCACAATCTGTCCCCGCGCACGGTACTCTATGCACGTGCTGGCTACATGAAGAACAACGGCGTGGCGGAAATGAGCTGGCCGGGTATTGCGGTGGCCTCGACCGATACGAAGCAGATCCTTGCTGTTCTCGGTATGACGCACCGCTTCTGATCCCATAACGCTTCGCGCGGCAGGACGCATTCGTGCCGCGCCCGTTCCCCACGCGCATCGAACAAGGAAAAACACGTATGAAAATCGCTAAAACCGGCTTGATGGTGGTCGCCGGCCTTCTGACCGCCGCAGCATTGAGCGCCCATGCCCAGGGCGACGCCTCTTCGGCGCCGGCCGCGACAGCAGCGCCCCAGACGGGAAGCGCCGCCACCCCGGCCGCGTCGAAGGCGGCCGACCGCGCGCTGCGCCGCCGCATCCTCACCGCGTTGGGCAAGGCCAAGGGTCTGCGCGCCGCCGGCATCACGGTGCGGGTCAACAGCGGCGCCGTGCTTCTCCAGGGCTGGGTGCCCGAACAGGCCATGATCGATCAGGCGACGCAGGTCGCGCAAACTGTACCGGGCGTGACCTCGGTGAAGAATACCTTGACGCTGTCCACCTTCTGACGCTCCGTGCGCGGTTGCACGACCGAAGGGACCGGATTTCCGGTCCCTTCGTTTTTTGTGCGGATGCCGCACGTCCACCCGACATGGGTGGTGTCATGTCCCTTGGCCCGACTTACCGTATCGAGGACGGCACTCCCGTCTGGACTGAAGCACGCTCGGCGCCCTGGCGGCGCCCGCTTGAAGAAAACGATTGATGGAGACGAAGAACCGTGTCGAACCCGATGAATCATGACGTCGGCGTTGCCGGGCAGCGCGAATCGATGGAATACGACGTGGTGATCGTAGGCGGCGGCCCGGCGGGCCTGT
>NZ_JBANLK010000080.1:0-19907 GCF_054968425.1 Paraburkholderia sp. AV2
CGCCTTCTCCTGCCTCCTCCCTACGCCGCATACACCACTTCCGACGATAACTCGCCAGCCCACAATATGGGCTGGATCGACATCGCAGTACGCAAATGCGTCAAGATCGCTAAACAGAAGGGCTTCGAATTCGTGCAATTGCAAATAAGGTAAAAAATTCTGCTTCGCAACTGAATTCTTTAGCGTATTTTCTAATAGTGCAACTTGATTTACCGCATTCCCTGCATTATTCCACGCATTTACCCCCGGATAATTTGCCGGCAGTCCATAGACGTCAAACATTGTAGTAACAACGGCTGTCTGGTCCTCCAAGCACCAACGACTAACTTGATCACAGATCTTTACGTAGCTGACCGCACCACCTTTGTGGTATTTGCTAGTCCGGACTACCCGCGCTGTCGCCCATACGCTAAAGCCTGCCAGATGAGGGACTAAAAGATCCCGCACAAACGATTCCTCAGTTTGCCCTTCAACGAGGATGTTAACGCGTGTGTTGTTACCCGCCATCAGCGAGGCCTCCCACCGAAGACGTTTTGCTTCCACAATTCACCGAGTGAATATTCCTCAAGCCAAGTAGCCAGCGTCGACACGTTTGGTCGCGTGAAGGTAGATTGCCCATCTACTCGGTCAACAACAATTACATCCTCGGGGTCAAACTGATTCAGCAACTCGACTGATTGTGTAGAGACGATTAGTTGGTGATCTCTATCAACACATTGACGCATTAATGCCGCGAGTAGTTCAATTGCATACGGGTGTAGACCAAGCTCAGGCTCGTCGACCAAGATGGTGGCCGGCATCAACTCGTCTGGCTGCAAGAGCACCGTAGCAAGACAGATGAAGCGCAGTGTGCCGTCGGACAAATGATGCGCGAGAAATGGGAAATCACTTCCCTTCTCCTGCCACTCTAGTTGGATAGAGGTCTGGTCGAGAGGGTTCGGGCGAAGCATGAACCGCGAAAAGAATGGCGCAACAAGTCGAACTGTATCAACTATTCGCTGATAGTGTGCTGGAAACGTTTCGCTAAGCCTATATAAATAGGCAGCCAAATTTGCACCGTCCGGGCGCAATCGGGCATTGTCGTTGATCGCCCACGACTGTTTCATCGGAGCTGAATCGCTGGTATCGTGAAAATGATAGACGATCCAGCTCGTAATCGCCGGCACGATGTATTCTGCCATCGTGCCATATCGGCCGCTTGTCGAGGCTGTTTCTGTATGCCCGGCCCCAAGCGTATAAAATTTATTTGTGTAGTTCCAATAAAACTCTTCTTTTGAGAACACGAAGCGGTTATCTTGCGTCGGCTGTAGTTCCAGCCTATATCCGTTGTTCGCAAAACGCAGGTCAGCGGCGAGCGCATGCGTACGCTTCCGACCGTAATGCAAGAGGCTGTCAGGGCCGCCGGCCTTTGCAACGTACAAGTTCAGTTCTCCGGCCATCAATCGAGCAAGCAGCCGGAAGAAGCCGATAAAGTTGCTCTTACCGGCACCGTTCGCACCGATTAGCACATTCAGCTTGCCGAGCGACAAACCGTCCAACTTCCGGATCGATTTGTACCCCTCGATGCTGAGTCTATCGATTGCTGTCATAGTCAGTCTGTTAAATTTTGCTCTCGGCCCGCAGTGGGCACCGGAAGCGTTGCGATCCCATTTGAGTATTGTCACATATAAATGCACTGTTCAGACCACCCATCCAAGTGGACTGTCTGCACTTGTATGCCTGATGGCATGCCGTCAAGCATCGGAATATGTGACGCGAGGTTGATCGCGGATCACTCGCCATTACGCATGCGCCTGCGCACACGGCCTGGTGTCTCGCCCGGATAAAGCAGCCCCTTTTGGCGTGTCGTTGGGGGGGCGGTCAGGCACGGTTCAGCGTCCATTTCCTTCTCGAACAGTTCCCAAACGCCGGCCAGCGCATATGACGAGCCTACTTTCGGCCCGATCATGCGGCGGATCTGGTCTGCTCGCATGATTGTCGCTCGCAGACGATGAATCTCCCACAGCAGCCGCAACACCTGTGGGGTCGGCTGGCTGTCGTAAATCTCCGCAAGTTCGGCTGCCGTGAGCGGCGGCCGGTGTCGGTGCCCGTTCCCCATCTCCTCAGTCCAAACACTGTATATATATACAGTATAGCCAGTGGTGCTCCATGTGCCGGCCTTTTTCGGTCGACATTTGGTTCAGCCGCCGATTCGCGGGCATAGGATGCAACTAGATCGAAATCGAAGCTAATTGCCCGAGCTCCGCTCCCGACTGGCTTTCATTGTTGCGAAAATTAACCTATTTTTTGCATCAGGACGCGTTAACTGCCAACCTGCGCGTGCGCCACGAAACCTCCGCTGCTGCCGGGCTCCCGCCAGATGGCGCAAGCATCAAAATTGGCCATCTTTGAAGCGCTCAGGCGGGGCGGGGGACCGCGCTTCTTTCGTCGCGTGCTGTGCGTCAGCCTTGTAGGTCACCACCGTAAATTGCTTTCACTTTCTCCTTTGGAAAGATCCACACCTTATGGCTCTTTGTGTCGTACAGAAAGCAAAAATTCGGCGTCGTCTGCAATAACCTAAGCTGATCGGCTCGAATCAGTAATTTGACGCTGTCGTCGAGCTCTACCCGATCGGCATCACCTTTAAAAAAACTTCCGTTCCTGACAGCAATTGCGTTCATTTGAGCTTTAGCATAAATGCTTGCAGAAAAATAAATGACATATAGAGCAACAAAGAGCATGATGAATGGGCGCTTGAAATAAGCATCACACCACCCCGGCACGTACAATAGCGCCAGATTCCACGTAAAAATCGGCAGCACGTCGAATGGAAAGTGGCGACTAGTAAGCCATTCAATGATCAACAAAATTGTAGTGAGTGCAAAGGAAAACCACAAAAAATAGCGATCAGTCTTTAACCTTACTTGTTGCGTCATTTTATTTGACTGCGTGTAGCGCATTGCTCCAAAAAACATCGCTACCACATTAATTCCCATGGATAATGCAGCTGGAGATATTGTGCCTATACTGGAAGATAAATAATCAGAAATGGATAGATATCGAGTTATATCTATTCCCAGTCCTTTAAAGAAAATTACCTGATAGAAGAAACCTCCTGTCACCAAACTGACTGAAATCAAGGTGATTGTTTGTGCAATATCCGAGCCTGTTACATCAACTTTTGGAGCCTTCCTTACTTCGATCGCCTTTCTGGCGCTTCTAGCAATTGTTCGGGCATACCACCACAACTTAAGGATTGACCATATGTTAATAGATTTATTTTTCCCCGCCCGATTCACTGAAAAATCTGGCTGAGACGCCAAGCTGATAAGATGATCGGCCTCAAGGAGTGCGACATTTCTGGAATTCAATAATCTTTTAATAACCTTGTTTTCTGAAAGTTGCGCAACAAGCGGCTCAACTTCACTCGATTGCTCATCAGTCGGTGAGACGCCGCAAATTACCTGCGTGGCGCACCGAATTACTTCGTCAGTTTTCGGATCATCCGAGAAATCTAAATCAGGAAATCTCTCAAATCGAATTGTGCGACCGATCGCATTAAAGCTTGTTTGCGAAACAAGATTCAATAATGTAATTTTCGCGGAAATTGAAATTCCTCGCCAAAATGTTTTTTTAAATAAAATCATGCCTATTATTACCCTCGACCGTTGCGCGATAATATTGTGGAAGATGTTTTTTGATAAATTGCGGCGCATTTTCTCCTGACTGCCTGACCAAAGCCCCCGGTTTCCGCGGGCTCCCTCGTCTGCGATATATTCTCACGACCAAGCTGTCGTTAGGTGAACCGCCAACGTCGTTCGTGCAGGTTGGCCCTTCCACGAGATGAGGCCGGTCTGCTGAAACTGTTCAATCTTAAGTCGGGCTGGTTTCTGGACTACCGCTCGCCGATCGTTCGAGAGGTTCATGCGATGTGCGCGGCGCATATCGCGCATCGCTGACGACGGGCCGTCGCTACGATCAACCGCCCTCCTCCTGTTCAATGAGCCGCACCATCGCAAGACTGATCGCCGCCGCGCGTGTGAGCCCCAGACGGTCTGCGAGAGCGTCGAACCGCTTGAGTAGCTGCGAATCGATACCAGGACTAATCACCTGCTTTCGGCGCCGTTCTGCCGGCTGCGGCCGATCGTGGCCCGCGTCCGGTGCCCGCGCGATGAAATCGTCAATGCCCGCCGTGCGTTCTGCGCCTGACGGCCGTTTCGTAATCGCCATATTCCTGCCCCTTCAATATTGATTCGATATCGTTTTGATATCGAATCGATGCCTGTTCGATCGCTAGTCGATATCTAGATGCCGAACACGGCGGCCGTGAGCCGGTCGATTTCCGCGCAGGCTACCGTATCCCGTCGAGGCATTTCTTCGACGTGCAGGCCGGCACCGCTCGCGTTCGCGAAGGCCTTGCGGCGGCCGAGACGGAACGGAAGCAGCTCAACCTGTGAAAACTCCGCGATCGCGGCGGCCGCGTCGCGATTGTCGGACCCGTTGGCGTCGGCTGCATTCAAGAATGCGAAGGCCCGCAGGTCGTGAACGGCGCGTGCCTCGTCGACGAGCTGCACCATGTCCTGCATGGCCCACACGTCGAACGTACGGGGCAGGCACGGAATCACGACGGCATCGCAGACCGTAAGCGCGGCGCGTAGCGCGCTCGAATCTCGCCCGCCGGCATCGATCACCACGAAATCATAGGCGTCACGCTGTTGGAGCACCTGGGCACGCAGCGTGGCGCCGTTGGCATAAGCCGACGCGGCAATCGGCGGCCGTCCGCTTTCTGCACGCATGGTAATCGCGGTGACGCTGGTTTCCTGCCGATCACCATCAACGAGCCACACGCGCGCACCTTCGCGTGCCAGCCCGATTGCGAACTGCAGCGAGCTCGTCGACTTACCCGTGCCGCCCTTCGAATTTGCCACCACAACGGTTTTCATAATGCTCCCCCGAGCAGGATTGAAACGCATGGCCGATATCACGTCGATATCGATCTAATTGCTTTGAAGCCGGGCCGCTACTCGCCGAATTGAAGTGCGACTGTTTCACGCCGCTCGCGGCGTGGGATAGGCGTTTCCGGCGGAAACATTTCGATTCGTGTGCGGTACGTGTGGCCGCACGTCACGTCATCGCACTGGAAGTCGAGCAGCCACGACACGGGCGACTCCTTTTCGATCGACCTGGCGATGCCGCGCGCGCCGCAGTGCGGGCATTTGATGGTGAACCTCATGCCGCCCTCGCGAGCGCCGCCGTCGTGCGCGCGTTGAAGCCGCCGCGAAGCATCGGCGAGGGCCGCACTTCGAGGGCGACGTCGGCGCGCGGCTTTGCGGACGCGGACAGCGAGAACAGGATTTCGAAGCCCGCCGGCGTGCGATAGCCGCAGTCCTCGCAAACGAAGTACATGCGCCGCATGGTGTCGGACAGGCCTTCCGTGTGCCGCGCGTCGATATCGCCGCCGCAGCAAGGACAATCAATTTTCATGGTCGTCATTCCGGTCTCCGGTCAGTACGAATTGCGCCGCCCCCGGCGAAACTCAGGACCGCGCCGTCGAAATCTGCATTGAGCGGCGCGGCCGTGTGGTGATCAAATTCCGGCTCTGTGGCCGGTCGCGTACAGTTATTCACACAGGTCCGAGGCGCACGCTGCGCGCGCTCCAAACCCAAACCACTCGCCCGCGAGCCGGCGCGCACAACTTCCCACTGGTAGCGCTTCGAGTCGACCGTGACGGTCCGCGGCAACACGTCGATCCAGTTGCCGATCGCATCGCGCACCTTCGCGACTTCGAAGTACTCGACGCCGACCGGCTTCGCGGCGGATTCCTCGCCGTAGGCCGTGCGCGAGCCATCGCGGAACGTCGCGAGCCGTACGCGGTAGTTGCGGCCGCAATGCACGCCGCCCTGGGCGTTGACGTAGTGATCCCAGGCGACGGACGCGTTATCCCGCCCTTCGAGACTTGCGACGCGGTTCACGGCGTTGTGCGCGGCACGAACGTGCGCCGGCGCATCGGCGGGTACCGATTCGACGCGCCGCAGCTCGCGCCATACAGTGACTGGTGCCCCGCCGATTTGCTGGAACTGGCGAATGCGCCAGCGCGAGGCCCACGCTTCCACGCGCGCCGACGTTTCGAGTGCGTCGTTTCCGATCAGATCTTTGTCGAGCTTGTAGCCGTCGATATTCTTCGCGACGTACTTCGCGATATAGGCGGCGGCCGTGCCAAGCTCGGCGTCCATGCGCTTGAAGTCGCAGCGCTTCTCCTGCGCGCCCGCCTCGTCGCCGTCCATTTCGAGCGCGTAGCGGCGCACGATCGACTCGACGGTCGAATCGTGCTGCGGCGAATAGAACACGAGCAGATGCCAGTGCGGCGTGCCGTCGTGCTGCGGCTCGGCAATACGGAACCCGTAGAGTGCAATGTCACGGCGCGCGAGCGCGGCGCGGATACGCGCCCACACGCCACGCAGATACGCCTGTGCCTCGTCGGGCTTCGTGCCGTCGTGGCGCGGGTTGCGAATCGCCCGTGTGCCGACCATCTTGAAGGCGTGCATTTTCGACGGGCATGTGATCGTCAGGAACAGGCCCGCGTGCGCCGAGGCGATCGCGATGCGCTCGAAACCGGCGATGCGTGTCATGAGCTCAGCGCGACGGATTGCCTTGTTGGCCGGCCCCTTTGCGGAGAGCTCGGCCAGCGTGAATTCCTGATCGGTATCGAGGTTGTGCGCAATCGTGCTTTCGAGCATCTGCGCGTTGCGGGCGTTCTGTGCTTCGCGCGCGGCAAGCCCTTCGTTAGACACGTACGCGTCGCGTGAGCGGTTCACCAGGCCGAAATCGATCGCGGCCGCTTCGACTGCGCGAGCGTGTGCGCGCCGCATCCGCATCGTCCACCATCGCGGCGCGATCATGCGGCGCACGGCGCCCTCGTCCGTTATGCGGCCCGTGGCCGGCAGCACGCCGCGCGAGTCGCAGAAGTCGGCGAGGAGCGCACGCGCCTCCAGCACTTCCACGTCGGCGAGCTCAAGCGCCGAGACGCCGGCGGCCCGCGTGGCACAGCGCCCCGCTTCCTGCCACGCCTCAAGCGTGAGCAGACGCACGCGCGCCTGTTCGGCACATGCCTGCGCATGTGCGATTACGTCGTGGTCCTGGGAGTCGAGCGGCAGCTCGTCGCTTACCGCATGGCCGATCAAGCTCGCAACGGTATCGCGCAATGCGACGTTGGCGGCCCGCTGCGCGTCGTTCTCCGCCGTAACTTTCTTCGGGTTGAACGATGCGCGGCGGCGATCCCATTCGTGCATCATGTTGGCCTGCCAGCGACGCGGGAACGGGGCAACGAGCCCGGCGGCCCAGACGTCGTTTGTGCCATGCATTACGCGTAGCCCCGCACGACTCGGCTGATTGCTGCCCAATAGGCGTCAGGTGTCACCCTCAGACCGCGCGACGCCGTGCTCTGCCCTGCTTCGTCCGCCGCTTTCGTGGTGGTGAGTATGGATTTGATGCGGGCGAGCTCCGCGTCGCCTCGTGCAGTCGCGCGAATGTGCGCGACGCTCGGTGCGGCGTGCTGCTTGAAAGACAGGTGCATATCGCCCGCGTAGCCAATATCGCCATCTTCGACACGAGACCAGACTTCACCGAAAGCGGTTGACGCACGCATAGCCGTCACGCCCCGAGCCAGTAGAAAAATCGGTCGAGCGCGCGAGCGAGGCGAGATGGGCGGCGGTAGAACGGGCCTTCGATGGTGAATCCGCCTAGCGATGCCGGGTGGACCGGCGTGACGGACTTCAAAGAGGAACTGCGGCAAGCCCGACTCGAAAATCGTTGCGACCCCGTGAGAGCTGTAACGGATTGTTGCTGCGAAATCTGCATTTTGCGTTCCCCTGCTCAACCCCAAGAGCGATGTTTTCGAAAAACATCGCCCCGGCGGCCGGGTAGCAAATCCAGCACTGGCGGGGTTGAGGGCCAGTTGCCGGGGCGACGACCGGATCATAGTTGATGTTACTCGCACTAGTCAAACTTACTCGTACGTACGAGATTTTCGGACGTTGCAGCCGGTCGAGCGTTCGACTAACCTTGACGGCGGGTTGACTTGATTTGTAAGGGGTTTTTAATGAGAACCACGATTGAATGGCTCGACGCAGCCAAAGTGCGTCTTGATCTCCCCTCCGACTACGCGGCAGCGAAAGCGCTCGGCGTAACTCGCTCTACGATCAGCGGGTACCGGACGGGGCGTTCTGTTTTTGACGAAAAGACCTGCATTCGGGTCGCCGAAATTCTTGGGATCGATCCGCTCGAAGTGATCGCTTCTGCGCGCGTTGAAAGCGCGAAAGATGCCGAAACGCGTGGCGTTTGGATGCACGCCCTGGAAATTTTTTCCAAGGGTTTTCGGTTGCTGGCGCTACCCGCTAACGCTTGTGGGACTTGGCTCCCACAGGTGTAACGCCAGCTAAAGTTAGCTTTCGGGACGATTACTTATTATGTTATGTAAAATAAAGTGAATCCATCTACATCGCCGCGACCTGGAGATTGCAGACCATGACCGCTCAAGCCCCGCAAATTCCCTATCCCGCTCGCACGCAATCCTTGCCGAGCCAGCACGATTTTCCGACCACCGTGTCACGCTTGATCGAAACGCTGAAGTCGCGCGGATTAACCCTGTTCGCGGATATCGATCAACGTGCGGCAGCCGAGAGCGCCGGAACTACGTTGAGACCAACACGGCTTTTTCTTTTCGGCAATCCCAAGGGCGGCACGCCGGTCATGGAGGCCAATCCCCACGCCGCGGTGGAATTGCCGTTGCGTGCCGTGATCTGGGAAGACGAGCGCGGCACGACGCATATCGATTACGCGGACATCGGCGAGATCCTGTTGCGGGACTACGAGCTGCCGCAGAGCGTGGTTGCGCCGCTATCCGGCGTGCGCATGCTTTTGCAGGGGGTGGCCGGCGGGCAATGACCCCTGCACCATTCGCGTTTCAGCAATAGTGAAATCGCGCGGCGCCGTATTCAGTTCCCGGCGGGACCTCTCTAGACTGCAGTGCATCGTGGTTGATGCCACGTTTTCCACCCAGTCCAGGAACTGCCTAATGAAACTGTATTACACGCCGCTATCGGGCCATGCACATCGCGCGCAACTGTTTCTCTCGCTGCTTGGCGTCGAGCACGAGCTGGTTTCGCTCGACCTTCGGGCCGGAGAGCACAAGACGCCGGCGTTCCTTCAGATCAATAGCTTCGGTCAGGTGCCGGTGCTCGTCGATGGCGAGACGGTGATCCCCGATTCGAACGCGATCCTGGTTTATCTCGCGAAGAAGTATCAGCGGACCGACTGGCTGCCGGAAACGCCCGCCGGCGCCGCGGCGGTGCAACGCTGGCTGTCCGTGGCGGCGGGTCAGGTTGCGTATGGCCTCTGCGCCGCGCGTCTCGTCACGCTCGTCGGCGCTCCGTTCAATGCCGACGAGGCGATCGCCCGCGCGCACGCCATTCTGAAGCTGATCGACGCCGAACTCGACGGCCGCGAATGGATCGCGGCGCCCCATCCCACCCTCGCAGACGTGGCGTTGTACAGCTATATCGCGAATGCGCCGGAAGGCAACGTCGATCTTGGCGACTACTCGCGCGTCGCGGCATGGCTCGCTCGCGTGGAGTCCCTGCCCCGCTTCGTGCCGTTCGTCCAGACTCCGATCGGCTTGCGAGCCTGACCGCGGAGCCTGCCTCGCACCGCTTCGAGGACGCTCGATCATGAACACCGCCGCCTCACCGTCCCCCGTTGCCTCTGGCACAACCGCCTCGTCGCTGTGGCATGCCGGCGAGCTGGCGATGCAACAGGCGGCGGGCGTGGCGGAGCGGATGGAGGCGGTCGGCCGCCGCAATGTGCGCGATCATCTGATCGACCAGCATCGGCGGTTCTATCCGCAGTTGCCGTTCGCGGTGCTAGGCGCCGTGGACGCGAACGGCGACGTATGGGCGACGGTGCGCGCGAACCGGCCGGGCTTCCTGGGCGCCCCCGACGCGTACCGCCTGCACGTCGAACTGAGCCGCGATCCCGCCGATCCCGCCGATGCCGGGATGAACGATGGCGATTCGATGGCCCTGCTCGGCATCGAA
This sequence comes from Paraburkholderia sp. AV2, assembly GCF_054968425.1. Taxonomy (NCBI): domain Bacteria; kingdom Pseudomonadati; phylum Pseudomonadota; class Betaproteobacteria; order Burkholderiales; family Burkholderiaceae; genus Paraburkholderia; species Paraburkholderia sp. AV2. The sequence goes on from NZ_JBANLK010000080.1 coordinate 10,071, forward strand.
TTGCCGACACGGCGCCGCAACCGCCTCAACGGCACCGTGCAGCGCGCGACGGACGGCGGCGCGATGGGGTTCGATCTGCGGGTCGAGCAAAGTTACGGCAACTGCCCGCAGTACATCACCCGGCGCGACTTCAGCTTCGTACGCGATCCTTCGGCACCCGGCGCCATCGCGCCGGTTGTCGGCAGCGAACTCGATGAACGCGCACGTCATCTCATCTCCCGCGCCGATTCGTTTTTTGTCGCCTCGTATGTCGATCGCGAGGATGGCCGCCGCCAGGTCGACGTATCGCATCGCGGCGGCAAGCCGGGATTCGTGCGAGTGGACGAGCACGGCGTCTTCACGATACCCGACTTCGCCGGCAATCTTTTCTTCAATACGCTCGGCAATTTCGTCGTGAATCCGCGCGCCGGTCTGGTGTTTGTCGACTACGCAACGGGAGACCTGCTGCAGCTCACCGGCCACGCCGAGGTCGTGCTCGACAGCCCGGAAATCGCGGCTTTTCAGGGCGCGGAGCGGTTGTGGCGCTTTACGCCTCGACGCGTCGTCTACCGTGCCGAGGCGTTGCCGTTGCGCTGGACCGTGCAGGACGATGGCGCCTCGCCGAACGCACTGTTGACCGGCAACTGGACCAAAGCCGCGGAGCGTATGAAGGCGAATGCGCTCGCGAACGCCTGGCGGCCGTTCAAGGTGGCACGCATTGCCGACGAAAGCAGCTCGATTCGTTCGTTCTACCTGGAACCTGCCGACGATGCGGGCCTCGTGCGTCATCAGGCGGGACAGCATTTGCCCATACGTGTGATCTTGCCGGGCGAGGCGAAGCCGACGCTGCGGACGTACACGCTTTCGGTGGCGCCATCGGACGGCGTGTACCGGATCAGTGTGAAGCGCGAGGGACGGGTATCGCGCCATCTTCACGACACGCTGAAGCCAGGTATCCGGATCGAAGCACGCGCGCCCGCAGGCAACTTCACGATCGATGCGCACGCGACCCGGCCTGCGGTGCTGCTCGCCGCCGGGGTGGGCGTCACGCCCATGCTCGCGATGCTGCGGCACCTCGTCTACGAGGGGCTGCGCACGCGCGGCATCCGGCCGACGTGGTTCCTCTACGCGGCAAGGACGAAAGCGGAGCGCGCATTCGACGACGAGTTGCGCGCGCTGGTCCACGAAGCGGGCGGCGCCGTGAAGCTCGTCAACGTGCTCAGCGACCCGGCCGGCGCGACGTCGGCCATCGATTATCAGGCGATCGGACACATCGATATGCCGATGCTGAGCGAGGTGCTCCCGTTCAACGATTACGACTTCTACCTGTGCGGGCCGGCTGGATTCATGCAGTCGCTCTACGATGGCCTGCGCGGACTGAACGTCGCCGATTCGAGAATCCACGCCGAGGCCTTCGGTCCCGCCGCGCTCAAGCGCACGCCCGAGGCGTCGGCACCGGCCGCGCCGCAGCGGCAGCCCGCGGCGCAGGCGGTTCCGGTTCGCTTTGCCCGCGCGGCGAAGGATGCGCGCTGGACACCGGAGGCGGGCGGCACGCTGCTCGATCTTGCCGAGGCGAGCGGTCTTGCCCCGGAATTCAGTTGCCGCGGCGGCAACTGCGGGACGTGCCGCACACGCATCCTCGAAGGCGCGGTCGCCTATCCGGATCAGCAGCCGTCGGCATCCGCAGGCGAGCACGAGGCCTTGATTTGCTGCGCGGTGCCGGCGGCGAATCCGGACGGCGGCCCCTCCTCGCTTGTCCTCGATCTGTGACGCCCCGCGGCCGCCCGCGCACCCGCGTAATCGCGGCGGTTCCCGCCTTGAGCGCCCCTCCCCGATCAGGTTCGACGTCACCCGACTGTATACTGCGGCCATCCGATACTGAGCGTCTGCCGGGAGGCAGGCCACCCTTCCCTATGGACCGTCTGCAGGCCATGACCGCGTTTCTTTCCGTGGTCGACACCGGGGGTTTTGCCTCGGCGGCGCGCAAGCTTCAGGTGTCGCCGTCCGTCGTTACGCGCATGGTGAGCGAACTCGAGGACGATCTCGGCGTGCGCTTGCTCACGCGCACCACGCGCATCGTCCGCGTCACCGACGCCGGGGCCGGCTACGCGGACAGTTGCCGCCGCATCCTCGGCGATCTGGAAGAGGCCAATCTTGCCGTCGCCGGTGCACAGCAGCTGCCGCGCGGACTGTTGACCCTGACTGCTTCGGTGCTGTTCGGCAGGATCTACGTGACGCCCATCGTCCTGGACTATCTGCGTAGGTACGACGAGGTCGACGTGCGCTCGTGGTTTCTCGACCGCGTCGTCAATATGCTCGACGAGGGTATCGACGTCGCTGTGCGGATCGGGCAACTCGCCGATTCGTCGATGCAGGCAATACGCGTGGGCAGCGTGCGGCGCGTGGTTTGCGCATCGCCCGAATATCTGACCCGGCACGGTGCGCCGCAGACACCAGGCGAACTCGGCGAACATGTGCTGATCTCGGCGGGGGGAGCCTCGTCGCTGTCCGAATGGCGCTTCGGGTCCGGCTCGCAACGCGTTGGCTCGCAGTTGCGCGCGCGGCTCTCGACTACGACCAACGATTCGGCGATAGCCTCTGCCGTCGACGGGTTCGGCCTGACGCAAGTGCTGTCATACCAGATCGCGCAACAGCTCGACTCGGGGCAGCTGCGGATCATACTGGCCGATCACGAGCCGCCACCGTTGCCAATTCACCTGCTGCACCGCGAAGGCCGCCACCCCACGCGCAAGGTCCGCGCATTTCTCGATCTGGCGACCGAGCGCCTGCGCGCCAATGCTTCATTGAACCGCTAGCCGGCGTGCGGGCTCAAAAGCCTTGAACCGTGCCTGTCGAATGCGCGACGAGCAGCACGACACCAAGAATGCCGCCGGCAATGACTGCCGCGAGCCCAACGGCCACGACCGGCAGCAGGCTGAACTTCACGTTCGCGAAGTCGGCTTCGTGCGACGCACGCTTGCGCACGCCGAAGAAGCTCCACAAGACAATACGCACGAGACGAAAGAATTCCATCGTTTTCTCCATTTCGCCCGACCCCAGGGCACTCTGCCCGGCCATCGAGGCGAAAATGCCCCGGCACATGTGCACCGGGGCGAAGCGCTTGCCGCGCTACAGGCATGGAGCCGCAAGCTCTGCGGGTTTAGGGTGATGATCCGGGCACTCGCGCAGTAATCCCGGCGCATCCCGGGAGAACAGACCCGGACTTCGATGCGCACTGGACGCCATGTTGCGCGCCGCGGCCGCCACCGTATAGCAGCAGACGGCGAGAAAATCGCCGCAGCAGATTGCTTCCCAAGCCCGGCAAGACGTACGAAAATTGAGCCGGAACGCGCGGTATGGAATCGACCACCCTGCATCGAAAGAGAACGAATGACCCGCTACGAACGCCTCGCCAAAAGCATGGCTGCCGAGATTCGCTCGGGCAATCTCGCGCCCGGCTCGCGCATGCCGTCGCTGCGCCAGCTCATTGCCCAGCACGGCGTCAGCCAGTCGACCGTGACGCGCGCTTACTATCTGCTGGAGCAATGGGGCCTCGTGCGCGCAGCGGAGCGGTCGGGCTATTTCGTCAACCCGCCGGCCACAGCCGGCAAAACGGCAACGCGCAGCACGACAGGCGAATCCGCCACCGTCGATATCAGCGAGCTCGTTTTCTCGGTGCTCGATGCCGCCAAGCGGCCGGGCATCGTGCCGCTTGGCTCGGCCTTCCCTTCCCCCCTGCTCTTTCCGCTGGCGCGTCTCGCGAAGTCATTGGGCCAGGCGGCGCGCAGCGTCAGTCCGTGGAGCACGGTCGTCGACCTGCCGCCCGGCAACGAAAACCTGCGGCGCCAGATCGTGCTGCGTTATCTGCGCGTCGGCATCTCGCAGCCGGCCGAAGACATCGTCGTCACCAATGGGGCGCTCGAAGCGCTGAATCTCTGCCTGATGGCGGTGACGCAGCCGGGCGACATCGTCGCGGTCGAGTCGCCGGGCTTCTATGGCGCGCTGCAGGCCATCGAGCGCCTGGGCTTGCGCGCGGTCGAGATTCCCGTGGATACCGTGACCGGACTCGATCTCGATGCGCTGGCCGAGGCACTCGCCAGGCATCCGGTCCGCGCCTGCTGGTTCATGACGAATTTCCAGAACCCGACCGGGGTCACGCTCAGCGCCGCGAAGAAACAGGCGCTCGTCGACCTGCTGGTGCAACACGACGTCCCGCTCATCGAAGACGACGTCTACGGCGAACTGCACGACTCGCCCAGCTATCCGCCGCCGGCCAAGGCGTTCGACTGTCACGGTCTCGTCATGCACTGCAGCTCGTTTTCGAAGACGCTCGCGCCCGGCTACCGTATCGGCTGGGCAAGCGCCGGGCGCTTCGCCGCGCGCGTGCAGCGCCTCAAGCTGATGACGACGCTTTCGGCTAGCATCCCCGTTCAGGCCGGCATCGCGGACTATCTGGAGCACGGCGGCTACGAGCGCCATCTGAAGAAGATCCGCCTTGCGATGCAGAGCCACCGCGAGGCCATGTCCCAGGCCATCCGGCGCTGGCTGCCCGCCGGCACGGAGCAGACGGCCCCGGAAGGCGGCTATTTCCTCTGGCTCACGTTTCCCGAGGCCATCGACGCCATGGCATTGCACCGCCTCGCTATCGAGCACGGTATCAGCGTCGCACCAGGCCCCATGTTCTCCGCTGCGCACGCGTTCGAAAACTGCATTCGCCTCAATTACGGCCACCCCTGGTCGCCGCGCATCGAAGAGGCCATCCGCACGCTGGGGACTCTGCTCGTCGATCCCCAGGTACGCGCCCCTAGCTGAAGCTAACCGGGCGCCACGGAGCACCGCTGCCCGCATCATCTGCTGCGCTCATTTTTGCTGCATCTGCTGCTTGAGGGCCGGATGCCGACGCGATACCGTCGTGACATCCCTCTTTTCCGGCCCCCCGGCACTCTCGCAGTCACCATGTATCGTTACACCGAATTCGACAAAGCCTTCGTGGCCAACCGCGCCGCGCAGTTCCGCGATCAGCTCGAACGCTGGCAGAGCGGCAAGCTGAGCGAGGACGCGTTTCGCCCGCTGCGCCTGCAAAACGGCTGGTATGTCCAGCGCCACGCGCCCATGCTTCGCGTGGCGGTGCCCTACGGCGAGTTGTCGAGCGAGCAGCTTCGCGTGCTCGCGCGCATCGCCCGCGAATACGACGAGCCCGAAGCCGAGGTCTATCGCCGCGCGCTCGAAGCACAGCGCAAGCTGGGCACCGTCCGCCTGCCCACGCAGCATGCGCATTTCACGACGCGCACCAATGTTCAGTTCAACTGGATTCCGCTCGCCAGGTCCGCCGACGTGATGGACCTGCTTGCGACGGTGAACATGCACGGCATCCAGACGAGCGGCAACTGCATCCGCAATATCTCATGCGACGAGCGCGCGGGCGTGGCGCCCGACGAGATCGTGGACCCGCGTCCGTTTGCCGAAATCATGCGGCAGTGGACCACGCTCCACCCGGAATTCGCCTATCTGCCGCGCAAGTTCAAGATCGCCATGACGGGAGCGGCCGAAGATCGCGCGGCGACCGACTGGCACGATGTGGGCCTGCGGCTGCTGCTCAACGAACAAGGCGAGCTTGGGTTTCGCGTGACCGCGGGCGGGGGCATGGGACGCACGCCGGTGATCGGCACGGTATTGCGCGAGTTCCTGCCGTGGCGGCACATCATGAACTACATCGAGGCCGTGGTGCGCGTGTATAACCAGTACGGCCGCCGCGACAACAAATACAAGGCTCGCATCAAGATTCTCGTGAAGGCCGAGGGCCAGCGCTTTCTCGACGACGTCGAGGAGGAGTTCCGGCAGATCGTCGACCACGACGGCGGCCCGCATACGATTACGCAGGCCGAGTTCGAACGCGTGAGCGCCTGTTTCGTCGAACCGCCGAAGCTGGTCGCCAATCGCGCGGCCAGCGCGACCGCCGCAGCCGAACTCGAAGCCGCCGCTGCCAGCACGCCGCAACTCCGGCGCTGGCTCGAACGCAACGTCTGCGCCCACAAGCAGCCTTCGCTGCGCATTGTCACGCTCTCGTTCAAGCGCCCGCTGCAGGCGCCAGGCGACGCCTCCGCCGATCAGCTCGAACGCGTGGCGGATCTCGTGGATCGCTTCTCCGCCGGCGAGGCGCGCGTCACGCATACCCAGAACGTCGTGCTGCCGTGGGTTCACGCCGACGACCTGCTCGCGCTCTGGCGTGCCGCCGGGGAAGCCGGCCTCGCGAGCGCGAACGTGCATCTGCTTACCGACATGATCTCCTGCCCCGGCGGCGACTTCTGCGCGCTGGCCAACGCGCGTTCGCTGCCGATCGCGCAAAGCGTCATGGAACGCTACCAGGATCTCGACGAACTGAACGATATCGGCGCGATCGATCTGCATATCAGCGGCTGCATCAATTCGTGCGGCCACCACCATAGCGGCCACATCGGCATACTGGGCGTCGACAAGGACGGGGCGGAGTGGTATCAGATCACGGTCGGCGGCTCCGACGGGTCGGCGGCCAGCGGCGATGCGAGATCCGGCAAGGTCATCGGGCCGTCTTTCGCGGCGCAGGAAGTGCCCGACGTCATCGACGCCCTGCTTGCCGCTTATCTCAGGCAGCGCGAGCCGCGCGGCGAACGCTGCGAAACGTTCATCGAAACGGTTCGCCGCATCGGCCTCGAACCGTTCAAGGCGGCCGCCGATACGGTTCGCGCCACGGCGGAGGGTGCCGTATGACGCGTCTTCGTCTCCTCGGCGCCCTCGAACAAGCTGCGGATGTTTCGTCATCCACACTGGTTCTTGCCAACGACGCCGATCCGCTTGCCTACGCCGATGCCATCGCGCATGCATCGCGCGTGGAGCTTCAGTTTCCTGCGTTCACCGATGGGCGCGCCTATAGTCAGGCCTATCTCATCAGGCGTCGTCTTGGTTTTGGCGGCGATTTGCGCGCGACCGGCGACGTGCTTGGCGATCAACTGCTCCAGATGGAACGCATGGGATTTTCGAGTGCCGTGCTAAGCGATGGGGTTTCCATGGATGACGCGCTGCGCCAGCTCGAACGGTTTCGCGCGTTCTACCAGGGGGATGTTTTGCGCGAGGCGCCATGGCGCGCGAAAGTGCCGAACGAGACTGAGGCTGAGAAAGTACGGTGCGACTGACGTGAGCCTTACCGCCGCGGCGTTCCAAACATCCGCGACAACGCGCGCGCCAACTCCGTGACGGCCGTATCGGCAGTCGGGCGATGAAGCAGCGCGATGTCCATGGTGTCGATGGAAGGCAGTCCGCTCTTCGGCGTCAACACGACGTGGTCGGCGGTGACCGCCCGCGCCGGGAGCAAACTGATGCCGAGCCCGTCGGCCACGGCGGCCTGGATGCCGCTCAGGCTGGTACTGATGAAGCTCATGCGCCAACGGCGGCCGAGCCCCTCGATCGCGTTCGTCATGTCGTCGCGATACAGCCCGCGTGGCGGGAAGGCGACCAGCGGAACCGGATCGCGCTGGATCGAGGGATATTTCGCGCTGTCGATCCAGCGTAGTTGCTCGGGCCAGCAGGCCACCGCCTCACGGCTGTTGTGCCGCTGCTTCAGCAGCACGAGATCCAGATTGCCGTGATCGTAGCTGTTGGCGAGGTCGCGGCACAATCCGCTCGTGACTTCGAGCTTCACCTGGGGATGCTTGCGATTGAACGTCGCAAGTAGTTGAGTGGTCGGTCCGCCGACAAAATCCTCCGGCACGCCGAGGCGAACCGTCAACCCCACCGCCTCGCCCGCGAGGGATTCGATCATTTCGTCATTGAGCGCCAGCATGCGCCGGGCGTAGGCCAGCAAGGTCTCGCCTGCATCGGTCGGGCGCGCGTCGCGGCTGCCGCGTTCGAGCAGCTTGTGCCCGGCCATCTCCTCCAGACGCTGCACTTTCTGGCTCACCGTCGACTGGGTCGAATGGAGCCGTGCCGCTGCCGCCGTGAACGTACCGCAGTCGGCCACCATCACGATGGCCCTCAGCAGATCCAGATCGAATAGCGGCGTGCGCGCTTTTCCGTTGCCTTTCATCCGGCCATTTTACTACTACCCCCTGCGCGTTTGCGGCGCGCCGAGCGTGAGCTTCATCTGGCGGTTGACGTCCTTGTAGAGCAGATAGCGGAAGCGCGAAGGGCCGCCCGCGTAGCAGGCCTGCGGGCAAAACGCACGCAGCCACATGAAGTCCCCCGCCTCCACCTCGACCCAGTCCTGGTTCAGCCGGTAGACGGCCTTGCCTTCGAGCACGTAGAGACCGTGCTCCATCACGTGCGTTTCCGCGAACGGGATCACGCCGCCCGGTTCGAACGTGACGATGTTGACGTGCATATCGTGACGCATGTCGTTGATGTCGACGAAGCGCGTCGTCACCCAGCGTCCCTCCGTACCAGGCATGGGGATCGGCTCGACGTCGCGTTCGTTCTTCACGAACGGATCGGGCAGCGGCAAACCGTCCACTGCTTCGTAGTGCTTGCGAACCCAGTGGAAGCGCGCGCAATCGTCGGAACGGTTATGCAACGCCCAGTTCGTGCGCGGCGGAATGAACGCATACCCACCCGGAACGAGCCGGTGTTCGACGCCATCGAGCGTGAGCGAGATCTCCCCTTCCACCACGAAGAGGACGCCTTCCGCGTGCTCGTCCAGCTCGGGACGCTCGCTGCCGCCGCCGGGCCCCACTTCCATGATGTACTGCGAGAACGTTTCGGCGAAGCCGGACAACGGACGCGCCAGTACCCAGAGGCGGGTATTGTTCCAGAACGGCAGATGGCTCGTGACGATGTCGCGCATCACGCCTTTCGGAATGACCGCGTACGCTTCGGTGAACATGGCGCGATCGGTCAGCAACTCGGTCTGGGCGGGGTGGCCGCCGTGCGGTGCGTAGTAAGGGGTCGACGACATTCGGCGGGCTCCGTGCGGATGGGTGTTGGACATCGACACCATATCGGACACGTGCGTTATCGACAAATTAAATATTGGAATGCGAGGTATTCGATTTCTGGATGGATGGTAGCTGGGTGGCGACGCGTGGCAATCCGTCTGCCGAATCGCGGGCGTTGCGATCCGGCCCGCTGCTACGCGCCCTGCCGGGCCTTCCAGGCCGCGTAGAGATCCGCGCGGGACGCCGGCCGGACCGGCTCGTAGCGAATCTTCATGGATTGCTCGGCGAACGGCTTTGCCAGTTCGGCGTAGACGGCCGCCGTCGATAGCCCGTAAGGCGCAGCGTCGTCGTTCGAATACGCATAGACGACCTCGCCGATGCCGGCCATCCGCATCGCGGCGATGCACATCGGGCATGGGTGGCCGCTTGCGTAGACCGTGCATCCCGCGAGGTTCGGCGAGCCGAGTTTCTGGCTGGCAGCGCGGATCGCGTTCAGTTCCGCATGCGAGGTTGGATCGTTGGTGCGCAGGATCTCGTTGACGCCGGTGGCGATAGTTTCGCCATCCTTGACGATCACTGCGCCGAAGGGCCGGCCGCCCTGCTCCACGTTGGCGTAGGCGAGTTCAATGGCTTCGGAAAGGAAGCGTTGCTGAGGGGGCATGGTTGTGGCTCCTTCGGTGATCGAGGCGATAGCGCGCAAGTCCTGTTCGTTCGCACGCCTCCCGATTCTACCGATCGCCGGATCGGCGCATCCGCGACAATGCCACGAACCCGGCTTCGCGCCGAAGCGCGAAGCCGGCCGCACGCACGGCCCATGTTTTCCTGCAATGCGTGCGCGCCGCTCATCGGCCGAGCATCGGCAGCTTCAGGCCCGCTTCGCGCGCGCTCTGCTGCGCCAGCTCGTAGCCGGCGTCCGCATGGCGCATCACCCCCGTCGCCGGGTCGTTGTGCAGCA
>NZ_JBANLK010000081.1:0-18596 GCF_054968425.1 Paraburkholderia sp. AV2
AGGTTGCGTTACGGGTTAACAGCCCCTACGAACTCTTTTTGAAACCGTTTCTAAGTCGCTGCGCCTGGATCACTGTCGGCGCATGCAGGCATTGCGAGCCCCAGAAAATGTGAAAACCGCTGAGTGCGACTTCCCGTGCTGCCAGTTCGCGCAGGAGCGTCGGCACCTGATCGACGTCCACGCCGAACGGGGTACCGCCGCCGCCCATGCGCATGCCGCTGTGGCTGACCTGAAAGTCGGGATTGATCCGGATCGCGACACGGGGTTTCACGCCCAGTTCCCATCCCAGTGCGGTGACAAGGCGCAGCTGCGTCTCCGATTCGATATGGATGTTGACGTCGCATGCAACGGCGCGCCGCAGGTCGTCGTGGGACTTGCCGGGGCCGGCGAACCCGATGTCTCCAGGTGGCGCACCCGCATCGAGCGCGAGGGCCATTTCCTGCGCCGAAGCCACGTCGAAGCCGTCGACTTCCCCGCCGAGATGATGAACGACGGACGGCATCGGGTTGGCCTTGATCGAATAGTGGAGCTGCATGTTGCCGGGTATCAGGCGGCGTAGTTCCCGGATGCGTTGCGTGATCGCGGTGCGGTCATAGGCGAAGAACGGTGTGCGCCCGGCGCGTTCGGCAAGCTGGCGGATGTCGGCGCCCCCGAACGGCAGGCCCGGGCTGGAGAGAGAATGGTTCATGATGTCTGTCCGGAGCCTGAAGCGTGGGCCGCGAATGCCGTGCGCAGCGCAGCGCGGTCGAACTTGCCGTTGGCGTTGCGTGGAATCTCCGCACAACGGACGATATCCCGGGGGACCATGTACCGCGGCAGCTGCTTGATGCACCAGTCGCGTACCCCGTCGGTTGTCACTGTGTCGCCTGTCATGACCACCATCAGGGCGACAGCTTCGCCGAGTTCCCCGTCCGGTATGCCGAACGCGGCGACTTCGTCCACGAGACCGCTTGCGTGGACGGTTTCCTCGATTTCCTCGGGGCTGATGCGATAACCGGAGCTTTTGATCTGGGCATCGTTGCGGGCGATGAAATAGAGAAAACCTTCTGCGTCACGCTGCACGAGGTCACCGGACCAGACCGCGGTGTCCCGCTGCGCGCCGCCCGGTTTCACTTCGGGGGATGGGCGATAGCGTTGGGTGGTGCGCGCGGTGTCGTTCCAGTATCCGAGCGTGACAAAGGCGCCTGTGTGCACCAGCTCGCCGGGTTCACCGGGCTCGCATGGCGTACCGTCCGGACGCACGACAAGCACGCGTGCGTTCGGGACGGCCTTGCCGATGGAGTCCGGTCGCCGGTCGACCTCAGCGGGGTCCAGGAATGTCGAGCGGAAGGCCTCGGTGAGGCCATACATCAGGAACGGCTTCGCTCCCGGAAACAACGCCCGCAGTTTCTGCAACACCGGCAGTGGCAGGCGGCCGCCCGTGTTCGCGAAGTAGCGCAGGCGGCGTCGCGCCGCGTCTGACCATGCCGCGCCCGCGAGTTGCATCCACAGCGGCGGCACACCGGTGAGCGCGGTGATGTGCTCGCGCTCGCACGCTGCGATCGCGTCGTGGGCCGTCAGGTAATTCAGGAGAACGGGCGTGGCGCCGGCGGCCCAGGCGGATGTGAGCTGGCTCAGTCCGGCGTCGAAGCTCAGTGGAAGCGCTGCGAGGATGCGGTCTGACGGCCCGTGGCCAAGGTACTCGGCGACGCTCCATGCGCCTTCAAGGAGGTTGCGATGGCTGAGCATCACGCCCTTGGGTAGTCCTGTGGAGCCGGAGGTGTAGAGCAGGGCGGCGAGATCTGTATCGACGCACGCTTTGCAGAAGGTTGTGTCTGCAACGTCATTCGGGGTAACGGCGGTGGTCCAGGGCCAGCGATGAATCCGGCCAGCCGCTTCCAGATTCGCGAGAGGCACGCCGGGCTCATCCACGATGATGACGTCTGCCACGGGCGAGGACCCTGCTTCAGCCAGGGTATGGGCGCGCAAGCCTGATGTGACGAGACATGCCGCGCCGCAGTCGCGCAGCACGTGGCTGACCTGCGCCGGCTTGAGAAGCGGATTGACCGGAACGAACACGCCGCCCGCGGCAGTCGCGCCCAGCATGGCAACGACGGCCTCAACGCGCTTGTCGAGGAAGATCGCGACGCGCGCACCTGGCGGGATGTCGAGCGCGGTCAGGGCATGTCCGAACGCGTGGGCGCTGTTGACCAGTTCCCTGTACGTGACGACGGTCTCTGGGCAGACGAGCGCCTGTGCATCCGGGGTACGCCGTGCGTGTGACTGGACGAGGTCAAGGAGATTTCTCATTGCTGGACTCCGATAGCGTTCCTGGTCAGTGGCGTATGACCATCGCGCCGAAGCAGCCGGCGAGTCCGCTCGAAAACAGCAGCGACGACGTGCCTGGCGCGCGGTGCGGGGACGTACCGAAATTGATGAATGGATCGGCGCCGAACACGTGACCGAATTTCCCGAAGTTCGACGTGACGAGCCGCTCGTGGGGCACGGCCAGCATCGTCATCAGGCGGGACCAGCCAGGAAGGTTGACGTGGTGAGGCAACACGGCCGCGAGATCACGTCCCGTGATCCCGGCCTGCGCGAGGGCGGCGCGCATCGTGGTGAATGCGGACCAGTAGTAGCGGTCATCGGGAACGGGCTGCAGTTCGTCATCCGTGCCGCGAAAATAACGGTGGTCGGTATACAGGTGCAGGCCGGTAATCCGGTTGCGATCGCAATCCCGCTCCAGTAGAAAGGCACACGCACCGTCGCCGTGGAGCGCGAGATCCTCGATCGCACGCAGACGGTCGCATCCGGAACCGATGACGTCTGCACACACCACGATGGCGCGCCGAAGCGGCTGGCCTTCCACCGACAGTGCCTGAAGTACGCGGACTGCGGCCATCGGCGACACGCAGTTCTGCTGCATGACCGAGAACGCAAGTGCGCGTCTCAGGCCCATGTGCGACTGGATGAACGCTGCGGTGCCGGCCGGTGGGGCGAGCACACTGCTCTGGATCGTGTGCGTGTAGACCAGAGCGTCGATGCCCGGGGGCGCGGCGCCAGTCTGTGCGAGCAGCGCCGATACGGCATCGCACGCAAGGCTTACCGGCGATCCAGCTGCCGCGTCATGGAACTGGTGTACACCATTGCGCATCAGTGCTTCGGCCTGCTGCCCGGGGAGCCCGCACCGACGCACCCAGGCATCAGCGTCGACGGTCTGCTCCGGCAGCCGGAAGGCGACGGCAGACAGGGACAGTGTGCTGGCGGACGGGAGCATGGTTCAGCCCGCCTGATATTCGAGAACAGCGCAGGCAGCCTGTCCCTGCAGGCCAGTGGACCACAGCAGTACGTGATCTCCGACGGCGGGCGTGACTACGCTGAGAAACGCGTCGAACTGCGCGAGCGGATCCGCAGCGCAGAGATAACCGATGTCGTTGGGCCCGGCACTCCATGTCCGGTCGGCCGGCAAGCCCGCGCGTGCACCGATCGTGCGGACGAGCGCGGGCGCGATGCAGGGCGGAATGATCCACTGGACTCTACGCGCGGTTAGTCTGGCGGTGCTGCAGGCTTCGTCAATGACGCTGGACAGGGCCTCGTCATCGATCCAGGCTTCGACGCTGCGGCGAAGGGGCGGCGTGCGTACGGTCACGCTGCGCACTGACCAGCCCCCGGCTTGGCCGCGCTGGACAACGGCGGCCGCGGCGCCGTCGCCCAGCGCAGCGACGGTACCGGCCAGACGGGAAAAGGGGGAAAGCCATCGTTCGGCGCCCACGACAAGGACCGACTCGAGGTCCCCGTCTTCGGCCATCATGCCGCGGGCAATCCGAAGTCCCAGGAATGACGCGACACCCTGAAGCTGCCCGACGGCGAGCGGCGGTCGGGTCGACCTGAACTCGCTGTGCAGCCGCCCCGCACATGACATGGCGAGGTCGTGCTCGAGACTGGTCGCGCACACGACGATCTGGTCCACGGTCTGCCTTGCCTCGGACGACGATCGCCGGACTGCCTGCCGGGCGGCCAGCAAAGCCATGTCCGTCAGCGTGATGTTGCGTTCGATCGCTACCTGCTGCGTGGAGGGCGGCCGAAAGGTTTCATCTACGTCATCTGGCGGACAGGCTGCAATCCGCCACCTCAGCACGTCGGAATAGATTGACTGCATGACGACGTCGCGGGAGGACGTGGAGGCCCCGGCCGCACCGCGCAGTTGCGCCTGCGGCGGTACGCGCCCGCTCGGGATGTATCGCGACGTGGTGCTGATGCGCATCGCTGCGCGCGCCGGGTCAGTTGCGCTGCGCATGGGATTGCACGAACGAGACCAGATTGCCGAAGCGCACGAAGAGGTCGGACGAGAGGTCCTCGGGGGCCAGCGTGAAGCCGAAACGCTGTTCGAGCTGCAGCAGCAGTTCGGTCATGTTCATCGAGTCGACGCCCAGATCGAAAAGGTTCGTGTCGTCCGAGATCAACGTCGTGTCCAGGGTACTGCCGATGCTGGCCAGCAGGCAGGTCTTGATGGTGGCCGCGATGTCCTCGCGGGCCGAACTGGGGATCTGCGTCATCGAATGTCTCCGTCAGGGGGAATACTCGGTGGTCGGGTCGTCGTTGCTGCCGGCTACGCGGTATCCCACGGTTGTTGCGGGGACCGGAGCGCAGCTCGCGCGATCATGAGCCGCTGGAAATCACCGGTTCCTTCCATGATGTCGAACGCCTTGGCGTCGCGGTAACCCTGATCCAGCGCGGGATGCGCGGCAACGCCGTCGATCCCGGCCACGTCGATTGCGGTACGCGCTACCCTGGCCGCTACGCGCGAGGCGTAAGCCTTGGTCATCGACGACTCCATGGAGGTCGCAAGTCCCTGGTCGGTTTTCCATGCCGTGCAATGACAGAGGAGCCATGCGGAGGTGATCTGGCGGTCGATGTCGAGCAGGAGCGCGTCAATGTCGGCGACGCGAAGTCGGGGCGCCGCGGGCGTGCCGCCCGCCTCGAGCCAGGCGGCGAGTTCGGCGCGTACGCGGCGGCATGTACCGACCATGACTGCGGAAAGGAGGGGGCGGAAGTAGTCCCACGAGCGCTGCGCGCCCGAGAATGCGTCGTCAAGCGGCTTCTCGTCACCGCGCGCGAGCATGGCGTCGTGTGGCACCTCACAGTCGGTGAACGACAGCATCGCAAGCTGGCTTGCACGCAGGCCGGCCATTTTTTCGATACGCGTGACCGAGAAGCCTGGCGTCTCGCGATCGACCACGAACGCGCGGATGCCGTATCGACCCATCTGCCGGTTGATCGTGGCGAAAGTGATCACGCAGTCTGCGCGGGCGCCGTTGGTGATGAAGCACTTGGTGCCGTTCAGGACCCAGCCGCGGGCGGTTTGGCGCGCCGTGGTGCGCATTGCGGTGGCGTCCGAACCACAATCGGGTTCGGTAATCGCGAATGCGCCCCAGCGTGGGGTGGCGGACTGGAAGCGCTGGAAGAACAGCGCCTGCTGCGCTTCGGAGGCGAGCGCGACGACCGGCGGCATGGCGAGGCCGGGGCCGGGTAGAGCGAGCGCAAGGCTGGCGTCGGCTTCAGCCAGCCACGCCATCAGCGTGGCCTGTGCCACGAGCGACTGGGTTTCACTGCACCCGCCGTAGGCCTCGGGCACAAGGTTCAGGTTGAGGGCGGGAATGTCGTCGGGGTACCAGGGAGGGCCGACGATTTCGCCGCGCGCATCTGACTCGGGACTGACCGCCCGCATGCGCGCGGCGAGCTGTTCGAGATCGAGTCGCCGTGCGGCGAGCGCCGCATGGATATCCTCGATCGCGTGTGCCGGATGCGACGGATGTGCCTGTCGCGTCATGATCTATTCCCCCCAACCGGCGCCTAACGCGCCCAGGCACGGCGACCGCCGGTACGTGTACTGCGCGCGGCCGTCGTGTGAATGGAGCGTAGACAGTGGGCAGTGCAGTCGTCACCCCCGAACCTTCGGAGGGTATACGCTCCGAAGCCGGGGCCTGGCGGGGCAGGATCACGGCGGGGCGGCGGGGGATGGCCGATAATGACGCCTGAACCGAACGACGAATGGCCAACTACGGGTGTGACGTATGGCAGGGCGAAAAGAGACCACAGCAAAAAAGGCAGTGCCGCAGCGGGATAAACGGGGACCACGCACGACCAAGCGAGGCGATCAGGTAGCGGAGCTCATCAAGAGCTGGATTACCGATGGCAAGGTGCGTCCCGGTGTGCGGTTGAACAAGGAAGCGGAGCTTCAGGAGATGTTCAACGTCAGCCGCAGCTCAATGCGCGACGCGCTCAAAGCGCTGGAGGTGCAAGGGCTGGTGAGGCTCAGCACGGGGCCCGAAGGCGGTGCCACGATTACGCGGGTGCCCCTCGCGCGCGCCTTTCAGGCGCTGCAGAACTATCTGTTTTTCGAGAGCATCAGCCTCGAGGACATCTACGCGGTGCGGCGCGTGCTGGAGCCACTATTGGCGGCGGGGGCGGTCGAGCATCTGACAGAGGCGGACCTGGAGGCGCTCGAGCGTAGCGTAGAAGTCTGCGAGCCGTTTGTCGCCAGTCACGAGCACGCGCTGGACCAGCGGCATGAGGACATCCATTTCCATGACGTCCTCGCGCTGGCCAACCCGAATGCGTTCCTGCGCTGCGTTTGCCAGATCATCAACCAGATGCTGCATAGCCTGGTGATCGTCGCCGGCAACGTGACGCAGCATGAGTACCAGGCATTCGGCAGGCAGACGGTCGCGGCCCATCGGGCCATTCTGGATGCCGCGCGACGGCGTGACGCCGCCGCGGTCGAAAAGCTGATGGCGGAGCATATGGACGAAGCTGACGCGCAGCTTCGGAAGGTGCACGCAGCCCTGCGCCAGAAGCTTGTGCTCGACTCGGACCTCGACCTGCGCGCAGGCAAGAAGGACAACCCATAAGTCTGGGCACCGCTGTCAACGGGGCCCGCTGTCGAAGGCGGTGTTCTCAGTGAGGTTTGCAATTTGCCCGGGATGCGGACAGCGAGCGGGCGACGTCAGGCAGTGGTGCGCGCCCGACGGCGAGTTCAAGGATATGGCTCGCCCACAGTACCAGCGCGTCGGCATGACGGCCGCCCACGATCTGGATGCCGAGCGGCAGCCCCCCGGCCGTCGTGCCCGCGAAGACGCTGGCTGCCGGCAGGCCGAGCTGGTTGCACCAGGCCGTGAAGTGGGGAAACAGGTCGTCGCCGGCCGGAAGATCGGCCAGTCTCATCGCAACGCGGGGGTAGACCGGACAGATGACGAGGTCGTACCGTTCGAAGAACAGGTTGACCGCAGCGCCGAGCTCGCCGCGCTCGATCAGGGCGGCCAGCAGTGCCTCACGGGAGATCGCCGCACCCGCATTCGCATAGGCCTGCAACGACGGATCGAGCGATGCTGCGCGGCCGGTGAGGCCGTCCGTGAGCTGGCGGCAGCAGGCAGGCCACAGTGTCGCGTGGACCGCATTGCACCGGGCAATCCCGGGAGGGTCCTCGGACTGTACGTGTGCGCCGAGCTGACGGAACGTGTCGACGGCCTGGAGGACTGCATTCTGGACGTCGGGTTCGGGAGCGACATTGAGCCCCAGCGCCGGACTGTAGGCAATGCGGATACCACCGGGCGTCGGCTGGCATTTGAGGCCCAGCTCGTAGTCGTTCGCCTCGAACGGCAGCGCGTACCAGTCGCGGCTGTCCGGCCGGGTGATCACGGTAAGGAGGCGTGCGGCATCCCCTACGCAGCGGGTCATCGGCCCGACATGGCTCATCAGGCCGAAAGGTCCCCGCGGCGCGTGCGGGACGCGCCCGAAGCTCGGCTTGAAGCCGAAGGTGCCCGTGAAGGCGGCGGGAATCCGGATCGATCCGCCGCCGTCGGTACCGATCGCCGCCGGTCCCATGCCCAGCGCGACCGCTGCGGCCGCGCCACCGCTGCTCCCGCCAGGGGTGCGTTCCCTGTCCCAGGGATTGCGTGTAACGCCGGTGAGTGGGCTGTCGGTGACGATCTTGTGGGCGAAATCCGGCAGCGTGGTTTTCCCGAAGCAGATGGCGCCGACCTCGCGCAACCGGGCGACACAGGGGCTGTCCATCGTCGATGGGGACGCATCCGTTGCACGGGATCCATAACGCGTGGCCAGGCCCGCGACCGCCACGTTATCCTTGATGCTGACCGGTATGCCATCCAGTGGGCCGAGAGGCTGTTTGCGTTGCCACCTTTCCTCGGAAGCACGGGCCATGTCGACGGCATCCGCAGCGATCTGGCAAAAGGCATTGACGGAGGGGTCGAGCAACTCGATGCGTTTCAGAACGGCTTTGACGGCGTCTATCGGGGAGGCTTTGCCTGCGCGATACAGGTTATTAAGCTCCTGAATTGTCAGATTGCAGATATCGCCGTCCATGTCGCCTCCATTAATAGTCATAAATAGACCATAAACGGGACACTTAACCGTGTCAAGTATTCGCGGCCCTGGCAAAAATCAGGGTTAACCAGTCAATTTACGAGGTTGACATCGCAATTCTGAGCACGTAAATTTTATCATCATAAATCGATGAGCTTCGAGTGCGAGCGCAACCAGCCCCAGTCTGGGCCGGGGGTGTGACGAAGGTTTGACGCGCGTCGCGGGGCAGATCGGCGCGCGTCCCGCCGGGTGCCTGAACGTGAAGTTGGGATGCGGATCAACGCCGGTATTGGCGCGATGTTCGCTGGCAGGAAAACTAAGACAATCTTAGTTTATGCTTGGGCCAGTTTCTCTGCGCAGGCGAGGAGCGCTTTCTTTTTCTCCTTGCTGAGCCGGCCCGCGATCGCCAGCAGGTTCGCGAGCACTTCGTCGTCCTCGTAGAGGAAACCAGTGGGAACGAGCAGCGCCCGCGCCAGACGCTGGCTTGTCTGTATGGCCGGCGCGTGCTTGCCCTTTTCGTACTGGTTGACGCGGGTGCTGGCGGAAAATTCGTCGATACCCGCCTGGATGCCAAGCTGCTCCTGGGTGAGGCCCGAGCGAAGGCGCGCCTGTTTCAGGCGTCTGGGGAAGACGGTATCGGGGGTCGGTGTGTCGCGCGGCATCCGGCGAGTTTCCCGGATTCGCTCGGGGTTTTTACTAAGTAACTCTTAGTCATGAGACTAAAGTTTATTTTGCTTTTCGGGGTGGGGGAGATGAGCGTGCGAATGCTTCGGCATCGGCAAGAAGGATTTTCTTCCTGTCGCGGGTGAGACGGCCAGCCGTGGCGAGGAGGGATGCGAGCAGATCGTCCTCTTCGTAAAGAAAGGAAGTCGGAACGTGGAGCGCCTTCGCCAGACGTTGGCCGGTCGCGAGATGGGGCAGGTGCTTGCCCCTTTCGTACTGGTTGATGCGGGCGCTTGCCGAAAACTCGTCGATTCCCGCGCGAATGCCGAGTTGCTCCTGCGTCAGGCCCGAGCGTAGACGGGCCTGTTTGAGGCGCTTGGCAAAAACGGAGGAAATAGTGTCGGGACCCGGCATCCCCCGAGTCTCTGGCAATTTTTTGCCGTTTTTACTAAGAGTTACTTAGTCTGTGGGCTAAGAATTACTTTGGAACGGGTGGGCTGGCAAGCAAAGCCAGAGCGCTGCGCGGATGCGCGATCTCCGGAGTGGATTCGAAAGCGAACATGAAGACCTGGATATTGCAATGACAACGACGCTGAACATCCTGAGTTACGTGAGCATTCTTGCGCTGGTGGCGCTTGGCCTGGCCATCATTTTTGGCATGATGGACATCGTGAACCTGGCGCACGCCGAGTGGGTCACGATTGGGGCCTATACGCTGGCCGTCGTTCAGGCGGTGGCCGGGGCTCGGGGCTACTGGCTCGCCCTGGTCGCGGCCCCCGTCGTGGGTGCGGCACTCGGCTGGTGTCTCGAGCGACTGGTTATCCGGCTGCTTTACGACCGGCCCCTCGACACGCTGCTCGCAACGTATGCGGTCAGCCTGATCCTGCAGAAGGTACTGGAGCTTGTTTTCGGTACCCAGCCCATGCTGGTGTACACGCCGTTTGACGGTGCGTTGCCGATTCCTGGTGGAAATTATCCCGCCTACCGCGTCTTCGTAATCGTCGTGGCGCTGGCGGTCACTGCTGGCTGCTGGCTGCTCTTCACCCGTACCCGCTTCGGCACACAACTGCGCGCCGTGATCCAGCACCCCACGATGGCGGAAGCCGTGGGTATCAATACGAGGCGCCTGAACCGGATCGCCTTCTCGGGTGGTGCGGCACTCGCATCGCTCGCCGGTGTGCTCGTCGCACCCATGGTGTCGGTCGAGTCCCACATGGGCGTCTCATATCTCGCCAAGGCGTTTTTTGTGATCGTGCTGGGCGGTATTGGCTCCATCGCGGGCAGCATCGTCGGCAGTGTGGCCATCGGTACCGCCGAGACCCTGCTCAGCTATCGCGTCGATCCCTCGCTGGCGTCAGCCATCGTGCTTGTCCTCTCCATCATCGTCATCCGGTTCCGGCCGCAGGGCCTCATCCCGGGGTTCAGTGCAGCCCATCAGCTTCTCGGTAAAGGATAAATCGTATGTATGGGAAACATGCAGGCCGCCTGCGGCTCTGGCTTTCACAGTCGCCACTCGGGGCCGGGGACGCTCCACCCATGCTGACGTGGGGCGCGGCCGTAGTCGCCGTGACCCTGCTGCCGCTGTTTGTCAGCCCCTGGTTCCTGTCGACGGTGCGTGACGCGCTGGTCATGGGCATCCTGGCGCTCAGCTATGACCTGCTCTGGGGACGCGCGGGCATCCTCACGCTCGGACACACGACATTTCTCGGACTCGGCGCCTATGGCTTTGCCATTGCGACGGTGCAGTTTGCGCAGACGCCTGCGATCGGACTGATCTGCGCAGTGGGATGCGCCGCGATGGTTGCGGCCGTGATCGGCTACTTCCTGCTGTTTGCAGGCGTCAGGCTGCATTTCTTTGCCATCATCAGTCTTGCCGTGCTGATCGTTGCACAGCAGCTTGCCGTGAGCTGGCAGTCGGTCACAGGAGGTGACACAGGAATCCTCGGCATCCCCGCACTCTCGTTTGCCATCGGCAGCTACACAGTCGACCTCGGCACGCCTGCTGCCTCCTGGTATGCCGTGTCCGTGGTTCTGCTGGCGGCGACCGCACTCCTGTGGTTGCTGTGTCGCAGCCGGTACGGCAAGGTACTCGATGCGATCGCTGGGAACGAATGGCGCGCAAAGGCATGCGGATACAACTCCTCGTTTCATCTGCTGATGGTCTTCATCACCTCGGCGATGCTGGCGGCCGTGGCCGGTGCGCTGATGGGCGCCTGCTCGGGCGTCGTCGGGCCTGATGTTTTCTCGCCGCTGCTGTCGACCGAGGTGATTCTCTGGGTGGCCATCGGCGGCCGCGGAAAGACCGGAGGACCCGTCGCCGCCGCCGTCGTCCTGACGCTGGTCAAACAGGTCGTGTCGAGCTACAGCACAGACGGCTGGCCACTGATTCTTGGTGGCCTTTTTCTCGCCTGTGTGCTTTTCCTGCCTGACGGCGTGCGGGCGTCTGGTCTCGTGCGCGCCGTGCGTCGCATCGCACGGGCCGCGTCGAGCACTCCAGTGGTCCATCGCGCGGGTCACGCGCAGGAGGAGCGGCAATGAGCGCTCCCTTTCTCCAGGGCGTGGGTCTGTCCCGGGCGTTCGGTGGCATCAAGGCCGTAGCCGGCGTCGATATCGCGATCGGTTCTCGTGACCTGCTGTGCGTGATAGGGCCGAACGGCGCCGGTAAAAGCACGCTCGTGGGTCTGCTCTCCGGCGCCATCGCGGCCGGCAGCGGCGAGCTGTATCTGGACGGCGAGCGGATGACGGGCCGTCCGATGCATCAGTTTTGCCGCCGTGGCGTGGTGCGCAAGTTTCAGGGCACCAACACCTTTCTGGCGATGAGCGCGCGCGACAACCTGATGGTTGCCGGGATGGGCGTTGCAGCGCACCGTGATTCACCGATGCCGGACCCCGATGCAGTGCTGGAGGAGGTCGGCCTGTTGGCAGAGGCCGGCCAGCTTGCCTCGCACCTCTCTCATGGCGAGCGGCAGTGGCTGGAAATCGGCATGGCCATCATGTGCCAGCCCACGCTGCTGCTGCTGGATGAGCCGGCGGCCGGTCTGTCCACGAAGGACGCACAGCGTCTCGTTCGCCTCATCCACCGGTTGCGTGAGCGGTGCGCTGTACTTGCGATCGAGCACGACCTCGGCTTCGTGCAGGCCCTGTCCTGCGAGACCTGGGTAATGCACCGGGGCGAGGTGGTGCGCCGGGGATCGTTCGCGCAGATAGCGGGGGACCCGGAGATCCGCCGCATCTATCTGGGCAGGGGGGCCGCTCATGCTGCGCATTGAGAACCTGTGCGCCGGTTATGGCGACGTGGACGTGATCCATCAGCTCTCGCTGGACGTGCTGCCCAACGAGGTTGTCGGGGTGCTGGGATGCAATGGCGCAGGCAAGTCCACGCTGGTGAAAGCAATCATGGGACTGCTTCCGCGCGCGAGCGGCGCGGTGCGCTTCCTGGAGCAGCCGCTCAACGGGTTGCGCACGCATGAGATTGCCCGCCGGGGCATCGGTCTCGTGCCCCAGGGGCGCTGGATCTTTCCCAGGCTCACCGTACGCGAAAACCTGCTGATGGGCACGCAGGCCGCAGGCGGTGCCGGCATCCTCGACGAGGTGTTTGACTATTTCCCCGTGCTCAAGCAGCGACTTTCCCAGCAGGGCGGAACGCTCTCCGGTGGAGAGCAGCAGGTGCTCGCGATATCCCGTGCGTTGTGTGGCCGTCCCAGGCTGCTGCTGCTCGACGAGCCCTCCGACGGCGTGCAGCCGAACCTGGTCGAGCGCATCGGCGAAGTCATTCCCGAACTGTGTCGCCGCTCGAAGCTCGCCGTTCTCCTGGTCGAGCAGAACCTCGACCTCGTCCTGCAGAGCGCGCAGCGTTGCATCGTGCTCAGCAACGGCCGGCTCGTGCATGCCGGCCCGGTTGAGCCACCGCGCAACGGGATGGAGGAGCACCCGCTCGCGCGCTGGCTCTCTCCGGCGGTTGACGCCGCGGGAGACCTTCGTACCGAAAACATCCAGTAACCACCAGAGAGACCACGCATGAACCGACGTGAATTTTCCCGAACCGTGCTGCTTGGTGCAGCCGCCTCCCTCGCCACATCGGTCGTTTCTCCGTTCGCGCGTGCAGCCGAGCCGCTGAAGATAGGACTGCTCGCGCCACTGAGCGGACCCCTGACGCGAGTGGGGCAGACGAACCGCAACTGCGCCGCGCTGGCCGTGGACGAGATCAACGCAGCGGGCGGCCTGCTCGGACGGCCACTGCAGCTGAGTGTCGAGGACACACAGATGTCGACGGCTGTGACGCTGGAAAAGGCACGGCAGCTCTTCATGCGCGACGACGTTGCGATGATCACCGGCATGGTGCTGCCGTCGGAGCGCGAAGCGGCCCTTCAGGCGGCGAGGTCGGCCCGCAAGCTCGTGGTCTATCCGAACTTCGACGAGGGGCGGTGTGATCCACAGCTGCTCACGACGGGCCTTGCTGCAAGCCAGCGCATCGATCCGCTTATCGCGTGGCTCATGCGCGATGGTGGGCGCTCCGTCTGCGCAGTCGTCTCGGACATCGGCAGTAACCGGAAGGTACTGATCCCACAGCTGCAGGCGGCAGTGACCCGGCACGGCGGAAAGTTTCTCGACGTCTACTGGTTGCCGTTCGGCACGCGTGATTACGGCGCGGTCCTGCAGCGCGTCGCCAGTGCGGGCCCCCAGATCGTGTGGCACAGCATCGGCGACGATCCGGTGACCTTCGTCAAGCAGTACCGCTCGTTCGCGATGAAGCCGCCGCTCGTGACGGACATCGCGCATGAATCGCTGTCGATTGCGACGACCGGCGCATCGACGGGCGCGATCGGCGTGTCGTCGTATTTCATGAGCATCGACAACCCGGAAAACGAAGCGTTCCTTGCGCGCTATACGGCGCATTACGCCGACGCGCGCGATCCTCGCCTAGGCCGGCATGCAGTGGTGCTGCCGCATGGGGAGAACACGTACGCGGGTATCCGGCTCTTTGCCGAGGCGGTGAAGTCGACCGCAAGCGTAGACGCGGCCCGCGTCCGTGCCGCGTTGCCGGCGGTGTCCGTTGCGTTGCCGCGCGGCAGGACCGGGTTGAGCCACGACGGTGGTCATGTCCTCTGCCAGACCCGGATCGGTCAGGCGCTCGCCGACAACAGTTTTTCGATTCTCGACTCCACGGGGCCGGTCACACCGGCCTGCGAGGGATAGCCACGGCTCGCGTCGGTGGTCCGTTTTCATATGAATCAATCAGGACTACAGAATGGATGACATAGTGATGCTGAATGCGGCCCAGCTGCTGGCCGGTTACCGGCAGCGGCGACTGTCGCCTGTCGAAGTCATGTGTGCGGTGCTCGACCGGATCACGAGACTCGATCCGGCGGTCAATGCGTTCTGTGCGCTTGACGAGGAGGGCGCGCTCAAGGCCGCCGGAGAATCGGAGCGCCGCTGGCTGAAGGGCGAGTCATGCGGCCCGCTCGACGGCGTGCCTGTCTCTGTGAAGGATCTCGTGGCGGTGGGGGGACTCCCGACGCGATATGGGTCGTGGACGTCGTCGCCGGACCGGGAGTACGAGGATGCGCCGGCCGTCGCGCGGCTACGCAGCGCGGGCGCCATTCTGTTTGGCAAGACGACGACCTCCGAGTTCGGCAACAAGATCGTCACCGACTGCCCCCTGACGGGCGCCACCCGCAACCCCTGGAATACGCAACTGTCATCCGGCGGTAGCAGCGGGGGATCCGCTGTTGCCGTGGCACTCGGCATGGGACCGCTCTCGCTCGCGACGGACGGCGGGGGCTCGATCCGGATTCCAGCGTGCTGGAGCGGAGTGGTGGGTTTCAAGCCGACATTTGCACTGGTGCCGGCAGGCAGGGCCGCGTCGTGGACGGCACTGTCCACGCTCGGGCCGATCGCGCGCACCGTTCGCGATGCCGCGCTGATGCTCGACGCCATGGCGGGTGCCCATGACGGATATCCCGGCACCGGCGCGCCACCGTGCTATACGGCCGCCCTTGACGGCGGAGTCGCCGGCTTGCGGATCGCGTACTGCGCGTCGCCTGGCGGCATTGAGGTGGAACCGGACATTGCGGCGAGCGTCAGCAGGGCCGCAGACGCGTTCGCCGGACTCGGCGCGACAGTCGTGCCGGCCGATGTCGAACCGGTCGCAGATTATTACGGCGACGGCCGTATGCATTCGATCCAGTGGTCAGTGTTCTTCGCGCAGCGTGTCCGTCACATGGAGCTGGCTGACCGGACCCTGCTTGATCCAGAACTGCTGGCTCTGGCGGAAGCTGGGGCGCAGATCGATACAGCGACGTTTGCCGACGCCCTGCTCGCGAGGCACGCGCTCGGCGCCGCGATAGAGGCTTTCTTCGCGCAATACGACCTGCTGATCACGCCGACCTTCCATCGCGGCCCGCCACCGGTTCCCGGCTTGCCCGGTCATATGCGCTCGGCGCCGTTTCTGACTGCGTGGTGCAACCAGGCCAGCGTACCCGCCATATCCGTGCCCTGTGGCTTTGCCGGTGGGATGCCGGTCGGCGTACAGATCGTTGGCCGACGTGGATGTGATGCGCTGGTGCTGCGGGCCGCACATGCGTATGAGCGCGCGAGAGGCGATTTCCCATCGCCGGACGTGAGGCTGCTCGGGGCCGGCGCGACGGAGACGGAATCATGAGCCTCACCGTGACGCGCGTCGTTATCCAGCTTGTCGAGCGGTGCGCCGAACTGGACACGCCGCTGACATCGCCCCACCGGCTGGTGGTTGCGGCGGCGGTGCTCAGGCCCGCGTTCGCCGACATCGACGATGACCTCACGGTCCTGTGTGCGCTCGGCGACGACCTCGGCCGGATGCTCACCGGTCGCGCGCTGCAGGCCCTTGGCTGCGCGCCTGCCGCGGTGCAGGCATACGGCAAGGCCGCGCTCGTCGGAATGGACGTTCCGCTCGAATGGGGCGCTGCGCTGCTCCATCCACGTCTGGGCAAAGCCGTACGCGCGTGTCTTCCAGGCGCGACGTCGATCATGCCATCGGTCACGAAGCGCGCGACGGCCGGTGCGACTGTCGATATCCCGCTGCACGGGACCGCGGACATGTGGAGCTTCGACCACTTCGACACGGTGAGCCTGTCGGTGGCCGATTCACCGGGTCCGGCCGAACTGCTGGTCGCCGTCGCGCTCGCCGACAGCGGCAGGCCGCTGGCCCGGGTGAGGCCGGCATGAGGTGCAGGCGACAGGGTTGGCCGGCTGCGCGGCAGCGTCACACAGAACATTCACAGGCGAAGAAAGAGAGACCATGGGCTGGGACAGGCGAGGAACGTTGGGGAAAGGAATGGCAGCACTCGGACTGTGTGCTGTGGCGGGCGCCGCGCAGGCGCAATCGTCGGTATCGCTATATGGGCTTGCTGACGCGTTCGCGGGGGTGATACGCACGCCGGGTTCGTCGAATGCATGGCAGGTTGGATCGGGTGGCATGTCGACGTCGTACTGGGGAATGTCGGGCGCGGAAGATCTGGGCGGCGGGCTCAAGGCGATCTTTACGCTCGAGAGCTTCTACCGGATCAATGGCGGGCAGGTCGGCTCGTTCGATGGACAGTCGTTCTTCGGGCGGCGGGCATTCGTGGGGTTGAGCGGGAAGTTCGGGCAGTTGACCCTCGGCCGCAACGACGCGCCGCTGTTCGTCTCCACGCTGCTGTTCAATCCGTTCGGCAATTCGTTCGTTTTCTCGCCGATGGTGGTCCACACCTTCCTCGGGTCGGCAATGGGCGCGGCGTCGGTGCAGAGTGATACGGCGATCGACGACTCGATCGCCTGGCAGACGCCGGAAGTGGCTGGCCTGTCGGGCTGTCTGCTGTACAGCAATGCCGGGGTCGCGGGCCACGCCGGGCAGGCGAACTACAGCGCGAACCTGCTGTACTTTGCCGGGCCGTTCTCGGCGACGGCCGCAGTGCAGAGCCTGCACACCGCGTCGCTGTTCCTGAACGGCGCGACGGAGCAGACCGCATGGCTCGTGGGCGGCGCTTACCGCCTGCGGGCCGTGAAGCTTTACTTCCAGTACGAACGCGTAACGAACAACAACGACCTGACCGACGATACCGTGCAGGTCGGGGCAAGCGCGCAGGTCGGGACGGGCAGCGTGCTGGCATCGTGGGCGGGAACACGGCGACGCCCGCAGCAGGGCAGCGATATACGCTGGTCGACGGTGGCACTCGGATACGACTATCCGCTTTCGAAACGGACGGACGTCTATGCGGCGTGGCGCTACGACACGATGAGTAGCGTGTCGTCGGGCAACAGCCTCGGTGCAGGTATCCGGATGAAGTTCTAGGTGACCCCGGCGCGGGGTTGAACGCTCATGGCTTTGACACGCTGTCTCTCGTCCCCGACACGGTGGCTTGTCCCGGCCATACAGGCGGCCAGTTCATCAAGATAGCGTTCGGCCCGCGCTGTCATGGCAACGATCGCTTCGACCGCTCCGCGCGCTACCCGTATTCCGTTTCCAGGAGATTGAATTCTTCAGCGGCCGGTACATCCGGCTGCTTTCCGCATCTGCAGTGCGGCGCGATCGAGGGATGCAGTGCTACGAGCCGGAGCCCCGGCCGTGGATCATGCGCCTGCCGTCGCGCAGATATTCGCTTTCAGGGATGAGCCGGCTCGAAGCGATGAACTGCGCGCAAAGCTTTCTGGCTGCTGATCGCGGTCAGTGCTGGTCATAAGGTTCTCCCTGAAACGCACCCATTAGAGCCGATTCGGTTGTCATGATGCGGTTGCGCGCCCGGTGTCCGCCTCCCGACGGGAGCCCCCGCCGATAAGACGGGTTTGGCCGTGAGCGGCGCGCGCTGCTTGAATGCCCTCGTGTCCCGCCCGTTACGGGCAGGAATGTTTCCTGGGGGCTAGTCATGACAATCGATAATGCGGGCGCGGGCGATATTCTGTGCCGCCGGCAGGTCGAAATGCGCACGGGTCTGTCGCGCTCGACCATCTACCGACGTATGCAGTCGGGCACGTTTCCGCCGGCTGTCCAGCTCGGTGGCCGCCTGGTGGGATGGCGGCTAGCCGACATCGAAGCGTTCCTCGCGAATCCTGCGCGCTATCGCGTGCCTGCACACCTGCGCCCGCAGGGCGCGGGAGGCCGGTCATGAGCCGGAATATGGCTACGGCACCGCTCGGACTGCGTCTGGCGAATTGGGGTAACGCAGCGCGTGGTGTGTACGATCGGATCGATGCCGCGAGGATCACAAAGGCCTGGGAGACATTACATCCACGGCATCGCGACATGCTGCGTATGGTGTATCTCTGGCACGCCGATCGTGAGGTCATATGCCGACGGCTGCGCATACCCCGCCGGCCCGCGCAACGATTTGCACTGGAGCTGGCGGCCGCACACGCGGCCCTCGCACGGGCATTGGAGACCGAAAACCTCGATCGCGACACTCACCCACCGGGGCCCGACTGCAGACATTAAGGTGCTCGCGCGGCTGGCGTCGAGCGTTCTTTTCATGCCACGCGGCATGGTGCAGCAGTGGGGTGGTACATGCGAGCAATCGTCAATAGTGGTGTACGGGCGGGACGGCATGATCAGGCGGCCAGCG
>NZ_JBANLK010000082.1:0-18091 GCF_054968425.1 Paraburkholderia sp. AV2
CGTGGGCGCGCCGCGATCGCTCGGGCTGCCCCATTCGTCGGGTTGGCGCGGGCGGGGGGGGGGGGGGGGGGGGGGGGGGGGGCGGGGGGGGGGGGGGGGGGGGGGCCCCCCCGGGGGGGGGGGGGGGGGGGGGGGGGGGGGGGGGGTGGGGGGGGGGGGGGGGGGGGGGCGCGGCCCCCCCCCCCCCCCCCGCCGCCGTGGCGATGCCTTCGTGCGCCGCTTCGTCGAGGAAAGCGCGCACGCGGCGGCGCTGCTTTTCGCTGATGAGCGGCCCGCACTCAAGATCGGCCGAGGCGGGCCCCACGCGCAGCGCTTCGAATGCCGAGGCGAGCCGCGCGAGCAGCGGCTCGTAGGCCGCGCGCTCGATCAGCACGCGGCTGCCTGCCGAGCAGGTTTGCCCGGCGTTTTGCACGA
The DNA here is from genome assembly GCF_054968425.1 of Paraburkholderia sp. AV2. NCBI lineage: Bacteria > Pseudomonadati > Pseudomonadota > Betaproteobacteria > Burkholderiales > Burkholderiaceae > Paraburkholderia > Paraburkholderia sp. AV2. The sequence goes on from NZ_JBANLK010000082.1 coordinate 415, forward strand.
TCGCGCCGACAAGAAAAGGCAGCGCCGTATTGAAGTCGGCGTCGGCGAAAACGATTTGCGGGGATTTGCCGCCCAGTTCGAGCGTGGCGGGCACGTGGTTCTCGTTCGCCATCTGCGCGACGAGCTTGCCCGTTTGCGGCGAGCCCGTGAACGAGACGTGGTCGATGCCCGGATGTGCCGCGAGCGCCGCGCCCGCTTCGTGGCCGTAGCCCGTCACGATGTTGAGCGCGCCCGGCGGCAGGCCCGCCTCGTGCGCGAGGGCGGCGACGCGCAGGACCGAGAGGCAAGCGTCTTCGGCGGGCTTCACGACGCACGCGTTGCCGGTCGCGAGCGCGGCACCCACGCTGCGGCCGAAGATCTGCATCGGGTAGTTCCACGGGACGATGTGGCCCGTTACGCCGTGCGGCTCGCGCAGGGTCAGCACCGTGTAGCCTGCCTGGTACGGCAGCGTTTCGCCGTGCAGCTTGTCCGCGGCGCCCGCGTAGAACTCGAAATAGCGGGCGAGCGCGGCGGCGTCGGCACGCGCCTGCTTGAGCGGCTTGCCGGTGTCGCGCGATTCGAGTTGCGCGAGCGTCTCCTGATGTTGTGCGACGAGCGCCGAGAGGCGGCCGAGCGCGCGGCCGCGTTCGGCGGCGCTCAGGGCGCCCCATGCGCCTTCGAATGCGCGGCGGGCGGCGCTCACGGCGGTGTCGACGTCGGCCGCATTGCCGCGCGCGATTCGCGCGAACGTCTCGCCGTCGGAGGGATCGATCACGGCGATCGTTTCGCCGCCTGCCGGCGCGCGCCACGCGCCGTCGATGAAATGCTTCGCTTCGTCCATGCCTGCGCCTCGCTGAAAAGGAAAACGCAAAACGGGAAACGTCGCTGGGCCCGGTCGCTGAGCTGTCGGAGCGCAGGCGGCGCCAGCCGGACCATTATCGCGCTATTCGCAGCGCGCTTCATAGTATTCCTCGTCGCCTTGTCCATGGCCTTGCCGGGGGGCGCCGCGGGGGCGTTGAGGGGGCCGCCGCCCTCGATTGGCTATAATGACGCCATCCTCTAACGTCCGGTTTCCGCGCCGGCGCGCCTTGCCAGCACGGCGCGCACGAGCCAGTTTGCGCGCGGAGTCGCCGGTTTTCCCTCTGAACCGAGAGTGCCCATGAGCTTCGCAAACGTCCCCGCCGGCAAGGATCTGCCGCAAGACTTCAACGTGATCATCGAGATCCCCGCGCAAAGCGACCCGGTGAAGTACGAAGCCGACAAGGATCTGGGCCTGCTCGTCGTCGACCGTTTTGTCGGCACGGGCATGCGCTACCCGGTGAACTACGGCTTCATTCCGCAAACGCTTTCCGGCGACGGCGACCCCGTCGACGTGCTCGTGATCACGCCGTTCCCGCTGCTCGCGGGTTCGGTGGTGCGCTCGCGCGCGCTCGGCATGCTGCAGATGACCGACGAGTCGGGCGTCGACGCCAAGCTGATCGCCGTGCCGCACGACAAGGTCTGCCCGATGACGGCCAACATCAAGTCGATCGACGACGTGCCGCAATACCTGATGGACCAGATCAAGCACTTCTTCGAGCAATACAAGTCGCTCGAGAAGGGCAAGTGGGTCAAGGTGGAAGGCTGGGCCGGCATCGACGCCGCGCACAAGGAAATTACCGAAGGCGTCGCGAACTTCAAGAAGTAAGCAGCCTGTTTGTTCGCCTCGCGCCTGGGCGTGGGGCTGAGGAAAAGCCGCACTAGCCATTCAGGCAGTGCGGCTTTTTTCATTGCGTTGACTCTGCACAAGTCCGCGGAGATGTTCATCCGCTACTTTCTACCGCACACGACCCGGTGAGCACACCGCTGAACGAGCAGTGAAACAGCACTCGTCAGTTAAAGGTGTGCCCTGGGAAATGCTGAACATGGACCGGAAAACTATGCCCGTAACGGGTATAGTTTCGGAGGACGAATATGGCGCGCTTTCTCAAACGGAGGGTTTTTGCGCGGTGGCACGCGAAGGAGAAACTGTCCGATACCGCCTTGTGCAAGGCGGTCAAGGAAATGGAATGCGGTTTTGTCGACGCGAACCTGGGTGGCTTCCTCTACAAGAAACGGGTGGCGCGCCCCGGCGGCGGTGGCAAGCGGGCCGGCTACCGGACTTTGCTGTCGGCCCGGATAGGCAGTCGCTATGTGTTTCTGCACGGGTTCCCGAAAAGCGAAATCGCGAACATCACGCAGGACGAGAAGAAGGCGTTGCAGGCAGGCGTGTTATTGGAGGTGCAATGTGAGCAAGATTGTTGATTCGCTGCGTGGCGACCTGGCCGAGCTCCATGAAGCAGGCTTGGTCGGCAAGGTAACGATGCGCGAGTTCGACGCGATTTGCCCGCCACCCGTACGGGAGTTCAGTGCCGCCGATATCAAGCGTCTGCGCGAAGGCTTGAAGTTTAGTCAGCCGGTGTTCGCGCTCCACCTGCACACCACGGCTTCGACCGTGCGCAAGTGGGAGCAAGGCGAAACCCGGCCCGCCGGCCCGGCGCTCAAGCTGCTCAACGTCATTGCCGACAAGGGGCTGCAGGCCATTATTTGACGGCTGACTCTGTTTTGGCCTCGTCTTCCGCAGGCTCCGCCGCCACCGGCAACACCGACTCAAGCGTGCGCTCACCCGCCGCGAGCGCGCGCTTCTCGCGCGGCGTGAGCCGCTTCACCCAGTATTCGGCGCTCGACGCCTCGGCGCGGCCGGCCAGCTCGAACGAAGCCAGCACCCGCACCGGCTTGCGCGAGCGCGTGTAGCGCGCGCCCGTGCCGCTCGCGTGCTGCGCGAACCGCGCGGCGACATCGGTGGCGATGCCGGTGTAGACGCTGCCATCGGCGCATTCGAGCAGATAGAGGAACCACGGCGCTGAGCGTGTTGTCGCGAGAGAGCGGGTCATGAGCGAAACGGATTGTGCTCGTTCAACTCGTGCACGTAAGCATGAATGTGGTTCGTCTCGCTCGCCAGAAAGCGCGCGACCGCGTCGGCAAAGGCGGGATGCGCGAGCCAGTGCGCGGAGCGCGTGACGGTGGGCATGAATCCGCGCGCCATCTTGTGTTCGCCCTGCGCACCGCCTTCGAACACCGCCAGCCCTTCCTCGATGCAGAATTCCAGCGGCTGATAGTAGGCCGTCTCGAAGTGCAGGCAGGGCACGTGTTCGAGCGCGCCCCAGTAGCGGCCGTACAGGGTGCCGCCGTCGCCATTCTCTCCGCGCTGATAGACCACCAGCGAACTTGCGATCGGCTTGCCGTCGTATTCGGCGATCACGAGCAGGAGGTTCTCCGGCATCGACGCGCCGATCATGCGGAAGAAGTCGAGGTTCAGATAGGGTGTCGAGAAATGCTCGCGGTAAGTCTGCCGGTAGCACCGGCTGAAGAAGCGCCAGTCCTCGTCGCGGATGTCTTCGCCGCGCACGCGCCTCAGGGTCACGCCGGCGTCGCGCACCTTGCGCCGCTCCGCGCGAATGTTCTTGCGCTTCTTTTGTTCGAGCGTCGCGAGGAATTCGTCGAAGTCGCGATAGCCCGGGTTGAGCCAGTGAAACTGCACGCCTTCGCGCTGCATCATGCCGAGATCGGTCAGCGCATTGGCATCCTCCGTGGTGGGAAAGAGCACGTGCAACGACGAGACGTCCGCCTGCTCGGCAAAGGCCAGCAGCGTCGCGGCGAGGTGGCGGCGCGCGGTTTCGTCGGCGGCGATCAGGCGCGTGCCTTGTACCGGCGTGAACGGCACCGCGCAGAGCAGCTTCGGGTAGTACTCGATCCCGTTGCGCTTGTAGGCGTCGGCCCAGGCCCAGTCGAACACGTATTCGCCGTACGAGTGACCTTTCAGATAAACGGGTGCGGCCGCCGCGAGGCGGCCCGTGCGCTCGTCGGTCAGCGTGACGAACTGCGGCGCCCAGCCGGCCTCGGGCGTCGCGCAGCGCGTGGCGTGCAGGGCCGTGAGGAATTCGTGGCGCAAAAAGGGCGTTGGCTGCGCCTGGCGCGCGAGCAGCGCGTTCCATTCGCCCGCATCCACCTCGGCCGGTGAGCCGAGGATGCCCGTGCGATAATTGAGATGTTCCTTGTTCAACGTGCGTGCCTGTCCGATAAGGCTTGCGCGGCGCCAGGACTTCCACTGGGACTCCAGAGGCGCCGCTGCGGCAAACGGTCATGGTAAAGCAAACGTCCCGAACGGGTGAGGGCCGTCGCGCTGGCGTCGGCGCTCGGGCCCGCAATCGACACAGGCCGCCCGCGCGTGCCTCCAGGGTTATCGAAATGAAAGAGCGCTTCTTCAATCTCTACACGCACGGTTTCGCGCGCGTGGCCGTGGGCGTGCCGCGCTGCCGCGTGGCCGATCCGGCGTTCAACGCGGGCGAAACGCTCGCGCTCGCGCGCGAGGCCGCCGAAAGGGGCGCCGCGCTCGTGGCGTTTCCCGAACTGGGTATTTCCGCTTACACCTGCGACGACCTCTTTCACCAGAAGGCGCTGCTCGATGCGTGCGAGCGCGCGCTCGAAACGCTCGTCGAGGCATCGGCCGCGCTGCCGCTCGCGATGATCGTCGGCATGCCGGTGCGCGCGGGCCAGACGCTCTTCAACTGCGCCGTGGTGGTGGCCGGCGGCCGCGTTGCGGGCGTGGTGCCGAAGAGTTATCTGCCGAACTACGGCGAGTTCTACGAGCCGCGCCAGTTCAGCGCCGCCGATTGCGCGCGCACCGATACGGTGCGGCTCGCCGGCGAGGACGTGCCGTTCGGCGCGTCGCTGCTGTTCGACGTGCCGGCCGTGCCGGGCCTGCGCTTTCATGTCGAGATCTGCGAGGACGTGTGGGTGCCGATCCCGCCGTCGTCGTTCGCGGCGCTTGCCGGCGCCTCGGTGCTCGTGAATCTTTCGGCGTCGAACGTGGTGGTCGGCAAGGCCGGCTACCGGCATCAGCTCGTTGCGCAGCAGTCGGCCCGCTGCCTCGCCGCGTATCTCTACACCTCGGCGGGCAAGGGCGAGTCCACGACCGATATGGCCTGGGATGGCCAGGCGCTCGTCTACGAGAACGGCGAGCTGCTCGCCCAGTCGGAACGTTTTCTCGACGATTCTCACCTCATCGTTGCCGATGTCGATCTCGAACGGCTTACGCAGGAACGTATGCGCCAGACCACGTTCGGCGACTCGATTCGCCGTCATTACGACGAGATCGGAAAGTTTCGCGTGATCCGCTGCGAGGTGCCGCAACAAGGCGCGTGGGAGGCGCCGGCGCTGCCGCTCGTGCGCCGCGTCGAACGCTTCCCGTATGTGCCGGCCGACCCGAAGCGCCGCGACGAACGTTGCAACGAGGTCTACAACATCCAGGTGCAGGCGCTCGTGCAGCGGCTTTCGCAGAGCGGCATCAAGAAGGTGGTGATCGGCGTGTCGGGCGGGCTCGACTCGACGCACGCGCTGCTCGTCTGCGCCAAGGCGATGGACCGGCTCGGCCTGCCGCGCGCGAACATCCTCGCGTATACGATGCCCGGCTTCGCGACGAGCGAGCGCACGCTGCGCCAGGCGCGCCAGCTGATGGAGCTGGTGGGTGCCACCGCCGCGGAGATCGACATCCGCAAGAGCTGCATGCAGATGCTCGAAGACCTTGGCCATCCATATTCCGAAGGCAAGGAAAGCTACGACATCACCTTCGAGAACGTGCAGGCCGGCGAGCGCACGAATCATCTATTCCGGCTCGCGAACTTCAATCACGCCATCGTGATCGGGACGGGCGATCTGTCCGAACTGGCGCTCGGCTGGTGCACGTATGGCGTGGGCGATCATATGTCGCACTACAACGTGAACGCGAGCGTACCCAAGACGCTGATCACGCACCTCGTGCGCTGGGTGGCGGAGACCGGGCAGATAGGCGAAAGCGGCTCGGACGTGCTCGAAGCGATTCTCGACACCGACATCAGCCCCGAGCTGATTCCCGGCAAGGCCAACGGCGCGCCCGAGCAGAAAACCGAGAGCGTGATCGGGCCGTACGAGCTGCAGGACTTCAATCTTTACTACACGCTGCGCTTCGGCTTTACGCCCGCGAAGGTCGCGTTTCTGGCGCAGCACGCGTGGGGCGACCGAGAGCAGGGCGCGTGGCCCGAGAACGCGAAGGTCGTACGCAATCAGTACGATCTGGCGGCTATCAAGCGCAATCTGCGTATTTTCCTCGACCGCTTCTTCCGCCAGAGCCAGTTCAAGCGCAGTTGCATCCCGAACGCGCCGAAAGTGGGGTCGGGCGGTTCGCTTTCGCCGCGCGGCGACTGGCGCGCGCCGAGCGATTCCGAGTCCGCGGTCTGGCTGGCGGATCTCGAGCGCGTGCCCGACACGGCGGCGGCGCCGTGAGTGCCGCGCGCGCAGCGTAGAATTCCCGGCATCGCTTACGATTTTTCTACCGACACGACAACCCGATACGAGACGAGGTCCGCCATGAAACGCATTACTGCCGTCATCAAACCGTTCAAGCTCGACGAAGTGCGCGAGGCACTCGCCGAAGTCGGCCTGACGGGCCTGACCGTCACCGAGGTCAAGGGCTTCGGCCGCCAGAAGGGCCACACCGAGCTGTATCGCGGTGCCGAATACGTGGTCGATTTCCTGCCGAAGGTGAAGATCGAAGTGGTGGTCGCGAACGACCAGGCCGACCAGGTGATCGACGCGATCATCGGCGCGGCGCGCACGGGCAAGATCGGCGACGGCAAGATCTTCGTCACCGACGTCGAGCGCGTGATCCGCATCCGCACGGGCGAAGAGAACGAAGCGGCTGTCTGAGCTTCGGCTCGCCGGGCCGCCTGTGCGGCCCGTGCGCTCTTGTGTGCCGCGCGCGAGGACAGGCGCGGGTACACGCTGGTACAAAATACGCCGGCACAAAAAAAATGGTGCGGATCCTTTCGGATACCGCACCAATACGCGCCTCTCGCAGCAGCGTGAAAACGTTGATGTCGCTGTTCTTTGCGCACCCGTTCGATCGGAACGCGTGCCGTTATCCATTCCTTCCGTTGTCCACCCCCGAACGTTCTACCTAAGCACTGCGAAAAGTGTCCGCGCGTGATCGCAGCGGGCAAAGGTCGCACTCGCGGAAAGAGGGCGCTCAAGGGGGATCCAGATGCTTGCCGGGCGGCTGCCGGGCATTCTCCAGGCATCTGAACGAAGCGTCTTGCTGGTCTCCTGACTGATGTTGCTGGTTCTTCTTTGAAGTGAAACTACTTTTTAGCTGTGTTGTTTTGCTACTTTGGTTACTAATTTAGCAAAAAAGAACGACCGTGGCGACCGAAATTATCGGCGTCATTGTGCCCGGCACGCGAAACGCCGGGGTAACGACGCGTAGTGCCTTGTCAGACAAGGGATTTGCGGCGCGCGCGAAGCGGCGCTCAGGATTGCCACTATTGACGCGTCGCGTCGCCGGTAGTAGGACGAAACAGCGGCGGAGCGGTTCTTGAGACGTCGAAAATGTGGGACGTCGGGCGCGGCGGAAGGGCAAAAGAAAAGGCGCCGAAAGCGCCTTGAAGTACGGGTTTGACTACATCGGGTTCCGGCCTACTTGAGGCTGCCCGAAATGAACTGCCGCAGGCGTTCGCTTTTCGGATTGCCGAACACTTCGGACGGGTGGCCCTCTTCCTCGACACGCCCCTGGTGCAGGAACATCACGTGATTCGAGACGTTGCGCGCGAAACCCATCTCGTGCGTGACGACGATCATCGTGCGGCCCTCCTCGGCGAGCTTCTGCATCACCTTCAGCACTTCGCCCACGAGCTCCGGATCGAGCGCCGAGGTGGGCTCGTCGAACAGCATGACGTCCGGGTGCATGGCGAGCGCGCGCGCAATCGCCACGCGCTGCTGCTGGCCGCCCGAAAGATGCGACGGATACTGCTTTTCCACGCGCGGCGCGAGACCCACTTTTTCGAGGTATTCGCGCGCGCGCTCTTCGGCCTCGCGGCGCGGCATGCCCAGCACGTGCACGGGCGCTTCCACGACGTTTTCCAGCACCGTCATGTGGGCCCACAGATTGAAGTGCTGGAACACCATTGCGAGCTTCGTGCGCACGCGCTGCAACTGCTTCGGGTCGGCCGCCTGCAGCGCGCCCGTCCGCCCGTTCTGGCGTGTGAGGACTTCTTCGCCGTCGACGACGATGCGGCCCGCATTGGGCTGCTCCAGAAAATTAATGCAGCGCAGCATCGTGCTCTTGCCGGAGCCGGACGAGCCGATCACGCTGATCACGTCGCCGGCGTTGGCCTGCAGCGAAACGCCTTTGAGCACTTCATGGTCGCCGTACTGCTTGTGCAGGGCATCGACGAACAGCTTTTGCTTCTGGGAATTCATCAAAATCCTCGATGCGGGCTCACTTGCCTTGAGGTCGCAGGTACGCGAGCCAGCGGCGCTCGGCCTGGCGGAACAGCCACACGAGCGTGAACGAAATGGTCAGGTACAGCAGGGCGGCGATGCCGAACGCGGTGAACGTCTGGTAGGTGGCCGAATTGACGTCGCGCGCGATCTTCAGGATGTCCGGCACCGTGGCCGTGAACGCCACGGTGGTCGCGTGCAGCATCAGGATGACTTCATTGCTGTAATAGGGCAGTGCGCGGCGCAGGGCCGAAGGCAGGATCACGCGGCGGTACAGCGTGAACTGCGACATGCCGTAGGCGCGGGCGGCCTCGATCTCGCCATAGGGCGTCGCCTTGATCGCACCGGCGAAGATCTCGGTGGTGTACGCGCAGGTGTTGAGCGTGAACGCGAGCAGCGTGCAGTTCATGCCGCTACGGAAGAATTCGGCCGTGAGTGTGTGGTTACGGACGATGTCGAGGCTGTAGAGGCCGGTGTAGCAGAGCAGCAACTGCACGTAGAGCGGCGTGCCGCGGAAGATGTACGTGTAGAGCCACACGAGCCCCGAGAGCCACTTCCTCTTCGAGACGCGCGCGACCGCGAGCGGCACCGAAAGACAGAAGCCGAGGCCGATCGACACCACGAGCAGCCACAGCGTGATGGCGACGCCCGTGAAGTGATAGCCGTCGGTATAGAGATAGTTGCGCCAGTACTGCTGGATCAACTGGATCAGGTCTTGCATGTTCTTGGCCTTGTTGTTCCGGATCCGCTCAGAGGTCTGCCTTGCGCACGCCCGTGGAGTAGCGGCGGTCCAGATACATCAGCACGAAGTTCGAGACGGTCGTGATGACGAGATAGATCGCGCCCGCGAGCAGCGTGAAGAAGAAAAAGCGCAGGGTGCCCTTACCGGCGTCCTGGCTCGCCTTGACGACGTCGGCAAGACCGATGATCGAAACGAGCGCCGTCGACTTTACGAGCACCTGCCAGTTGTTGCCGATGCCCGGCAGCGCGAAGCGCATCATCTGCGGGAACATGATGCGGCGGAACACCTGCCAGTTCGTCATGCCGTAGGCGTGGCCGGCTTCGAGCTGGCCGCGCGGCACGGCGAGGAAGGCGCCGCGGAAAGTCTCCGTGAAGTACGCGCCGTAGATGAAGCCCAGCACGATCACGCCGGCGACGAACGGATCGATGTCGATCTGGTCCCAGCCGAGCGCGTCGGTGAGGTCGTTCAGCCAGATCTGCAGGCTGTAGAAGAGCAGCAGCATCAGCACGAGATCGGGCACGCCGCGGATCAGCGTGGTGTAGACGGTGCCCGCGCCGCTGGCGACGCGGTTCTTCGAGAGTTTCGCCGCCGCACCGAGGAGCCCGAGCAGGAACGACAGCACGAGCGACAGCACCGAGAGTTTGACGGTCTGCCAGGTGCCGGCGAGGATCAGCGGGCCGTAGCCTTGAAGCAACATAGAAGGGTCCTTGACGAGGCTCGTCACGAAGGCTGTCACTGTATACGAAGCCCGGAACCGGTCCATCGGGTCCCGCCCCGGGCACTGCCGTTCAACGGCGTTTGGTGCTTACTTGCCTTGGTAGATATCGAAATCGAAGTACTGCTTCGCAATCCGGTCGAACGTGCCGTCCTGGTGGATCGACGCCAGCGCCGCGTTGAATTTCGCCTTCAGGTCGGCGTCTTCCTTGCGCAGGCCGATCGCGGTGCCGTCGCCTATCGTTTTCGGGTCTTCCACTGCCGGCCCGGCCCAGGCGTAACCCTTGCCGCGCGGCGTCTTCAGGAACCCGAAGTCCGCCTGGACTTCGTCTTGCAGCGTCGCGTCGAGGCGGCCTGATATCAGGTCCTGATAGACCTCGTCCTGGTTCTGGTACGACACCACGTTTACGCCTTTGGCGGCCCAGTGGGCTTTCGCATAGGCTTCCTGAGTCGAGCCTTGCTCGACGCCGACGGTCTTGCCCTTGAGCGATTCCGGCGTGGGCAGGAGCGGCGAGCCGGCCTTCGCGAGCATGCGCGCGGGGGCGTCGAACATCTTGCCGGAGTAGTCGATCTGCTGGCGGCGCTGGTCGGTGACGCTCAGCGACGACACGATCGCGTCGAACTTGCGGGCCTTCAGCGCGGGGATGATGCTGTCGAGATCGTTTTCGACCCAGACGCACTTGACGTTCATGCGCGCGCACAGCGCCTGGGTCAGGTCCACGTCGAAGCCGACGATCCGGCCGTTGGGCGCCTTCGACTCGAACGGCGGGTAACTGGCGTCCACGCCGATGCGCACGGTCTTCCAATCCCTGGCGGCGGCGCTGCCCGCCACGAGTGCGAGTGCGACGCACACTGCGAACTTCTTCATCTCTCTCCTGATACGGACGATGCGGGCGTGCCTTGGGGCGGACCTCTCGGGGTTGTACCTCGGGGTGGACCTGCAAGGCGCCGCCGACGCGCGGCCGGCCGGCTCGTGGCCGGTTGCCGCCATTTCAGGCGGCCAAAAATGCGGGGTCGGGCGGGTGGCGCGGGACGCCCGGGGCAAGCCGACCGGGCTGCCCGTGCGGCGTGGGCCGCTGGGCGGACGACGCACCGGCCGAAAAGCGCGATATTTTACCCGAAGCCGGGGGGCTGTCAGCCAAACCGGTCAAACCCGGCTAGACAGGCGGGATGGTGGCCGGCTGCGGGAGTCAGGCCGAGCGCGGCGTCCCATTGATGTTGCCGGCGAAACGATCCGGTGCGCGGGTGTGGATTGTCGTGCGCGAGGGTCACCCTTACATTTGGGTATCGAAACGCCACACGGAGATTTTCATGCTGACTATCCGCCATGCCGACGAACGCGGCCACGCCAACCACGGCTGGCTCGACTCGTTCCACAGCTTTTCGTTTGCGGACTACCATGACGAGGAGCATGTCCACTACGGCGCGCTCCGGGTGCTCAACGACGACCGCATCGCGGGCGGCCAGGGGTTCGGCGCGCACGGCCACCGCGACATGGAAATCGTCACCTACGTGCTCGAAGGCGCGCTCGCGCACCGCGACAGCATGGGCAACGGCTCGACGATCCGGCCGGGCGACGTGCAGCGCATGAGCACGGGCACCGGCGTGATGCACAGCGAGTTCAACGGCTCGCGCGAGGACGAGGTCCATCTGCTGCAGATCTGGCTGCTGCCCCGCGAGCGCGGCGGGGCGCCGGGCTACGAGGAGAAGCGCTTCTCCGACGACGACAAGCGCGGCCGCCTGCGTGTGGTGGCGTCTCCCGACGGGCGCGACGGCTCGGTGACGGTGCAGTCGGACGCCTCGATCTACGCGGGGTTGATCGATGGCGCCGAGCGCGCGCAGTACGCCGTGCCTGCCGGACGGCGCGTGTACGTGCATGTTGCACGCGGCGCGCTGGAGGTGAACGGCGAGCGTCTCGGCGCGGGCGACGCGGCCATGATCGAGGCCGAGGAGGCCGTGACGCTCGCGAATGGCGAGAAGGCCGAAGTCCTGCTGTTCGACCTGGCCTGATAGGGCGGTGCGTGCGCCGGCCGTATCGGCCGCACGCCTGACAGGCAAAGAAAAAGCGCCGCGGATCGGCTCCGCGGCGCTTCGCTTTTTGGCGTTCTGGCCGGTGGTCGCTCGGGAGCCGGTTCCGGACCGGCTTTCGACACCGGATCGACCCCAAAATCGACCCCGGGCGGCATAACCGCCGCCCGGGCGCAGGCGCTTACTGCCCAGCCGGCGCCGATGCTGCGCCGTGGTGCTGCTGCCAGTGCTGGCGCATCTTCTCGCGGAACTGCTCCATCTTCGCGAAGTGCTCCTTGAGTGCCGTGCTGACGGTGGTCTTCTGCTGGTCGTTCAGGCCGTTATAGAACGCGAGCCAGGCCTGGGCGCCCTGTCCGCGCAGTTGCGCGCTTTGCTGCTCGGCCTGCTGATGCGCGGCGTGCAGCGCGTTCATGTCGAGGATCGGCTGATTCTTCATCGACTCAAACTGCTGCTTGAGCTGCTCGTGAATCTTGCGCATCTGCTCGTGGTTCTGCTTCATCGTGTCGAGCGCGGCTTGCCACTGCTTTTCCTGATCGGCGTTCAGGTTCAGCTTGTCGTGCAGCTTCTTGAGGCCCATCATGAAGCCGCCGTCATGCATGTGATGCATGCCGGGGCCATCGGGGCCGCCCGGGGGCGGCGTCTGGGCCTGAGCGACGCCCATGGTGAGGGCGAGCGAAGCGGCGGCGATCGCGAGAAAGCGCGAGGTCTTCTTGTACATGGTGATGCTCCTGACAAATCCGTGAAGGGTTTTATCCGGTGAGGCGCGGCGCTCCCTGCAAAGTGCTATTGCCGCATCCGGTGACCCTAGCGTATCGGGCGCCTCTGCCTCGCGTGTTACTTGGCGGCCCCATGTCATTACGCAACATTACTTGAGCCTTTCGCCGTAACACCCCGTAACCCAAAGTGCCCTGCCGTAAGAAAAGGGCATCTGCGTGCGCGTTAAACTTCATCCCATGGCTACTCAAATCCTTGTCGTCGACGACGACCTCGAACTACGCGACCTGCTGCGCGACTATCTGGCGCGCCAGGGAATGGAAGTGTCGGTGCTGCACGACGCCGGCTCGCTGGAGCGGCGCCTCGAGCGCGAGCGTCCCGACCTGATCGTGCTCGACCTCATGATGCCGGGCGTGGACGGGCTGACCGCGCTGCGCAAGCTGCGCGCGTCGGGCGACGACATCCCGGTCATCATGCTCACGGCGCGCGCCGACGACGTGGACCGCATCGTCGGCCTCGAACTCGGTGCCGACGACTATCTCGGCAAGCCGTTCAATCCGCGCGAACTGCTCGCGCGCGTGCAGGCCGTGCTGCGCCGGCGCCGCACGGTGCCGTCGGCGGCGGCGCCGGAGCAGCGCGAACCGTTCACGTTCGGCCGCTTCACGCTCGATTTCCAGTCGCGCACGCTGCAGCAGGAAGGCAAGCCCATCATGCTGTCGGGCAGCGAATTCGCGCTCCTGAAGATTTTCGTGAATCACCCCATGCGCACGCTCACGCGCGAGCGCCTGCTCGAACTGCTGCACGGTCCCGAATACGACGGCACCGACCGCGGTATCGACGTTCAGGTGTGGCGCCTGCGGCGTATTCTCGAAACCGATCCTTCCACGCCGCGCTTCATCCAGACGGTGCGCGGCCGCGGTTACGTGTTCGTGCCGGACGGCGAGCAGGCGAGCCATGCGACGCCCGGTTGATTCGCTGTTCGGGCGGCTCGCGCTGCTTTTCGTCGGCGTTCTCCTGCTCTCTCACGTAGCGTGGTTCGCGCTGATGCGGCTCGACCGCAACCAGATGCAGACGCGTTACGCCGTGGAAGAGGCCGCTTTTCTCGTGGATGCCGTGCGCCAGCACGTCGCGCGCGAGCCTGACCAGCCGCTGCCTTCGCGCGTGCAGCTCGTCGATCCGGCGAGCGCCGTGGTGCCGCCGGACAACGCCAATATTCCCGAACCGCTGCGCCGTTTCGTCGACGAAGTGCGCGACCGCATGCCGTCGGGCACCGACGTGCGCGTCGGTCCACCGGGGCATCCGCCCACGCTTTGGGTGCGCGGCCCGCAGGACGCGCGCTGGATCGTCGTGCCGGTCCAGCCGCTGCGGATCATGCGGCCCGCGATCGACCGCATGATTCCGTGGCTGGTCATTATTTTCTCGGCAGCCGTGATCGCGGCGCTGGTGGCGGCCTGGACGTTGCAAAAGCCGTTGCGCCTGCTGGCGCAGGCCGTGGCGCGCTTCGGGCGCGGCGAGCCGGTGCCGCCGCTGCGCGAGCGGGGCCCGCGCGAACTGCGCCTGCTCACGCACGGCTTCAACCAGATGGTGAAGGAGGTGGAGCGCACCGAGCACGACCGCGCCGTGATGCTGGCCGGCGTGGCGCACGATCTGAAGACGCCGCTCGCGCGTCTGCGCCTGCGCGCCGAGATGATGGACGAAGCCAAGGCGCGCGACGGCGTGGTGCGCGACGTGGAGTCGATGGCGCATATCGTCGACCAGTTCCTGGTGTTCGCGCACGACGGCGCGGACCGCAGCGAGCCGGTCGAGGTGGACGCGCAGTGCGAGCGCATCGTGCGCAATTACCGGACGACGGGGACGGGCGAGAGCGCGTCCATCCAGATGCGGCTTGCCGCCGGCAGCGACTTCCGCCTGCCTGCCGCGACGCTCGACCGGGTGGTGTCGAATCTGCTCGATAACGGGCATGCCTACGGCGCGCCGCCGGTCGTGATCGAAACCTCGTTCGGACCGGACGGCTATACGCTGACGGTGCGCGACCACGGCAATGGCATCGCGGCCCCGGATCTGACGCGCGCGAGCCGGCCGTTCGTGCGGCTCGACCCCGCGCGGGGCGGCAACGGGCATAGCGGCCTGGGTCTTGCGATCGTCGAGCGCCTCGTGCGGCGCGCGGGCGGCGAATTGCAGATCGGCAACGGCGAAGGCGGCGGCCTTGCCGTGCGCATGACGTTTCCGGAGGAAGTGGTGCAGCGCACCGTTGCCGAGGCAGCGCACGCCTGGTGAACGTGTCGCGGCCCGGTGCGGCGGCCTGCGGCGAGGCGCTGCGGTGAAGCGCTGCGGTGAAGCGCGCTGGCGAAAATTACGCGGAGAAGAGCGTGTCGAGTGCCGCTGCCGCTTCGCTGTCGACGGTGTTGTAGGTGACGGTGCCAGCCTCGAAGATGTAGTGCGTCGTGTACCTTCCGAGGCGCGCGAGTATTTCTTCCTGAATCAGCTCGGGCGCGGCGTCGAGTTTCAGATACCAGGCGGTCGAGGACAGGCGCGTCTGGAACGCGCCGTACTCGACCATTAACTGGTCGAATGCGTGAGCATCCTGATCGCGGCAGACGATGACCAGATTTCCCTTCATGCGATACCTCCAGATTGAGCGGAACGGCGCGGTGCTGTGCGCGCTCCTGAGCCAGAGCCTGCCGTGGGGGGCGAACAGGCTCGCATGGCGCGCCGCCGGGTGCGGCGCGGGCGTTCATTCGATGATACCGCGTTGTTTCCCTTCCCCCGGGCGGACCCCGCAGCGAGGCCCGGTTCGAAGTGGCGGCTACCAGGTCTCGGCAGTGGCGCGCGGCGGCGTGGCGCCGTCGGCGGGCATGGCCTCGCAGCGGTCGCGGCCGCCCGCTTTCGCCATATAGAGCGCGAGGTCGGCGCGGCTCATCAGCCGCTCCGGCAGATCCTGGGTCACCGCCAGTTCCGTGATGCCGATGCTCACGCTCAGGTTCGAATCGGCCGGCAGCTCCGGGCAGGCGCTTGTCTTCACCTTCTGGCGCAGCCGCTCGATCACCTCGCGGCCGGTCGAGAGCGAGGTCGCGGGCAGCAGAATGCCGAACTCTTCGCCGCCGAGGCGACCCACGGCGTCGTCGGAGCGCAGTCCGGTCCGGCAGGTTTCCACGAAATGCTTGAGCGCGCGGTCGCCGGCCGGGTGGCCGAAGCGGTCGTTGATCTGCTTGAAGTAGTCGAGGTCGGCGATCGCCATGCACAGGGTCGTGCCGCTCGCGTAGGCGCGCTCGATTTCGCGGCGCAGCAGATCGAGGAAGTAGCGGCGCGAAAGCGCACCCGTGAGCGCATCCACGCGCGCCTCGGCCGCGAGCATCGCATTGGCCGACTGCAACTGCTCGGCGAGGTCGCGGCTCGCGCGGTGCAGCCGCCGCTCGCGCACCCACGACACCGAGATCACGGCCGCGAGCGCCGCCGTGCCCGCGAGCGTCAGGAAGATCAGGATCTGGTCGCGACGGCGGTTCGCGAGCAGTTCGGGCCAGGCGTTCAGCGGATCGACGAGATGCGCCGAGAGCCCGGAATTGAGGCCGCCGCGCCATTCGTAGAGGGCGGGCGCCGGCCGGCCGGGCAGCTCGACCATCTCGGCGGCCTGGGCGCGCGGCATCCAGGGCGCCTCGCCGAGCACGTCCTGCTCGGCCGAGCGCAGCGCGACCTCGGAGAAGCGCTCGCGCAGATAGGTGTTCACCCGGTCGACGGCGTTCATTTCCTCGACGTGGGAGCCTGGCAGCACGAGGCCCTCCAGCGCGCTGTCGTGAGCCATGATGACGACGCCGTTGTTGTCCGAAACGAACGTGCCCGGACGCGTGACCCAGTGCCGTAGCCGCGAGATGCTGACCTTGGCCACCACGGCGCCGACCAGCAAGCCATCGTCGTAAGCGGGCGCGGCGACGAAGATGCCGGGCTCGCCGCTCGACATGCCGACGCCATAGGTTTCCGTGAAGGCGCCGAGCAGGGTATCGCTCAGGTACGCGCGGGCGTGCATGTCCACGCCCACGTAGGAGAGCTTGTCGAGCGCATTGCTCGATGCGATGCAGATGCCGTTGGCATTGACGAGCCAGATGGCGTCGAGGCCGGAGAAACCCTGGGCTTCGTGCAGAAAGCGGTCCACGGAGAGAAGCGCGGGCGTGCTCTGCAGTTCGGTGCGCCGCGCGAGTTCCGTCGACTGGGGCATCGCGGCGTAGCGCGCAGACTCGGCCAGCGCCTTCTCGACCACCTGCGTCTGCGCCATCGTGGCCGGAATCGCGCGCGTCATCGAAAGGTCGCTCGCGATCACTTCGGCCATGCTGTCCACGACCGAGCGCGACACCTGCCGTTGCATGGCGAGCGCCGTATCGAGCTCCTGGCGGACCATGCGGTCGGCAAGCAGACTCGCCACGATCCAGCAGAGAATCGCCACTGCCATGACCCCGAGGGGGCCGGCTGTCTGACGCAAGAGTCTCCGGTTCATCGGCCTTGGGAATCGTGGATGGGCGTGGGGCGGCGACAGGCGGCGCGGCCAGCGGATGCGGCGGGTTTCAGCGCGGTTGCAGTCGCTTTTTGCCGTCGCCTCGCATCCGCCGTCACGCCGCGATTTTACCGCTCGAATCGGGCCCGCGACCCCTCGTTGAGCGGGCCTGACCGCACTTCGGCTGCACTTTTGCGGTAGTTGTGCCGCGGTCTGTCTGCGCTCGGGACTTCGCGCGAGCCGGCTCCGTGCGCTTGTGGCGCGTACGCGACGGCGGGACGGACCCGAGCCCGGGCGCGGGACGGCGGGCGGCTTGCCGGCCGGTTCGAGGCAGGGCGGCCAAAGCGTCGCTGTTCACGAAAGGCGAGGTTGTATCTGTCACAAAGGTTGTGTAGTGTCGTTCCCTTCAAATCAGGGCAAGCCTGCAAAGGTTGCTGCCAGGGCGCAGGTGCCGGGGGACGCCGGTAGCTGCGCACAGTGTGTGCGGCGGCGCCCACGCCGCACGCTTGATCAACGCCAACGAGTATTTGTGCCCATGCGCCTTGCCTTCCTCGATTTGTCACAGCCGGGCCGTGAGCCCGGTATCGATGCGAATTGCACTACGCTCCGCCAGGGAGACGCCTGAATGGACTTCGGCTTCAACCTGAACCGCACGGCCAACGCTTCGGCGTGGCGCGTGCTGCCCA
>NZ_JBANLK010000083.1:0-16542 GCF_054968425.1 Paraburkholderia sp. AV2
CGCCGAACAGCCAGCCCGAACCGATGATCGAGCCGAGGCCCGTAAACATCAGCGCAAACGGGCCGATGTTCCGTTGAATAGAACTTTTCACGTCTTCTCCTGTTTCAAGAGCAGTTCGACACCGGGAGCCCCGTCTGTTGTACGGGCGGTTTTTTATAGATATCGCAACTGCGCGCAATGCATCGATTGCACCCAAAGGCGCAACCTTTGCGCGGCGCGTAGTTTAACGGTTGCACTGCCAAAACACGTCAAAAATCTGCAGACCCCCTACAAAAAAACGGTGATCGAGCAAGGTTTGTAAGCTCTCGTTTCGACCCTAACGTAAAAAAACATTGAGATTCTGGACTTTCTGTTGACCTTCGGGGCAATTAGCCGTATAAAGTTCGGGCAGGATTTCAAGCGGCGAGTGTGAATAGGTCTTTCGTAGTTCGCCCATCAACGGTACTCCGGCTGGTCCCATACCCCTTCCTTGATTTTCGTGCACCTCTCTGGCTTCGGCCTCAATTCATCTTTAGGAAAGTAATATGGAAACCGGTACCGTCAAGTGGTTCAACGACGCTAAGGGCTTTGGCTTCATCACGCCGGACGGCGGCGGCGAAGATCTCTTCGCGCACTTCTCGGAAATCAAAGTCGACGGCTTCAAGACGCTGCAAGAAAACCAAAAGGTGCAGTTCGAAGTTCGCACGGGCCCGAAGGGCAAGCAAGCTGCGAACATCAAGCCGGTCTAAGCGCGCTGTTTTCAGCATCCGTCAGGATCCCGCCAACGGGATCCTGATGGCAAGCTTACCGAAAAACCCCATGCTTCTTCCGGAAGGTGGGGTTTTTCTTATCCGCGCTTCAGCCGAACAGGCGCTGCGCGTGAATGCCAAGACCCGTCGCCACGCTCGCGAGGCGATCGCCGAACACCGGGCGCGCCTGCGGGAACGCCTCAGCAAGCGCCTCGGTCAGGAACAGGAGGCCCGTGGAACCGCCCGTGAAATAGAGCGCGCCCACGTCGGCAGTCCTCACGCCTGCCGCCTGCACCGTCTCGCGCGCGGCCTCCACGATGCGGCGCGTTTCTTCGCGGCCCGCCTCGATTAGTTCGGCGTTGTCGAAGGCGAGCCGCAGATCCGGCTCCACGGCCTCCAGATCGATCAGGGTCTCGCCGCCCGCCGACACGCCGATCTTCGCCTCCTCGCCGCGCGCCGCCAGCGCGTGACCCAGACGCTGCTCGACCACGCGCATCAGGCGGTCGTGATGCCGCGCGTCGCGATACAGGTGACGCATCAGCTTGAGGTCGGCGGCACGCTTCGGGGTATAGACCGTATTGATCAGATGCCACGTCGCGAGGTCGAAGTACACGCGATTCGGTATCTCGCGGCCTTCCGGGTCAAGCGACTGATAACCCAGTTCGCGCAGGATCGTCGCCAGTTCGACACGGCGGTCGAAATCGGTGCCCGCAACATGGACGCCATGGTGCGCGAGGACATCGCCCTTGCGTTCGAGCCGCTGCACGCGCGCCGGCCCCACGCGCACGAGCGAGAAGTCCGACGTGCCGCCGCCAATATCCGCCACCAGCACGAGCCCCTCTTCCGTCAGCCGCGATTCGTAGTCGAACGCGGCCGCAATGGGTTCGTACTGGAACTGAATCTCGCGGAATCCCACCGCGCGCGCGGCCGCTTCGAGCTGGTCCTGCGCAAGCTTGTCGGCGCGCGGATCCTCGTCGACGAAGAAGACCGGCCGGCCCAGCACGGCCCGCTCGATCGGCTCCCCGGCGCAGGCCTCGGCGCTGCGTTTGAGGTGATCGACGAAAATCGCGATGATGTCCGTATAGCGCATGGCGCTGCCGTCGCCGAGATCCGTCGTGCTCTCCGCCAGCGGCGAGCCGAGGATGCTCTTCATTGAGCGCATCAGGCGCCCGTCGAAACCGTCGATATAGGCGGCCAGCGCCGCCCGGCCGAATTCGCGGGTGTGTTCGTCGGTATTGAAGAACACGGCGGTGGGCAGCGTGACGTGCGCATCTTCCACGGGCGCGAGCCGCATGGCGCTGCCGGACGCGTCGGACGGGCCGGATGAAGGCAGCGCCACCGCCGAATTGGAGGTTCCGAAGTCAATCGCGCAGAACGTGGTCATGGCAGGAAAGCGTGCCGCGCAAAGTCGCTCGCGCACGTCAGGAAGGGCTGGGAAGGACGGGCTTTTTATCACGAAAGCCAGATGGCGGGCAACCTTGGGGCCACTGCGGCGCCATGTTGCAGCGCCGCAGTGGCGGCAAAGAAAAACGCGCGGGAAGGCCGCGCGTTTTTTGTCCAACAGGGGTCCGACGGCGCGCCTTTGCGGTGCGCCCGAGCGCTCGAATCAGCCCTTGAACGGCTTTTTCCACGCGTTCGCGTAAGCGATTTCCCCCACCGCCGCGCGCGTGCGCTCCGCCTTCTCGCGGTCGCGCAGCACGGGTTCGAGCTTCTCGGCGTCGCCATAGTGGCCAATCGAGATGAACGCAAGCGGTTCCACGTCGTTCGGCAGTGCGAACTCGGTGCGGAAGGCCTGAACGTCGAAGCCGCTCATCTGGTGCGCCGCGAGCCCGAGCGCATGGGCCTGCAGGACGAGCGACATCGCCGCCGCACCGGCGTCGTATTGCGCCGTGCGATTCACTTCGCCCTTCGTGTTGAGCGTCTGCGCCGTCACCGCGATCAGCACCGGCGCCGGCGCGTTCCACTGCTGGTTGAACGGCACGAGCGTTGCGAACGCGCGCTTGAACGCAGCCTCGTCGGCCGCGCGGTCGAACACGATGAAGCGCCACGGCTGCATGTTGTAGCCCGAAGGCGCCCAGCGCGCCGCCTCGATCACCGCATGCAGCGCCTCGCGGCTCACCGGTTCGTTCGAATACGCGCGCGGGCTCCAGCGGCCGGCGATCAGTTCATGGATGGGCACGGCTGTCGGTGCGGGTTTGTGCTTCGTCATGCCTTGTCTGTCCTTCAGTGAGGGCGCTCGCCCGGGGGCCATCAGGATAACCGGAGCGCGCATTTCGCGCTCGCGTGCCCTCGAAAGCCCGGGCGCCCCGCCGCTCAGACCGCCTGCACGCCCACCGCACGCGAGCCGCGGTTGATCCGCAGCACGAGGAACGAGGCGACGAGACACAGGCCGCCCGAAATCATCGAAGCGACGGTGTACGTGCCAAGGCTCGAACGCAGCAGCCCCGCGCCGAAGGCCGCGAAGGCCGCACCCAGTTGGTGACCGGCCACGACCCAGCCGAACACCACAGGCGCGCGTTCCTTGCCGAAAACGTCGGTGGCAAGACGCACCGTCGGCGGCACGGTGGCGATCCAGTCGAGACCGTAGAACACGGCGAAGATCGGCAGACCGAAGAAGTCGATGCCGAACGCGTGCGGCAGATAGATGAGCGAGAGCCCGCGCAACCCGTAGTACCAGAAGAGCAGCACGCGGCTGTTGAAGCGGTCCGAGAGCCAGCCCGAGAGCGTCGTGCCGAACAGGTCGAAGATACCCATCGTCGCGAGCAGCGACGCGCCCTGTACTTCGCTCAGGCCATAGTCGCCGCACATCGCGATCAGGTGCGTGCCGACATAGCCGTTCGTGCTCGCGCCGCAAATAAAGAAGCTGAAGAACAGAAGCCAGAAGTCGCGGGAGCGGCTGGCCGACGTCAGTGCGCCGAACGCGATCTTCAGCGGATTCTGTTGCGGCGCCGGCGGCTCGACGGGCGTGTCGTGATCCTCGCCGTAGGGGCGCAGCGCCATGTCGGCGGGCCGCTCCGGCAGCAGGAGCGCGACCAGCGGAATCACCGCGGCCGCAGCAACCGCCACCACGAGCACCACGGGCTGCCAGCCGTATTTCTGCGCGATGGCCGCAAGAAAGGGCAGAAATACGAGCTGGCCCGTAGCCGAGCTGGCCGTGAGAACCCCCATGGCGAGGCCGCGGTGCGTCGTGAACCAGCGCGTGACCACCGTTGCCGAAAGCGAAAGCGCGGCCACGCCCGTCGCGCCGCCCACCATCACGCCCCAGATCAGCACCATCTGCCACGGACGCGTCATCAGCGCCGACAGCGCCACGCCGGCTGCCATCGAGCCGAGCGCGACGAGCAGCGTCGGCCGCACGCCGAAACGCTGCATCGCCGCCGCCGCGAACGGCCCCATCAAGCCGTACAGCGCGATGTTCACGGAGATCGCGAGCGAGATCGTCGCGCGGCTCCAGCCGAACTGGTGCTCGAGCGGCACCATCATCACGCTGGGCGTCGCCCGCGTGCCCGCCGCCGAAAGCAGCACCAGAAACACCACCGCCACGACGAGCCACCCGTAGTGGAAACGCCCGCCCACCATTTTTGCCGCCCAGTTCATCCTCGCTCCTGTCGCTCCGTGCAGAGCCGTGTCCGTCCTGCCATCTTCCAGCATGTACGTCGCGGCAACAGTTTGTTACCGACCAGTCACAAGTGTGTTGCGATAGTAGTGACCAGTCGGTAACATGTCAAGCAGATCCCATCGGCGAGAAACTCATGACCGAACACGCCCCCGCTTCCAACGCCCGCACCCCGGGCAAGCAGCGCATGCAGATGGCAGGGCCGCGCGCGCAGGAGCATCTGCTGCTCGCGGCGGACGAACTGTTTTATCGGGAAGGCGTGCGCGCGGTAGGCATCGAGGCTGTCGTGGAACGCGCGGGCGTCAACAAGATGAGCCTGTACCGGCAATTTTCATCGAAGGACGATCTGGTTGTCGCGTACCTGAAACGCTGCGACAAACGCTTTTTCGAGCGCCTCGAAGCGAGCGTCGCGAAGCATCCGGGCGAGCCCGTCAAGCAACTGTTCCAGTATTTCGACGATCTGACGCAGCGCGCCTCGGTCCCCGATTACCGCGGCTGCCCGTTCGTGAACATCGCCGCCGAATTTCCGGATACATCGCATCCGGCGCGTCATTCCGTGGCCGACAACAAAGCGAAGCTGATTGCGCGGTTGACCGAGCTGGCCGAAGCCGCGCGCGCCGCCGATCCCGCCGCGCTTGCCAACGAACTGGCGCTGCTGGTCGAAGGGATTTACGCGGCGAGCCAGACCTACGGCCCGGGTTGCGGGCCGATCCTTGCGGCGCCGCGCATGGCGAAGCTATTGATCGAAGCCGCCTGCCGGGCCCCGCTGGACGCAACACCCTCGAACGCCGGCTGAGACGCGAGACCGCGCGGGCTCGGTCGCATGCCGCCGGTAAAATGACGCGATGACCGATACCGCCGCCCCTCGCCCCGACCACGCCGAGATTCTCGCCACCACCCGCCACTGGCTCACGCGCGCGGTGATCGGCCTGAACCTCTGCCCGTTCGCAAAGAGCGTGCACGTGAAAAAGCAGATTCGCTATGCGATCAGCGAGGCGAGCGATCTTGCGGGCGTGCTCACCGATCTCGAAACGGAGCTGAAGGCACTCGATGCAGCCGATCCCGAGCAGATCGACACAACGCTGTTGATCCTGCCCCACGCGCTCGCCGACTTCCTCGATTTCAACGACGCCCTGGTTTTCGCCGATCAACTGATCGCGCAATTGCACCTGGAAGGCCGGCTGCAGATTGCGAGCTTTCATCCGCACTACCAGTTCGAAGGCACCGAGCCCGACGATATCGAGAACTACACGAACCGCGCCCCCTGGCCGGTCCTGCACCTGCTGCGCGAGACGAGCATCGAACGCGCGGTCGAGGCGTTCCCGGACGCCGCGGATATCTACGAACGCAACCAGGCGACACTGCGCCGCCTTGGCCTGCAAGGCTGGCGCGACTGGATGAACCAGCCCGGCAACGAAGCCGGAGATTAAGAAGGGACCGTCCCGGTGACTGGCTCGGGCGCGGGGTCCGCGCCGCCATCGTCGGTAAAGAAGCGCTCGTTGAGTTCGGCAAGGCCCAACGTGTCGAGGATCTCGGCAAGCCGCTCCGCGGGCCGGCGCCGCGACAGGTTCTTGTACTGCGCCACGATGAGTTCGTTCTTCATCGAGTGCTCCCATCCCACGAGCTCCGTCACGCTCACCTGGTAGCCGTGCGCCTCGAGTTGCAGGCAGCGCAGCACATTGGTGATCTGGCTGCCGAACTCGCGCGTATGCAGCGGATGACGCCAGATCTCCGTCAACGCCTGG
This sequence comes from Paraburkholderia sp. AV2, assembly GCF_054968425.1. NCBI lineage: Bacteria > Pseudomonadati > Pseudomonadota > Betaproteobacteria > Burkholderiales > Burkholderiaceae > Paraburkholderia > Paraburkholderia sp. AV2. The sequence goes on from NZ_JBANLK010000083.1 coordinate 6,090, forward strand.
CCGAGCGACTTGCCCTTATTGCGCCGCAGCACGCCCGCCACTTCGGCCTGACAGCACGGCACGACCACGATATGGCGCGCGCGCTTTTTGAGCGCGAAACGTAGCGCGTCGTCGGTAGCGGTGTCGCAGGCGTGCAGCGCGGTCACGACATCGACCTCGGGCGGCAGTTCGCTCGACGTGATCGAGTCCGCGACGGACAGATTCAGAAACGACATGCCCTCGAAGCCCAGCCGCTGCGCGAGTTCGCGCGAGCGGCGCACGAGCTCGTCGCGAGTCTCGATGCCGATGATGCGCGACTTGTCGTGCAGTTCCTTGAAAAACAGGTCGTAGAGGATAAAACCAAGGTAGGACTTGCCTGCGCCGTGATCGACGAGCGTGACGTCGCGGCCGTCCTGCTTCACGTCCTTGAGCAGGGGCTCGATGAACTGGAACAGGTGATAGACCTGCTTGAGCTTGCGGCGGCTATCCTGATTCATCTTGCCGTCGCGCGTGAGGATATGAAGCTCCTTGAGGAGCTCGATCGACTGGTTCGGACGGATTTCGTAAGTCTTGCTGGACATCGGTCGGGAACTGGAGAGGTATCTTTTGCCGCGTTACGTGCGACAGATGACGGAACGGAGAAGATTTACCTGCCATTTTACGAAAAAAGCAGGGCAAGGCCGCCACGCAAATCGAGCGGCCCGAAGCGTCCGGAACGCTGCCCCCCACGTCCGGACGGCAGGGAGGGGGTTGATTAGAAAAGACACGGCGGACATTCGTCCCCGATGTCCAGAAGGGACCAATGGGAGCGCAACCATCCGGCCATGCACCGGACGGAGCGCATGGGAGGTCGCACCGGTCGTTCCGGCGGCGACGGATCAGGCACGTCGCAGTCTGTCGATGCGTAGCGGACGCACGACGCTGCACGTCCTTGTACGAGGCTCGCAATGAATACGAAACCGGACGGAGATGCCGAGCAGAAATTCCAGGAATTGCTCGCGAAACTGCTCGTCGTTCCCGAGTGGACCGAAAAGCAGCAACTGGAGCTGGAAATGGCGCGCGATATCTCGGTGGAAATGCTGCGGATTGCCGAAGAAATGCGCGACGGCGCAAGCGATCTCGAAACCTGCCTGATTCTGCTGAAGTATGCAAAGGTTCTCGACTTCGTGATGTCGGCGCTGGCCGCTCGCCGGGACATCAAGCCGCAGACGTTGCGCGTGATCTTCAAGCTCGCGGGATTGAAAGTCGACGAGGCCTATCCCGGCTAGCGGGCTTTGCCGCGCTCGAGCCCCGAAGCGCAGGCGCCGTGTCGTGCGCTTCGGCGGACCGGCTTTTGCCCGTGCTCACGCCGGCCGAACTTTCAGGCGCCAAAGCGAGGTCACTTCCTTCGCGCGCGCTTCGTATAGCGGGTCGGTGCGATCCGCGGCCTTCGGGTGACGCGCGCGGATATCCTCGCGTCCCATCACCGTGAGGCCGGCGCTCGCGATCATCTCCGTGAGCGCTTCGCGTGTGCGCAGGCCGAGATGCTCGGCAAAGTCGGAGAGGATCAGCCAGCCCTCGCCGCCCGGTTCCAGATGGTCTTTCAGGCCATCGAGGAAACCGCGCAGCATGCGGCTATCCGGATCGAAGACGGCGTATTCGATGGGCGAAGCGGGCCGCGCGGGCACCCACGGCGGATTGCAGACGACCAGCGGCGCCCGGCCCGGCGGGAACAGGTCCGCTTCGACCACCTCGACGCGGTCCCCATGGCCCATGCGCCCGAGATTCTCGCGGGCGCATGCCAGGGCGCGCGGATCCTGATCGGTGGCGACGACCGTCTTCACGCCGCGCGCGGCAAGCACGGCAGCGAGCACGCCGGTACCGGTCCCGATGTCGAACGCCTTCTCGAGCGACGGCAGCGGCGTGCGCGCGACGAGATCGACATATTCCCCACGCACCGGCGAAAACACGCCGTAGTGCGGATGAATGCGCGCGTTGCCCAGCGCCGGAATTTCCACGCCCTTCTTGTGCCATTCGTGCGCGCCGATCAAGCCCAGCAGTTCGCGCAACGAAACTGCCGACACCTCCCCCGTCGCCGGCCCCCACGCTTCCTCGCAGGCGAGCCGCGCATCGGGTGCGCGACGCAGCGAAATCGTGTAATCGCCTTCCAGGGGGATCAGCACCATGCCCAGCGTGCGTGCCCGTTGCGACTGCGCCTGCCGGTGCAGATTGAACGCATCGAGCGGCGAAGCGGGCGCTTTGCGCGGCTTGCGGTCGGCGCGTCGCGCCATGGCCTGCAGCAACTGACGCGCGTTCTGGTAGTCGCCTCGCCAAAGCAGCGCCGTACCCTCGCAGGCGAGACGGTAGGCGGCATCCGCCGTCGTGCGGTCGTCGGCGAGCACCACGCGCTTGGGCGGCGGCACGCCCGCCTCGGAGCGCCAGCGGACGGTGCGCGGGCCATCGGTATCGGGCCAACTAAGGGTGAAGATGTCGGTCATGGTAGTCGTAGGCAAAACGGCGCGGCCGCGGCGGCGCCATCATATAGCAGAGCGACGTGACGTGCGGCACGGGCTCTCGCCACCTGCCACGATCATCGCCTCTTCGCGCGCGAGCGTCGACCCGTACGGGGAGCTCGCGCTTAAAATGAGCGGCGCCCGGCGCTTTACGAGCATCGGCGGACGACTCCCAAGAAAAATCATGCCCGAGACCGACAGAAAAAGACGCGTGCGTGCACGCCGCACGGCGCTCGACGAGCGTTTCTACGCCGAACTGCTGCATATTGCGGGCCTGTGCGAGACCGTCGAGAAGGGCAAGCCGGCCATCGCGCGGCACCCCGTGCACGCGAGAATGCACGGATCGCTCGTCGAAAATGCGCTGGCCCGCATCGAGGCGCGCGATGGAGCAGCCGGTTCAGCGGATGTGCAGGAGGAACGATTCGGCATGGTGGTGCGGTTGTGCGTCGCGTGGCTCAGCCGTCTCGTGTTCCTCAAGCAGCTCGAAACGCGGCTCCTCGCGCTACACGACAACGACCCGGCTTACGCGTTTCTGCGCGCGAACCGCATTCGCTCCTTCGGCGAACTCGACGCCTTGTGTCGCAACGTGCTCGCCGATGCGGCCGCCGGAACCTGCACGCGGATCCCTCCGCTTTCGCCGATCCCCCGCTTCGACGGTTCGCTCTTTGCGCCACACGATCTGCAAGGTGTCGCGATCCCGCTCGGTGCGCTCGCCGACGCGCCGCCATTGCCTGTCTACGCCGAAACGACCCTCCCCCACGCGGAGGGCCCGCTCTGTCCCGTTGCCTATCTGCTCGATTTTCTCGATGCTCACGCTTTCGCAAGCGAAGCACCGCTGCCGGGCAATGCGGGCAAACCGAAGGTCGATACGGCAACGCTCGGTCTGATCTTCGAGAAGTTCAACGGCTACCGCGACGGCGCGTGGTTCACGCCGGGGCGTGTCGCCATGCACCTGTGCCAGGCGGCAATCGAATCGGCCACGGTCCGCCGGTTCAACGAACGCAAGGGTTGGCACTGCGAAACCATCGATCAGTTATGCCAGGCAATCACGGATCGCGACGAAGCGCGTGCAATCGTGGACGGTCTGCGCATCTGCGACCCGGCGGTGGGTTCCGGCCATCTGCTCGTTTCGGCGCTCAATGCCCGGATTGCGCTGAAATCGCGGCTTGGACTGCTGACCGATACCGAGGGCCGCCCGCTTGCAGGTTATCGATTCGAGGTCGCGTCGGACCGTCTCGTTGTGAAACGGACTAACGACGACCCGCTGCACGGCGCGGACGGAAAAGAAGAGCGCCGCCGGCTCGACGCGGCATTGTTCAAAGAAAAACGGGCAATCGTCGAGAACGGCCTCTTCGGCGTGGACATCAATCCCGATGCGGTGAGAATGGCGCGGCTGCGACTCTGGATGGAACTGCTGGCACACGCCGCTTACGACGCGAATGGCGAGTTCTCGACGCTGCCGAACCTTGACGTCAATCTCCGCGTCGGCAACGCAACGATCAGCCGGTTTGCCCTCGACGCACCGATGCATGGCACGCCGCCAGAGAAGATCGAGGTCGTTCGGAATTATCGCGACGCGGTTTCACAATACCGTGCCGCGGCATACACGAATCACACGCAACGGCGAAGCACCAGGGACAGGATCGCGCAGACACACGCGGCTCTGCTGTCGACGCTGCGCCCGGCCCCCCTGCAAGCATTGCGCGCGTCGTCGCGCATCCTCGAAAGCGCTTTCGAATGGCGAACCGGATTCCCGGAAGTGCTCGATGACGACGGCACATTCCGCGGCTTCGACGCCGTCGTCGCCAATCCGCCGTACATTGACTCCGAGCGCATGGCCAACGACGGCCAACAGGACTTGCGCGAGCACCTCGCGCAACGCTGGCCGGCGGCGAAGGGCAACTGGGACCTCTACGTCGTGTTCATGGAACTTGGGCTCGCTTTGCTCGCGCCCGCGGGGGCGATGGCGTGCCTCACTCCGGACAAGTGGCTCTCGAAGCCGTTCGGCGACGCGTTCCGCGCGCGCCACCTGGACAAGATCGAACGCATCGTCGCGCTGGGCCGCAATGTGTTCGAGCAGGCGCTGGTCGATTCGATCGTCACGGTCTACGCGCAGGAGGGCACCGCTATCGTTTCGACGGCCCGGCTCGAAGGCGACGCAGTCACGCCGCTCGCGCATACGCCGAAGGCTGAACTGGGCGCACCGTGGAGACTCGATGCTCTGCTTTCGCCGCACTACACGTTCGTGCGGCAAATCGAGCGCTCGCACCCTGCACTCGGTTCGCTGCTGCGTTGCGAGAACGCATGCGCGACATCGGACGCGTATCGGCTCAAACCGCTCATCGAAGAAGCAAACGGTGGGTTCTGCGCGCAACGTCAGTTCCGGGTGATGAATACCGGAACGCTGGGCCAGTTCGTATCGCGCTGGGGCGTCAAGCCGATGACCTATCTCGGCGAGCGATACAGGGAACCCGTGGTCGAGCGGGCGCGCTTCACGGCGGAATTCGCCAACGCGTACCGGGAGCGAGCCGACGCGAAAAAGGTGATCGTGAAGGGACTCACACGACTCGACGCCACACTGGACCTCGACGGTGACACGATCCCGGGAAAAACGACGCTGATCCTGCGTTCCCACGACGACGGTCTGCTGAAGTTCGCGGCAGCGGTGCTGAACTGCCCGCTTTCTGCGTTCTTTTTGCGAGCGCGTTACCCGTCCGCCAGCTATAACGGCGGCATTGCGTACACCAAGGCGATGATCGATTCGGTGCCGGTGCCGGGAGAGATCGAGGTTCGGAACGCGGTGGTCAGGCTGGTTGATGAATTGCTGGCGCTCGACCGCGCGGGGCGCGCAATTGAAGCTGTGGCAGCGGCCCGGGAAATCGATCGAGTGCTGTATGGGGCTTTTGGGCTGTCCGCGGAGGAAGTCGAGCGAATGTCGGCCTGCTTGCCGACAACGATGGGCAAACTTTCGTCCCCGGATTTCGGCACCCGGAAAGCACAAGGGGTTACGTGATTTTCACGTAACCCCTTGCTTTGTTTGGTGGCTGCAGGAATGTAACAAATCTACGCAACACCCACCAGACAAGGACAGATGAAATCCAAAGCTCCATTCATGCCCCCAGAAGTGCCCCCAAATTCGAGTGGCACACCGATTCAGGTCAGTGCCTTCAATGGTTGACGCGGCATTCGCAGCAGCTAGCGATTGTGCATGCCGTCTTAACGTACTGCACGGCGCTGGGCGCCGCAACCTGAATTTGACGCCCCCAGCCCGACAACATCGGTGACGGTCGGCCGATCGTAAAACATCTCACGCCTATATCACCTCATTGAGCATCCCCCCGGAATGCTTGGGCAACGCCGTTTGCCCCGACTCTCCATGAGGTTGATACATGAACCATTCACTTTCCTGCCCCCGCTGCAGTTCCACCCGTATCACTACGCGGGATTACGGTCGCAAGGCCGGTGGTGTCGTCGGCGCGTCGGTCGGCGCAGCCGGTAGTGCTGCTGCCGCGCTCGGCGGCGCTGAAGCCGGCGCGGCCCTCGGCATGGTCGCCGGTCCGGTCGGCTCGCTCTTCGGTGGCCTGGCCGGTGCGCTCATGGGCGCATTGTTCGGCGGCGCCGCAGGTTGTGCCGCGGGCTCCGCGGTTGGCCAACAACTCGACACCCATGTGCTCGACAACTACGAGTGCCAGGCGTGCGGCCATGTTTTCGGCCAACCGCACTCGTCCTGACGCCTGACGGCGCTTTCGCTTTCCCCCTTTCGTGCCGGGATGCCTGCCGCCCTTCGGGGCGGCAGGCATCTTCGCATTCTGTTTTCCGCTATCTATCAGGAGTTCACCATGCATCTCGTTCAATCCATGGCCTACGTCGGCGACACCCCGTGGCATGGTCTCGGCAATCCGCTCGCGCCTCGCCAGCCGCTCGAAGTCTGGGCGCGGCAGGCCGGCATGGACTGGCGCATCGAGGAAGCCGAAGTGCGCTTCGTCTCCGGCAATGCCGGTTCCAGCCTCGGCTCGATCCACGCCTTTCCTGAACAGAAGGTTCTCTACCGGTCCGACACGAAGGCTCCGCTATCTGTCGTGTCGTCACGCTATCAGGTCGTCCAGCCCGCCGACATACTGGAGTTCTATCGTGACCTGACCGAAGCGGGTGGCTTCGAACTCGAAACGGCTGGCGTCCTCAAGGAAGGCAGGAAGCTCTGGGCCCTCGCCAAAACCGGCCAGAGTGCAACCCTCAGGGGACGCGACCGGGTGAACGGCTACCTCCTGCTTGCCACCGCCTGCGACGGCACACTCGCAACCACCGCCCAGTTCACGTCCGTACGCGTCGTGTGCAACAACACGTTGGCAATCGCACTCGGCGACAGTACCAGCGCTGTCAAGGTGCCCCACCGCAGCCAGTTCGACGCCCAGGCCGTCAAGCGCCAACTCGGCATCGCTATCTCGTCCTGGGACGGGTTTATGGCGCGTATGAAAGCCCTGTCTGAACGCAGGGTGAGCGACGAAACTGCCGAAGCCTATTTCCGCCGCGTGCTGACCTACAACGCAGGCAGTACGTCCGATCGACCCGTTTCGGCCACCAATGATAGTGCCGTCAAAGCTGTACAGACACTGTTTGGTGGCCAGGGCAAAGGGGCCGATCTGGCCTCGGCAGCCGGAACCGCCTGGGGGCTGCTCAACAGCATTACCGAGTTTGTCGATCACCAGCGTCGCGCGCGCAGCGAGGACCACCGGCGCGACGCGGCCTGGTTCGGTGCGGGCGCCACGATCAAGCAGAAAGCGTGGGACGAGGCCATGAAGCTTGTCGCATGAGTCCCATCCCTTCATCACGTCATACACGCCCGGCCGGATTGCTCCCGCCGGGCGTTTCTCTTTTCAGGAGGTTCCCATGTCACAGCCTGAAGCCGCCGGGAACAGCCGCAGGCGCCCGGCCCTGCGTCTGGTGGAAACAAAGGACATGCCGCGTGAAGACTGGCTTGAGGTGAGGAAAAACGGTATCGGTGGTTCGGACGCAGCCGCTGCGGTCGGGCTGAATCCGTACATGAGCCCACTGGAACTCTGGCTCATCAAGACCGGGCGCGACGCGAATCTGGCTCGCCCCGATCCGGACGACACAACGGAGCCGGTCTACTGGGGCTCGTTGCTGGAGCCGATCGTCGCGGCGTCCTACACAAAGCAGACCGGAAACCGCGTGCGGCGTGTCAATGCCGTGCTCCGGCATCCCGCGATTCCCTTCCTGCTCGCCAACATCGACCGCGAGGTGATTGGCACGCCCGGCGTGCAGATCCTTGAGTGCAAGACGGCAGGCGAATTCGGTGCGCGACTCTGGCGCGAAGGCGTACCGGAGTATGTGCAGGTCCAGGTCCAGCACCAGCTCGCGGTTACGGGCAAGCAGGCGGCCGATGTCGCCGTACTGCTCTGTGGCCAGAAGCTTGAGGTCCACCGGATCGAGCGTGACGACGATCTGATCGCACGGCTCATTTCGCTCGAAGCGGCGTTCTGGCGATTCGTGGAAACCGATACGCCACCTCCGGCTGACGGGTCTGATTCAGCCGATCGTGCGTTGCGCTGCCTGTATCCCGGTACGGGCGGCACGGTCGACTTTACGGACGATCGTCACCAGTCGTCGGTGTTCGCCGATCTCGTTGCACTGCGCGCTGACATCGAACAACGCCAGACGCAGGAAGCGTTGCTCAAACAGACCATCCAGCAGGCAATGGGCGAAGCGGACCGGGCCATCTTCGAGACGGGTTCGGTGTCGTTCAGGCGCAGCCGCGACGGTACGGGTGTCGACCTCAAGCGGCTGCTCGCCGATCACCCGGACTTCGCCTCGCAATACACCCTGACAAAACCGGGTTCACGCAGGTTTCTCGTCTCCACCTGAACTTCCTTTCCCTGCTTTCCTTCCTTTACAGGAGTATCAAAATGCTCAAGGGACTTTCCATCACGCCGCCCGTCATCGGGCGCATCTCCATCGGTCGCGTTGTCGAGAAGAACGGCAAGCGCCTGCCGGAAAAGGACGACCAGTTCACGATCACCACGCAGGTCCAGAACCGGGACGGATGGATGCTGCATCCACTCAACGAATCGCTGCGCAAGGCCGAATCGGGCAAACCCGCCGGCAAGCTGCGCGCGATTCCGGTCCGGTTCCTCTTCAACGATCCGGACCTCAACCTGCGCGCCGGGTACTCGCTGTTCGACCGCGACACGGGCCGCCCCGTGTGCGTCGGCAATGGCGAAACCTGCCGGCGCGCGGGCGACACCGGCATCGAGGAACTGCCCTGCCCGTCGCCAGACGGCTGCGCATTCGGTCGCGCCGGTAACTGCAAGCCTTACGGGCGACTCAACGTTACGATCGGCGACGAGGACGAGCTGGGTTCGTTCATCTTCCGCACGACCTCGTACAACTCGATCCGTACGCTCGCCGCCCGTCTGCATTACTTCAGCGCAGTCTCGGGCAACCTGCTCGCGTGCCTGCCACTGGAACTGAAGCTGCGCGGCAAGTCCACCACGCAGAGCTATCGCTCGGCGATCTATTACGTGGATCTCGCCGTGCGATCTGGCAGTACGCTGGAAGCCGCGATCACCGGGGCGCGCGAACTGGATGCGCGGCGCAGGGCGGCGGGTTTCGACCAGCAGGCGCTGGACACCGCCGCACACGCCGGTTTCAGCAACGGTGCCTTCGAGGACAGTATCGAGGATGGTGCTGCGGTCGTCGACGAGTTCTATCCCGATGCCGGCCAGACGGAGGGTGCAGGGCCGGGTACAAACGCAGACGCCGGCAGGGAGGACACCAGCGGCGAGCCGGCCACGACCTCGCGGCCGGAGTCGTCATCGCTGCGCCAGAAGCTCGAACGCAAAACGGCGCTTCTCGGCGGCAACGCAGCATGAACACTGACGACATCCGCAGCCAGAACGCAGCCGTGTGCATGCCGTTCGTCTGTCGTGACGGACGGCTCCTGCCCCGCTGTCACGATCAACTGACCGATCTTCCGCCGGGACTGTATCTCGCGCTGTTTCATGGGCGCAACGATCCCGATACCGGTATGGACGACTGGGGGTTCGACGGGCCGGTCATCGGGCCGCTCGAATACGTCCATACGACCTATGCATCCGATGTGACGCTGCGTTTCGTCGACGGGCAGACAGCCGCACGGTATTTCCCCGATACCGGGTTCATCACGAACCTGGCGACCGGGGTGCGTACGTGCTGCACCGATGCGGCACTGGCGATCGCGCACGACCTGATCGTCTTCGATGGCCGGTACTTCGACGACTGGTCGGTATTCGTTGCCGGTCAGCGCACGTAGCCAACGCCTCCCCGCCCGGTTTCTCTCTCCGGCTTCTTTCTCTCATTCCGTTCACCGGACGCCTTCAACGCGTCCCGGAGACATATCACCTATGGAAAACCAACCCAACGTCGAAACCCGTTTCCGGCTGCTGCGACCACCGGCCCGTATCCCTTTCTGGGTCGCGACGCTCGCGACGACCACCGCGCTCTGCCTGTCGGTTCTGGCTGGCTGGCAGCGCGGCGGCACGTTGCCCGAGCGGAGCGTATGGATTGCAGTCGGCATCGTCCTCGTCGTTAGTGCCCATCTGCTGCCATCGCTCATACGCGGCTCGCCCGTCACGATCCGGCTCGCAGGTACCCTGCTATGGGGAACCTGCATGGTCACCGCCTGCTACGGCCATGTGATCTTTTTCGTGTTCGCCCAGCAGCATGCCGGAGATGCCCGCGTGTCCGCCGCAGCCTCGGGCATCGCGGATATCGTGGCACGTCCTGCTCGCCCCCTGGCAGCCGTCATGGACGAACGGGCGAGCGTCACGCATCAGCTCGCGCTCGCCCAGGCACGTCGCTGTGCCCGTGACTGCACGGTCCTCGATGTCCGGCGCGCCACGCTCACCGCGAAGCTCGACGCGCTGAACGCCTGTTACGGCTCGGGCTATTTGAGTTTGGGCGGGGGGTATTTGTCTCGCGTTCGT
>NZ_JBANLK010000084.1:0-15936 GCF_054968425.1 Paraburkholderia sp. AV2
TGTACGTACCGCTGGTTTAAGTTATGCCCTTCGGCGCGCGCAGCGTCGCCGGAAGAATGAGCCCCTTGTCACTCCGGCTAACGGTCAGTGATGGCAGACGCCCCGGAACCACTACCAGGGTGGGCGAGTGGTGGACGGCGTCACACTGGCGGTGTGAGCGGCTTTCTTTGCCTACTTTCTTTGCCGCAGCAAAGAAAGTAGGTGCCGCACCGCACAGGGGCAACCCTGGCACACCACCACGAATACAAGGAAACGCCAAAACAGCAAGAACCACAAATCAACCGCTCCCCCCCCCCACAACATCATCACCCCGCGCAAACCCCCAACAAGCACCGAAGAAATTCCGCATACATCGCTAATCGTCAAACTCCCCCACCTGCAGCGCCAGTTCAAAATCAGTAATCCAAAGCGCGAAGCGATCAGTCTCGTAGATCGCCGTTTTACCGTTGCCGATCCGCGTCACGGAAATCTGCCGGATCGCCCCGTTACTCCCCCCCGGGCGGATGGCCGCCATTGTCCGTGATCCTGAACTCGCGCAGATCGAGTCCGCGGCTCGCGAGACCGGCGAGCCAGCTCACTATATATCCCCTCTGGGGATGATCAAGATTCCCGAAGCCGCCTTCCACCCTCACCACGATTGTTCTGGCTCAGGCAACGCTGTTTTCAGTCTATGGAAATAGACTTTCGATAGAACTGCCCTAAGATGATTTCCCATGTCACTGCGATCGTCGGCGCTCGGCCCGATCGACATTCTTTTCGATGAATCACGAGGTGGTGCGATGGTGCAAATTCTCGAAGGCGCGGCGGTCATTGCCGCCATCAGCTTTTATCTGATCCCGTCCATCGAGGCGGATGCGCACGGGCATAGCGATGCCTTCGCGATCACGGTGGTCAACATCCTGCTGGGCTGGACCCTGGTGGGCTGGTTCGCGGCGCGCGCCTGGGCGCGCAGCCGGCATGACGCACGGTTGCTGGCGCGCGCGGCAAAAAGGATTCGTAGCGCGGCGGGCCACGTGACAAGCCAGAAGATCGTGCAGCACGTAAGGCTGCGTGCAGCGCTCGAAAGCCACAAGAAAGGACCGCATCGCAGCGTGACGCGGCCCTGCTCGTGAATGCGGCGAACCGGCCCCGCCGGCCGGAAATGACACGCTCGCTGTCGCGCTGGCTCGTTTCGGTTGCGGGACTCTGTGCAGTGCTAACCGGCTGTGCATCGGCCACGAACGTGACCTCGACAGACAAGCCGGGCACCTACACGGTATCGGCCTCGGCGACCGGCGGACGTCTCGCGTGGGCACGCGCCCATCAGCGTGCCCTGACCGAAGCAACGGACTATTGCCAGAACCGCGGCTTGCAGACAAGTTTCGTGACCGAGCGCACGGTTGGCCGGGAAACGCTCCAGCAGCAAAACTCCGTGATCGAGTTCGAGTGCCATCCGAAGTTGTGAGGCACGGGCCGGCTGAAACGGCTACAGCGAACGCCCGATCGCCTGCTCCAGCAAATCGAGCCCGAGGTCGATCTCCTCCTCGCTGACGGTCAACGGCGGAGCGATGCGAAAAACGCCGCCCATCCCCGGCAACTGCACGATATTCATGCTGAGCCCCAGCTTCATGCACTCGCGCGTGATCCGGGCGCCCAGCCCCTCGGCCGGCTCCTTCGTGCGGCGATCCTTGACGACCTCCATGCCCAGCAGCAATCCGCGGCCGCGGACGTCGCCTATGCAGTCGAAGCGCTCCATCAGGTCCAGCAAGCCGCGCCGGAGCCGCTCGCCCATCACGCCGGCACGCGCCACCAGCCCCTCGCGCTCGACCACGTCGAGCACGCGCAGCCCCACGGCGGCGGGTAGCGGATCGGAAACATGCGTCGTATAGAAGAGATAGCCGCGCTCGTGAGCCTGCTCTTCGATCTGCGCGGACGTGACGACGGCCGCGAGCGGCAGGCCCGCACCCAGTGTCTTCGAAAGCGTGAGGATGTCGGGCGTGACGCCGTCGCGCTGGCAGGCGAACATCGTGCCCGTACGCCCGACGCCGGTCTGCGCCTCGTCCAGGATCAGCAGCATGCCGCGCTCGTCGCATTTGTGCTTGAGGGCGGCCATATAGCCTTCCGGCAGTTCGATGATGCCGCCGGAGCTCAGGATCGGCTCCGCGATGAAGGCCGCGAGACTACCGCTGGACTGCCGGTCGATGAGATCGAAGGCGTAATCCAGCTCCGCCAGCCAGTCGTACGCGCCGTGGCGCTCGAAACGCGGGCGGTACGCGAACGGCGCGGGTATCGCGAACGAACCGACCGCGGCAGGGCCGACGCCCTTGCGTCCAGCGCTGTAGGTTGCCGAGGCCGCGGCGCCCGTCATGCCGTGCCACGACTGCGCAAAACCGACGATCTCGTAGCGGCCCGTGACGAGTTTCGCCATACGAATGGCGGCCTCGTTCGACTCGGCGCCGGTGCTGAGCAGCAACGCCCGGTCGAGTCCGTCCGGTGTGATCCCGGCCAGCCGCGTGGCAAGCTCGACCACCGGACGGGACAGCATGCCGCTGAACAAATGATCGAGCTTGCCGACGTACTCCTGAACGACCGAGACGATTTCCGGGTGGCTATGTCCCAGCACGGCGCTCATCTGGCCCGAAGTGAAATCGAGGATCGGGCGATCGTCCGCGTCGTAGACGAAACTGCCTTGCGCCCGCTCGACGATCATCGGTTCGAACGCGCCGCCATAGCGGATGAGGTGCTGCCTGGCGTTGCGCCAGAAGGTTGCATCGTCGTTGCGGGACACCGTGCTTCTCCTCGTGCGTAGCGGCAATAAGCAATGACTTGCAGTCTAGTCGGCGCTCTGCTTTTATAGAATCGAATAGTTCTTATGGAAGCCAGAAACAAGGCTAATACCTGGGGCGGATACCTTGAGTCGCACACTCGAAATCGATTTGCTGCGTTCGTTTGCCGTCATCGCCGAAGTCCGCGCGCTTAGCCGCGCCGCGAGCCGCGTCGGCCGGACCCAGTCCGCGCTGAGCCAGCAGATGAAACGCCTGGAAGAAATCGTCGATCAGCCGCTGTTTCAGCGCACCGGCCGCGGCGTGGTACTCACGAATCCCGGCGAACGGCTGCTGATCCACGCCCAGCGCATGCTGCGGCTGCACGACGAAGCGATGGCCGATCTGCTCGGCAAGGGCTTGTCGGGCAGCATCCGCTTTGGCTGCCCCGATGACTATGCCGCCGTGTTTCTTCCCGCGCTGTTGCGCCAGTTCTCAAGCCAGCATCCGCATGCGCTCGTGGAAGTGGTTTGCGGACCCACGCCGCGGCTCGTCGAACACCTGGAGAAGCGCGCGGTCGATCTGGCCATGATCTCGCTGCCGGAAACCGGCCCCGGCGACGACGTCATCCGCCGCGAGCAACTGGTCTGGATCGGCTATCCGGGGCTCGACGCCGCGCACTTCGATCCGCTGCCGCTGGCGCTTTCGGACATGGACACGCTCGACCATATCGCGGCCTGCGAAGCGTTGCAGCGCGCCGGCAGGGCCTACCGCGTCGCCTATGCGAGCAGCAGCCTCGCAGGCCTCACGGCCCTCGTGCGTTCGGGACAAGCCTTCGCCATCATGACGCAAACGGCCGTGCCGCCGGATCTCGCCATTCTCAACGGCGATCCTTCGCTGCCGCCTTTGCCGGCCGTCGGCATTACGCTCAGGTTCGGGCGCAAGCGCCCCTCGCCGCTCACGGCGGCCTTTGCCGAGCATCTCCGGTTCACGCTGCCGCTGCTTTGATGATTGGTCAGTATTCCTTCATTATCACGTAGCTATGTCCGTCCCATCGACCGCTTCATGCCGTAACCGGAACACGCCAACCGCGTCGTTCAACTGGCGCCCCTGATCTTCGAGCGAGCTCGACGCCGCAGCCGCCTGCTCGACGAGCGCCGCGTTCTGCTGCGTGACGCCTTCGAGTTGCGCAATCGCGAGATTCACCTGCTCGATCCCGCGGCTTTGCTCGTCCGAAGCCGCTGCGATCTCGACGACGATGCCCGCCACGCGGTTCACCGCCTGCGTCACTTCCGCCATCGTCCGCCCGGCCTCGTTCGCCAGCACGGAGCCTTCCTGGATCTTGCCGACCGACGCACTGATCAGCGCCTTGATCTCCCTCGCCGCCGACGACGAACGTTGCACAAGATTGCGCACCTCGCCCGCCACGACGGCGAAGCCGCGTCCCTGCTCGCCCACCCGTGCCGCCTCGACCGCCGCATTAGTCCAGGTGCAGCTATATAATTTTTATCAAAGTTGCGCCAGCGCAACAGGGGCAGACCGGAGAAGCCCGTCCGACGGGTATCCGGTGTGCCGGGCCCGGGTCAGGGTTCGATCAGGAAGCGTTCCCGCTTCTTGCCCAGGATCCACGCTGGCGCCCGGCCCCGGCCCGGCCAGGTCGCCCCGCTCGCCGGATCGCGGTACTTCGGTGACGGGCGCCGGATCGGCTGGCCACGACGCGACGACGGAAACAGGTCATGCTCGGTCAGTTCATACAGTTCGATCTGTGCCTGGATTTCATCAATGGCTGCCTGCATCTCGGCGACGCGCGCCGCCTCCGCCTGCCCGTTCAGCCGCTCCAGCTGCTTCTTCAGTTCGTGGTAGGTTGCCATCGGGTCACCTTAGGAAATTGGTGGTCAAGCCCCCCATCATACGCATGCGCCACCGGCATCGACCAATCCGCCCCATCAGGAACCGGACGACAGCGCAGATCCTCGCGACCGACGTCGAACGTTCACACCCAATCGACTGTTACTTCGGCTCCATCCGTTCCTCCGCAAGTGGCTCACGAATCTCGTTGGCGTAACGACGGTACAACCACGCCGAGCACGATACGCTCAGCAGGATCTGCACCGTCGCACCGAGCTGCGTCGCAACCCCGAAAAACCATGTGGCTACCGTTCCTGTGGATTCTCCGGAAACAGCAGACACAAGGCGGGTAGCCGAGGTCGACGACGGAGTCGGGTGTCACCAGCGCGTTGCCCTGGTCGTCGGCAAGGATCCACTGCGGAATGTCGCCGGGCAGGAACCCGAAATAGTCGAGGCCCTCCAGTGCGGGCGTCACGCCCGTGAGCACGCCCGCAGCCAGTGGCAGACGGTTCAGGTCCGGCACGCCTGCGACGGGCGGCACGTCGGGAAACGGAATCAGAACCATACGCACGTAAGGGCCAGGCTTGCGACATGCCGTCACACGAACCACTTCCGTGTGCGGCGTCGACGCTTGTTTCCCGTCAAGCTTCGTTGAGACCGGCAGCTTGTGTTGCCGGTGGGCAACGCTGAACGGTGCGCTGGTCGCTATATTCGACTGCGCTCTGGCAACGGATGCAGGACCACCGCATGGATCCGCACGTTGCGGCTCCCAGATGAACGCCAGGCAAGGAAACAGACATGATGAAACTCAATCTGAAAAGAACGCTGGTCGCCCTGGGCATCATCGGCGCATTCAGCACTGCAGCACATGCGCAGAGCAGTGTGACTCTTTACGGATCGCTCGATGCGGGCCTGCTGTACGTGAACAACGCGGGTGGACACAGTGCCTGGATGCAGGACAGCAGCGCGCTGTCGAACACCTATTTCGGTCTGCGAGGCAGCGAGGATCTCGGTGGCGGCACCCGGGTGATCTTCCGCCTCCAGTCGGCCTTCGCGATAAACAATGGAACCTTTTCCAGAAACGAATCGCTGTTTAACCGCCAGGCCTATGTCGGCCTCCAGAACGCCACCTACGGAACGCTCACGCTAGGTCGCCAGTTCGACTCGGTGGTCGATTACCTGTCGCCGCTTTCACTCTCGGGAACCGGGGCGGGGGTCAATGTAGCCGGGCATCCGCTGGATAACGACAACCTGGGTACCCAGCGCTCCGTTGCCAATGCGGTCAAGTTCGAAAGCGCCAGTTACTCGGGATTCCATTTTGGCGCCCTCTACGGCTTCAGCAACGATCCCGGCCAGTTCGCCAACGGGCGGGCGTGGAGCGTCGGTGCAGGTTATTCAAACGGCCCGTTCAGCATTGCTGCCGCGTATGACCAGCTAAACAGCGATCCGCTTGATGCGAATACAGGTGGGGCAGCCGTCGACGACCCGCTTCCTGCACGTGTGCATCGCGTGTTTGGCGCAGGCGCGAACTATGCGTTCGGAACGGGCACGGTCGGCCTGCTCTGGACACACTCGCAGCTTCAGGGTTCGTACGCCTTCGCGCCGGTCCCGTTGAATGCGCACTTCGACAACGTGGAGCTGAACGGCACCTATGGCATCACACCCGCGCTGGCACTGGTCGGTGACTACACCTATACGACTGGCAAAACGTCGGGCTCGGGTACGGTATCGGGTACCCCGCGCTGGCATTCGATGACACTGGGTACGGACTATTCGCTCAGCAGGCGCACGGATATCTACCTGGCAGGCGTATACCAGCACGCATCGGGGGACGTCTATAACGACGGTCAGGGCGATGTCATAGGTAATACGACGTCAATCGCGGGCATGCTGCCTCCTTCGTCGACACCCAATCAGGTGGGTGTGACGGCGGGCCTGCGTCATCGTTTCTGACGCCCTGTCAGGCTGGCTGGTCGTCTGCCCGACGGACCTGATTGCACAGTGCAATCAGGTTCGCAACAGCGGGTGCAGCGTGACAGCCTGTAGCCGGTGCGCCCGCCGCTGTTACGTCATGGCATAGGCCCCGTTGAGCGCGAGGCCGCGCTGGTTGAGTTCGTCGCGCATGCCGCTGACGACCGCGTGGCCGTCCTGCGTATTCATGCCGTAGACGTTGACGGTGCCGATATGCGTATCGACCGAGCTGGTGTTCACCGTCGAACCGCCGCCGGACTGGCTCGCGTTTCCCGCCGCGAGCATCGGTGCCATCGAAGCACCGCCCGCGCGCGATGCCTGCAGTGCCGCGCCCATCTCGGCGACCGAGATCGAGGCCCGGTTGTTGCCTTTACCCGCGTAGTGCGAGCGGCCGGTATCGGGATCGGCCACGCTCGCCCATTCGAGCGAGGCGGCCTTGATCGCGGCGCGCAGGTCGTTGCTCTTGCCGCTCAGATAGTCGCCGATAGCCTTGCGCTTGTTTTTTACAAGGTACTCCGAAAAAATCCGGTCCTGCATGGCCTTGTCGAACTTCTCGCTGCCCGTAAGGCCCATCGCCTTCGCGACTGACGCGAGCGTGTCGCCGATGATCTGGTAGCGGCCCGCCGCATTGAAGCGGTGGGCGCGCTGCGCCGCCATGACGTCGGCGACCGTCATGTTCGAGAGGTCCTCGGTCCCTGCCGTGTAGCCATGCGCCGCGCCGCGATTCACTACGTTGTAGTCGCCCTCGCCGCGCGCGATCAGCAGGTCGAAGGCCGAATCCGCTACGCGATTGGTCACTGCGCGCGTATCGGCTGCGGATCGCGCTGCAGCAGTTGGAAGGCAATGCGGCATGAACGTACCCGTCGAAATTCGCCATGCGTCCCGCCTGCTCACGTTCGTATGGGAGGACGGCACGATCCGGCAGTTCGCTCATGCGGACCTGCGGCGCGCCTGCCCGTGCTCGGCCTGCCGGCGAGCGCGCCTCGCGGGCGCGCCGGCCGAGACGCACGCCGACGTCGAGCTCACGAACATGGCGTCGATGGGTTATGGAGTCCAACTGATTTTCAGCGACGGACACGACCGCGGGGTCTTCCCTTGGGCGTGGTTCCAGGCGTTCGAGACCACCGCGTAAGGCGAATCCTCGCGCGTGCGGACAGGTAAGCCGCGAGATGAGCCGTGATGGGCGCCATTGCGGCGCCCGGCCCGCATCAGGCGTTTTTCCAGCGCGCGTCGGTAACGGCGAGCTTTTGCGGAATGAGCTTGAGCGCGTAGAGCGTATCGGCAATCTGCTGCTGATACGCGAAACGGCCCGCGTCCACGGGCAGGATGCCGTAGCCCGTACGCCCCAGCGCGAGTTCGAGCGTGCCGGTGTCGAGCCCGGTAAGGGGCGCGAGCTGGGCGGCGACGGCCGGCACGTTCTGCGCGGCCCAGGCGTCGAGCTGCTGCAGTTCGGCCAGCACAGCGTGCACCACTTCCGCGTGCTGCGTCGCGAACGCACGGCGCGCAACGTAATACTCGATGTTGCGCACGAGCCCTTCGCCGTTGGCGAGCACGCGGGCTCCAAGCTGCCGCTCGGCAGCCGCCAGATACGGATCCCAGATCGACCAGGCGTCCACGCTGCCGTTGGCAAATGCGGCGCGAGCGTCGGCGGGAACGAGGTAGGCTGGCTGGACTTCGTCGTAGCCGACCTTGCCGCGCTCCAGCGCCTTCACGAGCAGGTAATGGCTGTTCGAGCCGCGGTTGCAGGCCACCTTCTTGCCGCGCAGTTCGGCGAGCGAGCGGATCGGCGAGTTCTTCGGCACGATCACCGCTTCGCCGCGCGGCGCGTCCGGTTCGGCGGCGATGTAGACGAAGTCCACCCCGCCCGCCTGGGCAAAGACGGGTGGCGTCTCGCCCACCACGCCGATATCGACGGCATTCGCGTTCAGCCCTTCGAGCAGTTGCGGCCCCGCCGGAAACTCGAGCCATCGCACGGAAAAGCCGAGCGGCGCAAGACGCTTTTCGAGCGTGCCGCGCGCCTTGAGAATGATGAAGTTGCCGTACTTCTGGTAGCCGATACTGACCACCTTGCCGTCCTGCGCGCGCGCCGCGCCGCTCGCGGCGAGCGCCGCACCGGCGGCGCCCAGTCCGCGCAGGGCCGCGCCCGCGCCAAGGCCTGCGGCCATCTTCAGTAAGGAGCGGCGGCTTTCGCGGTAGCGCGTCGAATATTCGTATTGCAGCGCGTCGATCAACGGCTTCGCGAGGGGATCGAGGGGCGAAGTATCGATAATGCGGTAGCTCATGGTCGTTGCATTCGGAGTGGGCTGCAAAAGCGGCTGCCTGGTTTGTTTTTTTCCGGAGTAGCCACGCTGATTTCGTCGGCGCGTCGTTTTTGCGCGGCGACGAAACGTCAAATCAGGAGCAAGAGTAGCCCCGCAACACGAGCAATTTAACCAAGTATTTCTAATATCTTTATTTATGCATTAATCGTCTCTTTATAAGGGGTTTCGCATTTCGACCGGCCAGTGCCGCTGCCGTTGCGTCGACAATGGCTCAGGGCTCGTCGGGCTGCACGGCCGCGATGGCGCGCTGACACACCACCTCGCCTTCGGCCTCGAACGCCACCGTCAAGGGCTCCTTGAGCGGCGCGCGGCAAACCGAAGACCGTAAGCAGTCCGCAAAGGTGTGCCCGCTCATCGGCGTCGCGCGGCTCGATGGCCAGCATATTCGCTCCGTGATAGCGCAACGAACTGCCGCTGGAATGGACTTTGACGAATCGTTATGACGAGCCGCGCGGCCAGCCCCGATCCGCCCCAATCAGCCCTTCTCGTCCGCGAGGTACGCGCGAATCACGTCGGCAAACGCGGTGTCGCCCGTAAAACCAAGCGCCCGCGCGCGCGACGTGTCCCATTCGCCCGGCCAGCTGCGCACCATCGCGGTCAGACGCGGATCGATCTCGTGGCGAATTCTTGCCGCCACCGCGTCGCCGGCCACCTCGCGCAGTGCCGCGATCATGTCCGCGACGCTGACCGAAAGCCCCGGCAGATTCACGGTCCGGCGCTCGCCAAGCGCAGCGCCGTCGATCTCGCCGCCCATTACGAGCGCGTCGACGACGGCGCGCGGCGAGAGCAGCCACAGACGGGTGTCGAGCGGCACGGGGCACACCGCGTCCTCGCCGTTCAGCGGCTCGCGCAGAATCCCGCTCGCGAACGACGAAGCCGCCGCGTTCGGCCGCCCCGGCCGCACGCTGATCGTCGGCAGACGCAGCGCGCGCCCATCCACGAAGCCGCGGCGCGTGTAGTCGGAGAGCAGCAGTTCGGCAATCGCCTTCTGCGCGCCGTAGGACGTCTGCGGATTCAGCGCGGTGTCGTCGAGCACGACGTCGGGCACCGTGCCGCCGTAGACCGCCACGGAACTCGTAAACACGACGCGCGGCCGATGGCCGAGCACGCGGCAGACTTCGAGCAGCGTGCGCGAGGCTTCGAGATTGATGCGCATGCCGAGTTCGAAGTCCGCTTCGGCCTGGCCGCTGACGATCGCGGCCAGATGGAAGATCGCGTGCGTTTGCGTGTCGATCGCGCGTTCGAGCACCGCGCGATCGGCAATGTCGCCGACTATCGCCGTCACGCGCGCGTCGTCGAAGCCGGCTGCTTCGACGACATCGAGCAACACCAGTTTCTCGATGGGCTCCCGCTGCCCCGAAGGACCGGTCAATGCGCCGAGGCTCAGCAGTTTCGTTGCGAGGCGCCGGCCGAGGAAGCCGGCGCCGCCAGTGATCAGGACTTTCATAGGCAACTCGTCACGGTGAGAGGTTGAGGCACACGGTTCAACGATTCGGCGCGACCGTTCACAGATACGGGCGCAGCCACCCGAGCCCCGCCGACGTCGCGGCCTTGGGCCGGTATTCGCAGCCGATCCAGCCTTCGTAGCCGAGCGAGTCGATCAGCGCGAACAGGTACGGATAGTTCAGCTCGCCGAGATCGGGCTCGTGACGCTCCGGAACGCCGGCAATCTGGATATGGCCGATGCCCGCCATGTCGCGCCTGAGCTTCGTCGCGAGATCGCCCTCCACGATCTGGCAGTGATAGCAGTCGAACTGCACACGCAGGTTCGGCACGCCTATCTCGCGGCAGATGGCCTGCGCGTCGTCCTGCCGGTTCAGGAAGTAGCCGGGCATGTCGCGCGGGTTGATCGGCTCGATCAGGATCTGGATGCCGTCGCGGCGCGCGGTATTGGCCGCGTACGCGAGATTGCGCAGGTACGTGTCGCGCTGCTGCGCGCGATCGCCACCGGCGGCGACGAACCCCGCCATCACGTGCAGTTTGTCGTTGCCGATCGTGCGCGCATAGTCGAGCGCGGTATCGATCGAGCGGCGGAACTCGTCCTCGCGCCCCGGCAGCGACGCGATCCCGCGCTCGCCGGCTGCCCAGTCGCCGGGCGGCGCGTTGAAGAGCGCCTGCACGAGCCCGTTGTCGTCGAGACGCGCGCGGATTTCGGCGGCCGCGTGCTCATACGGAAAAAGGAACTCGGCTGCGCGAAAGCCGTCACGCGCGGCGGCGGCAAAGCGGTCGAGGAACGGGTGCTCGTGGTACATCATCGAGAGATTCGCTGCGAAGCGGGGCATGGATAAGGCTCCGGTCAGTATGTGTCACCAGCGGGCGCCGAAACTGCGCCGCAGGTCGTCGAGCGCCGCTTCATCCAGCGGCTCGGGTTTCGGGTTCGTCATGAGCCACAGGCGCGCGGTCTCCTCGAGTTCCTCCAGCACCGCGGATGCCTGTTCGACGGTAGGCGCCCAGACCACCGGGCCGAGCCGTTCGAGCAGCACGCCGCGCACGCGGTCGGCAAGCGCGGCCACTTCGTCGGCGACCTGCGGATCGCCGGGACGGCGGTAGCGGATCAGCGGAATATGGCCCACCTTCATGACGTAGTACGGCGTAATGGGCGGCAGCACGTCGGTGTCGCGCCAGACGCCGGCAAGCGTCAGCGCGACGAGATGCGTCGAATGCGTATGGACGACGCCGCGTGCCCCGGCGTTGCGCGCGTAGATGCCGCGATGCAGCGCGAGCGTCTTCGAAGGCTTGCCGCCGGAGACCGTCTGCCCGGCCAGGTTCACCTTCGCGATCTGCACGGGATCGAGCCGGCCGAGGCACGCGTCGGTCGGCGTGATGAGCCAGCCGTCGTCGAGCTTCGCGCTGATGTTGCCGGCAGTGCCGACGGCGTGGCCGCGTGCGTAGAGGCTGGCGCCCACGGTGCAGATCGTTTCGCGCAGGATGGCTTCGGTGCTCATGCGCGCTTCTCCAGCCGTTGCAGCGCTTTTTCGAAAAAGTCGGCCGCGCCGAAGTTGCCCGACTTGAGCGCGAGGCCAATCGCGCCGTCGAGCGTCGCCGTGGCCGGCACACCCGGATCGATTTGCGCGCCGATCTGCAGGGCTTTCACGTCGAGCGCCTGGACCACCGCGCCCGACGTCTCGCCGCCCGCGACGACGAACTTGCGCACGCCGAGCGCGAGCAGCCCGCGCGCGATTTCGGCGAGCGTGGCTTCGACGAGCGCACCGGCCGCTTGCGCGCCGAGCTGTTGCTGAACGGCCTTCACTTCAGCGGGCGAGGCGGTCGCGTAGATCAGCACCGGCTCGGGCAAATGCTCGCGTGCGAACGCGAGCGCGGCCTGAACCACCAGCTCGCCGCGCGCCGCCGCGAGCGGATCGATGCGGAACGCGGAACGCGCCGCGCGCCAGGCCGCTACCTGGGCATTCGTCGCCTTCGAGGCGCTGCCGGCCAGCACGGCCGAGTAGCCGGTAATGTCCGGAAGCCGCGCCGCGTCGCTGCGTTCAGGCAGCAGTCCGGCGCGGCGGAAGTTTGCGGGCAAGCCGAGCGCGATGCCGGATCCCCCCGTGATCAGCGCGTGATCGGCACAGGCCTCACCCAGCACATGCAGATCCGCATCCGCCAGCACATCGGCAATCGCGAAGCGCACCCCCTCGGCGCGCAACTGCGCGAAGACCTCGCGCACCGCCACAGCGCCGCGCGCGACCGCGTCGTAGCGAACGAGGCCGACCTTCGACGCCGTTTGCCGCTGCAGCACGCGCACGAGGTTCGCGTCCTTCATCGGCGTGAGCGGATGGTTCTCCATGCCCGACTCGCCGAGCAACACGTCGCCGACGAACAGATGGCCGCGATAGACGGTGCGGCCGTTTTCCGGAAACGCGGGGCACGCAATCGACAAGGCGGCGGGTTCGCCGAGCGCGTCGGCGAGCGCATCGGCAACCGGACCGATATTACCGGCATCGGTCGAGTCGAATGTTGAGCAGTACTTGAAGAAAATCTGGCGGCAACCCTGCTCGTGCAGCCAGGCAAGCGCGGCGAGAGACTGCGCGACCGCTTCGCCTACGGGAATCGTGCGCGACTTCAGCGCGACGACGATCGCGTCGGCATCGATCCGTGTACCGGGCGCGGGCACGCCGATGGTCTGCACGGTGCGCATCCCGCTCTTCACGAACATGTTGGCGAGATCGGTCGCGCCGGTGAAATCGTCGGCGATGCAGCCGAGCAGCGGACGGGCGGCGGCGACGCTGTGGTGGGAAGCGGAATTCATGACGGCGTTCGTGCGCTCAACGGGTAGTGGGCAGCGTGATGCCCGGGAAGATCTTGATAACGGCCGAATCGTCCTCGCCGCCGTGGCCCGAGGTCGACGCGTTCATGAACATCTGGTGCGCGGTGGCCGAAAGCGGTAGCGGGAATTTGCTGAGGCGCGCCGTATCGAGCACGAGGCCCAGGTCCTTCACGAAGATGTCGACGGCCGAAAGCGGCGTGTAATCGCCGTCAAGAATATGCGGCACGCGATTCTCGAACATCCACGAATTGCCGGCGCTATGCGTGATCACGTCGTACAGCGCATCGGGATCGACGCCTTCGCGCAAGCCCAGCGCCATGGCTTCGGCGGCGGCGGCGATATGCACGCCCGCGAGCAACTGGTTGATGATCTTGACCTTCGATCCCGCGCCATACGCTTCGCCGAGCCGGTAGACCTTGCCCGCCATCGCCCCGAGCACGTCCTCGCAGGCCGCGTAGGCCGCGGCGGGTCCCGAGGTCATCATCGTCATCTCGCCCGATGCGGCGCGCGCGGCGCCACCGGAAATAGGCGCGTCCAGCATCAAGAGGCCAGCCGCCTCCACGCGCGCGCCGAGCTTCGCGGCAAACTCCGGCGCGACCGTCGCGCTCGAAATCAGCACCGCGCCAGGCCGCATGGCGGCAACGGCGCCGTGCTCGCCGAACAGCACGCTCTCCGTCTGCGCCGCATTGACGACGAGCGTGACGACCACCTCGCATTGCGCGCCGAGTTCGGCAGGCGTCGCGCAACGCACGCCGCCCTCTGCCGCGAAGACATCGAGCACGCTCTCGCGCACGTCGCAGGCATGCACGCGAAAACCGGCGCGCAGCAGCGAACGCGCGACACCCAGCCCCATGGCGCCTAGACCGATGACTCCAATCTGTCGTGACATGATAATCCTTCGAAGTGCGTAAGAAATTCGGACGGTCGGCAAAGGCCCGCGAGCGCGAGGCGCCGCCGGGCTCCCTCCGAACCGGCGTCCGCCAAAGCGGCGCGGTTATCCGGTCATCATACAAATTAACGCCCACGTTCGCCGCCGAAGGGAAAACCCGCAGCCGGAGAAGCCGCAACGCCCACCCCCTCCGGGTTTACTTCAATTCCACTATCTGAAATTAATTTTACTATTCGTAAATCCATTCACTGGATATGCATCGATACATCGGCCCGGTGACGCCGGGCGGAAAGTAACGGGCCGCACGAGCCCGGCCGCACCCACAAAGAGGAACAAGAGGAGACACAGCATGACCGACAACGACCGCACCGCCGGGCTGTTGCTTGCCCGGCTCGACCGGATTCCGAACTGGACGATGCCGCGCCTTTTCGCGCTGATCATCGGCATCGGTTTCCTGTTTACCTTCTACGACATCTTCGACATCAACGTCTCGTTCATCCAGACCTGCATGGCGCTCGTGCCCGGCTGCACGCCGGAGAGCGCGGGCGGCTACATCGGCCTGCCCGTCCTGCTCAATCTCGCGGGCTACGTGGTCGGCACGCTGCTGCTGAGCCCGCTGGCCGACCGCATGGGCCGGCGCGATTTGCTGCTCGTGACGATGATCCTCACCGGCATCGGCTCGGCCATCACCGCCGTGGCGCACTCGTACGGCACCTTCGTCGCGGCGCGCGCGTTCACGGGCATCGGCATCGGTGCCGACCTCGCCATCGTCAACACCTATATCGGCGAGTTGGCGCCGAGCGGCGGGCGCGCCCGCTATACATCGATGATCTTCATCTTTTCGGCGATCGGCGCGGTGCTCGGCATCTGGCTCGGCCTGTGGCTCACCACCCCCTCCACGCCGCTGCCGCTCGGCCTGCCGTTCGCGCTCGCCAGCAAGGATTTCGAATACGGCTGGCGCGTGATGTACCTGATCGGCGGCGCGCTCGCGCTCGTCGGCGTGCTGCTGCGCTTCCAGTTGCCCGAGTCGCCGCGCTGGCTCGTTTCGCGCGGCCGCTTGCAGGAGGCCGAACAGGTGGTCGCCGAAATGGAAGCGCGCGCGCACGCGATCAATCCGCTGCCGCCCGTGCCCGAGCAGATTCCGCCCTTGCCGCCGAAGGACGAAGCGATGCCGTTCGGCGCCATCTTCCGCAACGCGGTCTATCGCAACCGCACGCTTCTGCTGACGGCGATGTGGTTTCTCGCCTATATCACGGTCTATTCGTTCGCGGCCGGCTTTACCACGCTGCTCACGGCCCTGCACTTCCCGCCGCCCGAGGCCGGCCTCATTACGGCCATGGGGACGTTCGGCTTCGTGCTGTGCGCCATCGTTGCCTATGCGTTCGGCGAGCGCATGGAGCGCAAGCGCTGGACGCCGCTTGCCGCCCTCATCACGCTGGTGGGCGGCGTCATGATCGCGCTTGGCGGCGAGAACTTCTGGCTGGCGATTCTCGGCTCGATCGTCGTCTTCTTCGGCTTCAACGTGTGGGTGCCCATCGCCTACACGTGGTCGATCGAAAACTACCCCACCCGCGCGCGCACGACCGGTTTCGCGATCGTCGACGGACTGGGCCACCTGGGCGGCGGGATCGGCATGTTTGCGATTGCCCCGCTCATTCCGGTGATCGGCGTGTTCTGGTCGCTGATGCTGATCTGCGGGTTTCTGGTTGCGGCGGCGCTGATCGCGCAGTTTGGCATTTCCACGCGCTCGCGGTTGCTGGATGAGATTTCGCCCTGAGCGGTTTGGGTTCCTGGTGGTTGCCTTTTTTCTTTCGATATGCCATGCCGGTTGGGGGGTTCTTGTTTTCGTGGTGGTATGCCAGGGTTGCCCCTGTGCGGGGCGGCACCTACTTTCTTTGC
>NZ_JBANLK010000085.1:0-15695 GCF_054968425.1 Paraburkholderia sp. AV2
TAGGTGCCGCCCCGCACAGGGGCAACCCTGGCAAACCACCACGAACACAAGGAAAGGCTAACTAACTAAACCCACGAAAAAAAATCCAGAAATCGAATTTCAAAACACTCACTAACCGTTTCCTCCCCATTGATTCCGCTGTCATGACTCGAACCCTGTTCAACAAAGTCCTTATTGCGAACCGCGGCGAGGTCGCCCTGCGGATCGTGCGTGCATTGCGCGAACTGGCCATCGCGAGCGTCGCCGTCTACGCGGACGACGACGCCGAGGCACCGCACGTGCGGGCGGCCGACGAGTCCGCCGCGCTAGGCGCGGTGGGGCCAGCCGCGTATCTGGACGCCGCGCGGCTGATCGCCATCGCCCGCGAGCACGGTTGCGACGCCGTGCATCCCGGCTACGGCTTCCTGAGCGAGCGCGCCGATTTTGCCGCCGCGTGCGCGCAAGCGGGTTTGCGCTTCATCGGCCCCATGCCCGAGCAACTCGCGCTGTTCGGCGACAAGGCCCACTCGCGCGCGCTCGCGCAGCGCTGCGGCGTGCCGGTGATGCCGGGCAGCCAGCAGGCAGTCACGCTCGAAGAAGCGCAGGCGTTCTTTGCCGCGCAGCGCGGCGGCAGCGTCATGATCAAGGCGATCGGCGGTGGCGGCGGGCGCGGAATGCGCGCGGTCACGTCGATCGACGATCTGCCGGCCGCCTACGAGCGCTGCCGCAGCGAGGCGAAGGCGGCATTCGGCGTGGACGGTGTCTATGTCGAGCGGCTGATGACCGGCGCGCGCCATATCGAGATCCAGCTCGTCGGCGACGGCCACGCGGTGCTCTCGCTCGGCGAGCGCGAATGCACGCTGCAAAGGCGCTTCCAGAAGCTTGTCGAAATTGCGCCGAGTCCCTCGCTGACCGACGCGCTAAGGCAGAGCATCGTCGCCGACGCGGTTGGCATGGCGCGCGAGGTTCGCTACATGGGGCTGGGGACGTTCGAGTTCCTGGTCGACGAAAGCTCAGACGATCTGCCCTACGTGTTCATCGAGGCCAATCCACGGTTGCAGGTCGAGCACACGATCACCGAGGAAGTAGCGGGCGTCGATCTGGTGCAGACGCAGATCGCCATTGCGGCCGGCGAGCGGCTGGCCGATCTCGGCCTCGATCCCGGCGCGCCGCCTGCGCCGCGCGGCTTCGCGATCCAGTGGCGCATCAATGCGGAAACGCTCGACGCACAGGGTCAGGCGCAGCCGGGCAGCGGCAGGCTCACGCGTTTCGATCTGCCGGCCGGACCGGGCATTCGCGTCGATACGCACGGCGTCGCGGGCGGTTCGCCTTCGCCGCATTACGACACGCTGCTCGCGAAGTTGATCGTCCATACGCGCGGCGCGTCGTTCGACGCGGCGCTGCGCCGCTCGCTGCGCGCGCTCGCGGAGTTCCGCATCGCGGGTGTCGCGACCAACCTGCCGCTGCTGCGCGCGCTGGCCGCCCGGCCGGAGATGGCGAGCCAGCAGATTCACACGCGCTGGCTCGAAGCGGTGCTGCCGGCGCTGGTGGACGCGGCGCGCGAATATGCGGATCCCACGGATGACGGCACCCGCGTTCCGGCCGGCGCATCGCAGGAGGCGCATCCGGCTGCGCCCGAACACGCGGTGCTCGCGCCGATGCCGGCGCGCGTCGTGCAGCTTTCCGTTTCCGAAGGCGACGTGGTGGCGGCCGGTGCGGAGCTTGGCGTGCTCGAATCGATGAAGATGGAGCATCTGCTGCAGGCGCCTCACGCGGGCCGCGTGATGTCGATTCTCGCCGCGCCCGGCAACTATCTCGCACAGGGGCAGGCGGTGCTGGTGCTGGAGCCGGTCGACGCGGCCGCAGTGGAAACGGTATCGGCCGAGGCGGCGCGCGATCCGGACTGCATCCGCGCCGATCTGCAGAAGGTGATCGACCGGCACGCGTTGACGCTCGACGCCGCGCGTTCGGAAGCGATCGCGAAGCGCCGTGCGCGCGGCGGCCGCACGGCGCGCGAGAACATCGCGGATCTGTGCGACGAAGGCAGCTTCATCGAATACGGTGCGCTCGCGATTGCCGCGCAGCGCAGCCGCCGCACGCTCGACGACCTGATCGCGAACACGCCGGCCGACGGCATCGTCACCGGAATCGGCGGCGTGAACGGCGCCCTGTTCGGCGCGGAACGCGCCCGCACGACGGTGATGTCGTACGACGCGACCGTGCTGGCCGGCACGCAGGGCTTTTTCAATCATGCGAAGACCGACCGGCTGCTCGAACTGTCGCTCAAACAGAAGCTGCCGGTTGTCCTGTTTGCCGAAGGCGGCGGCGGCCGGCCGGGCGACGAGTCGTTGCGCGGTCCCGGACTCGACGTCGGCACCTTCGCGAGCTATGCGGTGCTCTCGGGCCAGGTGCCGGTGGTGGGTATCGCTGCGGGCCGCTGCTTCGCCGGCAACGCGGCGTTGCTCGGCTGCAGTGACGTCATTATCGCCACGCGCAACAGCAACATCGGCATGGGCGGCCCCGCGATGATCGAAGGCGGGGGACTCGGCGCCTACACGCCGGAGCAGATCGGGCCCAGCCATGTGCAGCACGCGAACGGTGTGATCGACGTGCTGGTGGACGACGAACGCGAGGCGGTGGGCGTCGCGCGCCGCTATCTGGCCTTCTTTCAGGGCGCGATGAAGGACTGGCGCGCGCCCGATCCGGTCGGGCTGCGTCATGTGGTGCCCGAGAACCGGCTGCGCGTCTACGATACGCGCGCGGCAATGACGGGACTCGTCGACGAAGAGAGCCTGCTGATGCTGCGCGCGGGCTTCGGCACCGGGATCCATACCGCGCTCGCGCGCATCGAGGGCCGCCCGGTCGGGCTGATCGCCAATAATCCGCTGCATCTCGGCGGCGCAATCGACGCGGACGCGGCGGACAAGGCGGCGCGCTTCCTGCAGCTGTGCAATCTCTACGGACTGCCGATCGTGAGTCTCGTCGACACGCCGGGCTTCATGGTCGGCCCGGACGTCGAGACGACCGCGCAGGTTCGGCACGTGAGCCGGTTGTTCGTGACCGGGGCGCATCTGCGCGTGCCCGTGTTCGCGGTGGTGCTGCGCAAGGGCTACGGGCTCGGTGCGATGGGGATGACGGCCGGTGGCTTCCACGGGGCCGTATTCACGATCAGCTGGCCGACCGGCGAGTTCGGCGGGATGGGGCTCGAAGGCGCGGTCAGGCTGGGTTACCGCAAGGAGCTGGAGGCCCTGCCGGCCGGCCCCGAACGCGACGCGCTGTTCGACAAGCTGCTCGCGCGCCAGTACGAGCGCGGCGCGGCGCTGAGCATGGGGGCGACGCTCGAAATCGACGCGGTCGTGGATCCGGCCGAAACGCGCGCGTGGCTCGTGCGCGGGCTCGCGTCGACGAAGGTTGACGAGCAGATCATGCCGTTCGTCGACACGTGGTAATCGGGTAATGCGCCTCCGCAGGACCACCTGAGGTTTGTACCAAGTAGTATAAACATTGTACTGATTGGTATATTCGGTTTCGTTGCGTCGAACTTCTATTCAGGAGTGTGCAATGACATCAGTGGCAGCGCCCGCACCGAACGAGACAGTTTCCGGATCGGCGGCCGACAAGGCGATGTTTTCGACAATCGTCTGGCGGCTGATGCCGTGGCTGTTTCTCGCGTATGGCGTGAACTACGTCGACCGCATCAACATCGGCTTCGCGAAGCTGCAGATGGCGCAGCGGCTGGAATGGGGCGATACGGTGTTCGGCATCGGCGCGGGGATTTTCTTCATCGGCTATCTGATGTTCGAGATCCCGAGCAATCTGATGCTCGACCGGATCGGCGCACGCAAGACGCTGCTGCGCATCATGTTCTGCTGGGGCATTGCGGAGAGCGCGCTGATGTTCGTGCGCACGCCGCTGCAGTTCTACGTCGTGCGCTTCGTGCTCGGCTCGTTCGAGGCAGGCTTCTTTCCCGGCGTGATGCTGTACCTCACGTACTGGTTTCCTGGCGCGCGGCGTGGGCGCATCATTTCGAAGTTCATGATCGCGATGCCGATTGCGGGCATCCTGGCCGGTCCGACTTCGGGGGCGGTGCTGAAATTCCTCGACGGAGCCGGCGGCTTGCAGGGCTGGCAGTGGATGTTCGTGGTGCATGGCGTGCCGGCATCGATACTCGGTGTGCTGATCTTCGTATTCCTGATCGATCGTCCCGAGCAGGCGCCGTGGCTTTCGCTGGAGCAGAAGCAGCGGCTGCGCGAATTGCTCGACGCGGACCGCGAGCACGCCGCGCAGCCGGCGCACGGTTCGGCGCTGCGCGTGCTCCGCGATCCGCTGGTTTGGGTATTCACCGTCACCTACTTCCTGACGCTTGGCGGAAGCTACACGCTGGCCTTCATGTTGCCGAGCATCGTCAAGAGCTGGGGGATTCCGGACCCGTTCGTGGTCGGTCTCTGCACGGTCATTCCTTATGTCGTGACCGTGCTGGCCCTCATGGCGTTCGGCAGCAGCTCGGACCACTTCCATGAGCGTCGCTGGCAC
This sequence comes from Paraburkholderia sp. AV2, assembly GCF_054968425.1. NCBI lineage: Bacteria > Pseudomonadati > Pseudomonadota > Betaproteobacteria > Burkholderiales > Burkholderiaceae > Paraburkholderia > Paraburkholderia sp. AV2. The sequence continues at coordinate 4,513 of NZ_JBANLK010000085.1, forward strand.
TTCGCGCTCTCCATTCTGATCTCGGCTCCCGGCGCGGCCGTGATCCTGCTGGCGCAAGGGCATGTCGCCACGCAACTGATTGGGCTCACCGCCGCCGTGCCGGGCACGATCGTCAATGCCGCGATGCTGTTCGCCCTGGCCACGGAGCGGCTGCCGAAGCGCGACGCCGCTGCGGGCATTGCCATGATCAGTTGCTTCGGCAATCTCGGCTCGGCGGTGGCGCCGGTCATTACCGGACGAATCGTCGAAAACACCGGCAAACCGATGACGAGCCTCTATTTCATGATCGCGATTTATCTCGTCGCGGTGGTGTGGCTGATGATGAGGGTGCCGGCACGCGCGGCGGGTGAGAGCGACGACGTTCGTCTGCCGCGGGGCGCGTGACGACGCGCTGTCTGGTGGTCCTTCAAGGCGTCGCGCCTGGGCGAGTGGCGCGCCGCCGTTGTCAGCTCACGAACGGCAGCTTCATGTCGCGCGCGGTCGCGAGCATCGACAGCGTGATCTTGCGCACTTCCAGTTTGCTCTGCGTAATGTGAGCGCGTAGCAGAAGGCTGGCCTCGCCGAACTTGCCCCGGTCGATCAGGTTGAGCATGGCCGAGTGCTCGTCGTAGGTCGCATTCGTGCGGTGCGCCTTGAGAAAATCGAGCCGCCGCACGATGCGGATGCGCTCGGTCACTTCATTATGCACCCGCAGCATCTCGGTGTTGCCGGCCGCGCCAACCAGCCCGCGATGGAAATTCTCGTCCAGCACGAACATCGCGGCCGGATCGCTCTCGCGCTGCGCAGCGTCGACGCACCATATGGCCCGCAATGCTTCCATCGAATCGTGCGGCGCCGTCGAAAGCCGTTCGATGGCCGCGAGTTCGAGCACGATACGCAGGTCGTAAAGCTGGTCGAGCTGGTCGAAGTCGATGTCGCAGACCTTCCAGCCGCGCCGGAAACCCACTTCGAGATAGCCCTCGCGCAGCAGCCGGAATAGCGCATCGCGCATGGGCGTGCGCGACACGCCGTAGTGCTGTGCGATGTCGTTTTCGGAAAAGCGGTCGCCCGGAAACAGCCGGAAGCTGAAGATGTCCTGCTTGAGCCGCAGGTACACCTGTTCCGCAAGCGGGTTCACGCTATAGGCCGCCTTGGCCCCGGAGGCTTCGGCAGTCGCTTCGCGCATGTCGTCCATGAGTCGGGTTTCGTCGGTGTCGAGGGGTGTGCGTCGCATCGGTACGCCTGTGATTATCCGCCCTTCAGACCGGTTCGATCAGGCTGACGTGCGCTGCCACGATCGTCCAGCCGCCGAAGGTCCGGTCGGCAGCGCCGATGCGGGCCCAGGTTTGCATCTGGCGGCCCGTCAGCGGTGTGGCGTCGCTCGTGAATTCGGTGCTCACGGTTGCGAAGTCATTGCCGAATGTGGTCACCACGGTGCGACGGAGACGCCGCGAGCGCGGCACCGGCGCGCAGCTTTCGCGCCAGCGGCGGATCGCCTCGCCGCCGTGCTGGATCTCCGCAATGCCGTAGCGCACCGTTTCGGGCGCGTCCCAGAACAGCGCGTTCATCGTTGCGACGTCATTGTCGACGAGCGCGCGCTCGTATGCCTCGAAGGCTGCCGCCACCTCCGCGACGATGGCGGGGCGGTTTAATTCCATTGTCATCGGGCTGCCTCCAGCAGGGCGTCGAGCGGCGCCGTCCAGCCGACGATGCCGCCTTGCGAGTGAATCATCGCGAGGGTCGCGTCGCGAAACGCGGGAATGTAGCTCGCTGTCGCGTCTTCGATCAGCAGGCATTCGTAGCCTCGGTCGTTGGCTTCGCGCATCGACGTTTGCACGCAGACTTCGGTTGTCACGCCGGCAAACACGAGGTGCGTGATGCCGCGCATGGCGAGCTCTTCGCCAAGGCGCGTGGCGTAGAACGCGCCTTTGCCGGGTTTGTCGATCACGAGTTCGCCTTCGAGCGGGGCGAGCGCATCGACGATCGCGTTGCCGGGTTCGCCGCGAATCAGGATGCGGCCCATCGGCCCCCGATCGCCGATGCGTGCATTCGGCGTGCCGCGCAGCCGCTTGGCCGGCGGGCAATCGGAGAGATCGGGGGCGTGCGACTCGCGCGTGTGCACGATTTGCCAGCCCGCTGCCCGCGCGTGCGCCAGCAGTCGCGCTACCGCCGGCACAATGCCGGCCAGCAGGGAAACGTCGTTGCCGAGCGCCTCGCCGAAGCCGCCCGGCTCGATGAAGTCGCGCTGCATGTCGATGACGATGAGCGCGGTATGGCGCGCGTCGAAAGTGAACGGTGCGGGCTTCGCCCGTGCAACGGTGGTCATCGTGGACTTTCTCCTTCTTTTGGCGGGTACTTCATCGCATCCTTGCCTGGCCTCTGCCTGGTTCATGCGCCGGCATGCAGCACCGCGGGTTCGGCCACCGGCGGCGCGCTTTCGTCGCCGTGGCCGGCCATGTGACGTCCGAGCGCCACGCGGTCGGCCTCGCTGGCGGCCGTCTCGTACACGAGCCGCCCTTCGGCCATCACGACGATGCGGTCGGCCAGTTCCAGCAGTTCGTCCAGGTCTTCGCTCACGAGCAGCACGGCCGCGCCGGTATCGCGCGCGGCCAGGATGCGTGAGTGAATATCCGCGACCGAAGCGAAGTCGAGACCGAAGACCGGATTCGCGACGATCAGCACGTTCACGGGCTGCCCCAACTCGCGCGCCAGCACGGCGCGCTGCACGTTGCCGCCGGACAGCGTGCCGATGGCGCGCTCCGTTTGCGGTGGCCTGACGTTGAACTCGGCGATCAGCCGCCCGACGCGCACACGCATGGCGCGGCGGTCGAGCCACCAGCCGCCGCGGCGCAGCGGGATACGATCGAAATCTCGCAGGGCCATGTTCTCGGCCACGCTCATGCCTGCCACGCAGGCATTGCGCAGCGGCTCCTCGGGCAGCGCGAACACGCGCAGGCGCGTCATCGCTTCGCGCGTCGCTGCATAGGGCGCGCCTTCCACGGTCATCTCGCCCGACCGGACCTTGCGCTGGCCCACGAGCGCCTCGATCAGCTCCTTCTGGCCGTTGCCCGACACGCCGGCAAGTCCGAGAATTTCGCCTGCCCGCACTTCGAGCGTCGCTTCGCGCACGGCCGCGTGGCCGCGGTCGTCGACGATCGAGAGATTCGAGAGTGCGAGCCGCACGGGCGCATCGGCCGGGCAGGGCGGCCGCGCGGGCCGCAGTTTGCCGGCGTCTTCGGCAGCGCCTGCACGCGCTTCGGCGCTCGCTTCGGTGCCCATCATCCACGCCGCCAGCCGATCGCGGTCGGTATCGGCCACCGCGCAGGCGCCGACGAAGCGGCCCTTGCGCAGCACCGTCACGTCGTCGGCATAGGCCATCACCTCGCGGAACTTGTGCGTGATCATCAGCACCGTGAGGTCGCCGCGCGAAGCCAGCGTACGCATCAGGCCGAGCACCTCGTCGGCCTCCTGCGGGGTGAGCACGGAGGTGGGCTCGTCGAGGATCAGGAAGCGTTGCTGCAAATACAGTTGTTTGAGAATTTCGAGCTTCTGTTTCTCTCCCGCGGCAAGCGACGAGACCGGCGCATCCAGTGCGATGCGAAACGGCATGCGGCGCATGAACGCCGCGAGCCCCGCGCGTTCGGCAGTCCAGTCGATCCGCCACGGCAGGCTGCCGCGCGCAAGCAACAGGTTCTCCTCCACGGAAAGACCCGCCGCCAGCGTGAAATGCTGGTAGACCATGCCGATACCCAGCGCCTGCGCGTCGCGCGGCGAGGCGATGCGCACCTCGCGCCCATCGGCCAGTATCGCGCCGTGGTCGAGCACGCCGTAGCCCACAAGCCCCTTCACGAGCGTGCTCTTGCCCGCGCCGTTCTCGCCGAGAAGCGCGTGAACGGTTCCGGGCGCCACCTTAAGCGAAACGTCGTCGAGCGCGCGAAACGCGCCGAACGACTTGCCTGCACCGATCACCTCGATGCCGAGCGCACGCATGGCGGTGGCCATGATCAGCGCTCCAGCGCGGCAGCGAACGCCGCCGAATCGGACACGGTGCCGAACACGCCGCCCTGCATGAGGATCATGTTGAGCGCGGCGTCGTGGTTGCCCTGGTCGGTGGCGCCGCAGCAGTCGGCCAGCACGGTGCATTCGAACCCGCGGTCGTTGGCCTCGCGCATCGTCGTATGGACGCACACGTCGGTCGTGATGCCGGTGAGCACGAGATTGGCGATGCCGCGCGTGCGCAGGATCAGTTCGAGATCGGTCGCACAAAAGGAGCCCTTGCCGGGCTTGTCGATGACGATTTCTCCGCGTAGCGGCGCGAGTTCGTCGATGATTTCCCAGCCCGGCTCGCCGCGCACGAGAATGCGTCCGCAAGGCCCATCGTCGCCGATACCGATGCCGTTCGTGCCCGCCTGGCGGCTGCGCCAACGCTTGTTCGCGGGCAGGTCGGAGAGGTCCGGACGATGTCCCTCGCGCGTGTGGATGACGGTGAAGCCGAGCTCGCGCATGAGCCCGAGCACACGCTTGATCGGCTCGATCGGGGCGCGCGTGAGCGAGAGGTCGTAGCCCATCTTGTCGACGTAGCCGCCGTAGCCGCAGAAATCGGTCTGCATGTCGACGATGATGAGCGCCGTGTTGTCGGGACGCAGGTTGCCGTCGTAGGGCCAGGGGTAGGGGCGGGCTTCGATGTAGCGGGTCATGGGATTCTCCGGGGCACGTGCCCGGGAAGCGGGCGCGTTGCGATTTCGATCAGGTATCCATATTGATTAATTTGCGCTTATCGCGTGAGACTCAGTTCGCCGGGCGCTCCCGCGAGCGTGCGGTCGGGGCGGCAGTTCGCGATCATGAGCGCAAGCGTCAGCACATAAGGCGCCGCGTTGAACAGGTAGTAGCCGGTCGTCACGCCGATGGCCTGCAGCGCGGGACCGAGCGCGCCCGCGGCGCCGAACAGCAGCGCGGCCCACAGGCAGCGCAGCGGCTGCCAGCGCGCGAAGATCACGAGCGCGACGGCCATGAGGCCCTGGCCGCTCGACAACCCTTCGTTCCAGCTACCGGGATAGACGAGCGAGAGATACGCACCGCCCACACCCGCGAACAGTCCGCCCACGGCGGTTGCAATCACGCGCACGCGCGTGACCGGATAGCCCATCGCGCGAGCGCTTTCGGCGTTCTCCCCGACGAGCCGCAGCGTCATGCCCCAGCGCGTCGAGCGCAGGCCCCACTGCAGAGCGAACGCCAGTGCTATGCCGATGACGAATAACAGATTGACGTGCAGCGCATTGTGCAACTGCGGCGACGAAGACCAGGCGCCGAGATCGATAGACGGCAGCATCGGCGCCTGCGGTTCGATGAACGGTTTGCCAACGTAAAACGCGAGGCCGGTGCCGAACAGCATCATCGCAATGCCGAACGCGATATCCGAGACGCGCGGCAGCGAGCAGACGAGTCCATGCAGGCCGCCGAGCACGAGTCCCGCGAGCGCGGCGCCAAGCACGCCTATCCACGGCGAACCCGAGAGATACGACGCCGCGTAGCCGCACATCGCGCCGGACACGAGGATGCCTTCGAGGCCGAGATTGACGCGGCCGCCCTTTTCCGTGAGGCATTCGCCCAGGCTCACAAACAGGTAAGGGGTGCTAACGCGTATGGCGCCGGCGAAGAGCGAAAGCAGCAGCACGGCCGCGGGCGAGTGAAGATCAGGCATGGTGAGCGCGCTCCGGCGAAATGGCGGAAACCGGCAGAGAATCGGCCTGCAGCCTGACGCGCCACTGCGCGAGGCGAGGGCTGAGCGCCTCCCAGGCCAGCAGGTTCGCGAACAGCAGGCCTTGCAGCACGAGCGTGGCGGCGTCGGGCAGATCGAGGCGGCGCTGCAGCAGGCTGCCGCTCGACTCGATGCCGCCGATCAGCATGGCGCAGACGATCACCGCCAGCGGGTTCTGGCGCGCCGCGAAGGCCACGAGAATGCCCGCATAGCCATAGCCCGAAAGCAGCGAGGCGTTGGCGCTGCCCTGCACGGCGGCGACCTCGAACATGCCGGCGAGTCCCGCGGATGCCCCACCCATCGCGCAGGCCGCGAGGGCGAGCCCGCTCACGGGCAGGCCGACGAGACGCGCCGCCCGCACGTTGCCGCCGGCCACGCGCATCGCAAAGCCCAGCGTGCTTTGACGCACGAGCACCCAGGCGGCCAGGCAGGCGAGCACACCCCAGAAGAGGCCCCAGTGCACGTCGAGTCCGGGCAGCGAGCCGACGGACATGGCATCGGGAATCGGCAGCGTCGAGGGCTTGTTCAGGCTCGCAGGATCGCGCAGCGGTCCTTCCACGAGGAACTTGAAAACGGCGATCGCGATGTACGACATCAAGAGGCTGCTGATGGTCTCGTTCACGCCGCGCCACTGGCGCAGGGCACCCACCGCGCCAATCCATAGACCGCCCGCGAGCATGCCGGCAATGGCCATGAGGGGCGTGGCGACGAACCAGGGCGTGGCAGGCGGCAGACATTGCGGCATCACGGCCGCCGCGAGACCGCCCAGCGCGAGCGCGCCCTCGCCACCTATCACGATCAACCCGACCTGGGCGGGCAGGGCGACGCACAGCGCCGTGAACATGAGCGGCGCGGCGCGCAGCAGCGTGTTCTGCCATGCGAACGACGATCCGAACGCACCTTCGGCGATGAGGCCGAGCGCATCGGCCGCCGGTTGACCTTGCACGAGCAGGAAGGCGCCGAAGAGCGCGAGCGTGGAAACCACGGCACAGGCCGTCGGCAGCGCGGGCAGCACGGCAAGCACCAGACGGGCCACGCCGGGCGAGAGGCCGTGCGACCCGTGAGCGGGCGAAACGGAAGCAGACATCGCAACTCCTGGCGAAGGCGCGGGCGCCCTCAGATCTGGCCGACGACGCCGGCTACGAGGTAATTCATGTTTTCGAGCGCGATGTCGGTTTGCGCGTAGCTCGTGCCGGCCGTGATGGCATTGCCGCCCTTGTTGTCCTTCATGGGCCCCTTGAAGATGACGTATTGGCCGGCGACCATCTTCGCCTTTACCGCGTCGGCATTCGTGCGCGCGCCGGGCGTCACCTTCGCGCCGTAGGGCGACATCTTCACGAAGCCTTCGCGCAGACCGCCGCGCAAGATATTGGGCTGCGCCTTTCCGGCCTGGGCCTGGGCGACGAGCAATTTGTAGGGCGTGGCCCAGTCCCACTCGGCACCGGTCAGGTAGCCCTTGGGCGCGAGCGCGGCCTGGCTCGCGTGATAGCCGCAGCTCATGACGCCGCGCTTTTCCGCGGTTTCGATCACGACCTTGGGCCCGTCGACGTGGCAGGTGAGGACGTCGCATCCCTGATCCACGAGACTGTTCGCCGACTCCGCTTCCTTGACGGGCATCGACCAGTCGCCCGTGAAAATCACGTGCGTGGTGATGGATGGGTCGACGCTCTGCGCGCCCAGCGTGAACGAGTTGATGTTGCGCAGCACCTGCGGGATGGGCTTGGCCGCGACGAAGCCGAGTTTTTTCGACTGGCTCGCATGGCCCGCCACCACGCCGTTCAGGTACTGGCATTCGTCGATATAACCGAAGTAGCTCGTGATATTGGCCGGGTCGCCCTGTTTCCAGAGGCCGCCGCAGTGCGCGAAGTGCACCTTCGGATATCGGGCGGCCATCTTCAGCACGTGCGGATCGAAGTAGCCGAACGAAGTCGCGAAGACGAGCGTCGCCCCGTCCTGTTCGATCATCGCCTCCATCGTCTTCTGCACGGCGATGGTTTCGGGCACGTTTTCTTCTTCGACCACCTTCACGTTGGGCAGCTTCTTGATGACGGCCGCGGCCTGCGCCTGGGCCTGGTTATAGCCGTAGTCCTCGCGCGAGCCAACGTAGATCACGCCGACGGTAAGCGGTTCGGCGCCGAAGGCCAGATCGAAGGGCAGCGCGCTGCCCAGTGCGAGCGCGCCAGCGCTCTTCATAAAGTCACGGCGTGTGGTCATGGTTGGGCTCCTCGTGGATTCTCTGGATTGGGCAGGGCGCTACTGGACGGATGGGGTTTCGGACTGAGCCTCGGCTTGCGCGGCGCTCGCGAGCCACGCGCGCCAGCCGCCGAACGACGTGATATCGAGCGCGCCGCTGCCTGGTCCCACGGCGGCCGGCTCGCAGATGAACCCTTTGACGGTGTGGCCGTTGGCGGTCCGGACGCTGCCGATGCCGAGCGGCGCGGGCACGTTGGCCACGAAAGTGCCGAAGGTGCGTGCCGGGATCTCCCAGAGCTCGATTTCGATTGGCATTCCTTCCTGTTGCGGCGTATGGACGAGTGCGGGCTTGGCTGGCGTCGTATGGGCGAGAGCATAGAGGCGGTGGTGCGACGAAGTCGTGGTCGTCTCGACGAAGCGTGCGCCGGCCTCTCGCATCTGCCAGCAGAGCGGTTGACCGCGCAGATGGGCGCCGACCACCGCGAGCGTGATGGTGGGCTCCTCGAAGGGCAGCGGCTGAGCCGCAATCGCGGCGGCATCGCCTGCCAGCCCCGATGAGCGGCCCGCCATGAAAAGCGCCTGGATCTGAGCGCCCAGCACGGCGAGCCGCTGGTCGGCGCCGGCGGGCGCGATCAGCGTGATGCCCGCGGGCAAGCCATCGGCGCGGCGCGGGCCCGGCACGGCGAGCGCGCACAGGTCCAGCAGGTTCACGAAGTTGGTGTAGACGCCAAGCTGGCTGTTCGCGCCGATCGGGTCCGCTCGCACCGCGTCGAAGGTCGGATGCGTGGGTGTGGTGGGTACGATCAGGATGTCGAAGGTTTCGAACATCGCTTCGACTTCGCGCCGTAGCGCGGCGAGGGCGTACTGGCCGTTGAACGCGTCGGCGGCGCTGTAGCGGTCAGCCTTCGCGATGATCTCGGCGACGACCGGATCGATGTCGGCGCGATTCGTTTCGAAGAAGGTACTGAGCGCGGCGCGCCGCTCGGCCACCCACGGGCCATCGTAAAGCAGCGCAGCCGTGCGCTGCATCGGTTCGAACGGCACACGTATGGGAGCGGAGCCCAGGCGGGTCGCAATCGCATCGAGCGTTGCCGCAAAGGCCTGCTGCGCTTCTCCGTCGCCAAAGAAGGTCAGCGGCTCGGGCACCGCGAGACGCAGCGGCGCATGGGGCAGGCCGAGCGCCGGCAGGCGCCGCGCGTAGCTGTCCTCGGCGTCGTACTTCGCCATCTGCAGCAAGACCTGCCAGGCGTCGCCCACGTCGTGCGCGAAGATCGACACGCAATCGAGGCTCCGGCACGCGGGCACCACGCCTCGCTTGCTCACGAGCCCCGGCGTGGGTTTGAGACCCACGAGTTCGTTGAAGCCTGCCGGCACGCGCCCCGAGCCCGCCGTATCCGTGCCGAGCGAAAAGGCGACGAGTCCCGCCGCAACGGCAACGGCCGAGCCGGAACTCGATCCGCCCGAGATGTGCCGGTCGGACTCGAACTGCCGTACGCCGCCATGCGGCGAGCGCGTTCCCACGAGGCCGGTGGCGAACTGATCGAGATTCGTTTTGCCGATGAGGACGGCGCCGGCGTCGAGCAGGCGGGCGACAGCGAACGCCGTGCTGCCGGGCGTGTATGCGAATGCGTTGCAGGCTGCGGTGGTCGGCAGGCCGTCGACGTCGATGTTGTCCTTCACCGCGAAGGGCACGCCGAACAGCGGCAACCGCTCGAAAACAGCCGCGCCGTGACGGGCCAGGGCTGCTTCGAGTGCGGCAGCGCGTGCGGCGAGATCGGCCGCGTTCACGCGCGAGATCCAGATTTCCGGGCGCGCGGCGCCGTCAATACGCGCGCTTACCGCTTCGAGAATCTCACGGGGCGTGTTCTCACCGCTCGCATAAGCATGAAGCAGCGCTCGAATCTTGAATGGAGTCGTTGTTGGCATGAGTGCAATCTTGAATACAAGATGGCATCCAAAAAGCAGAAACTATGCCAAGAGGTGAGTTTTTGTCCTCGGAGCGTTGCAGGGCAAGGGGTTGCGGGTCAGCGCAAGCCGCAGGATGGACGGGCGGACGTGATGCGGGATGGTGCGGTCCGTGCTCAGGCTGGTGCATGTGTCCCACACGGTGTGCAAGTGCTTCCTGGTGATTTGTACTCAAAAATCACGTTGACCACCGGATTACATGGTCAATGCGTATTGGTCGAGGCCACACTCTCCCTCGGCGGCCTCGAATCCGACTTCGATTTCCCATCGCCTGCCCGCAACGCTGACCACGGTCTGGCAGGTGACCTTGCTTCGAGGTGCATAGACGACGTAGTACGCATGCTCGCGTTTATCGTCGAGGCGACGCCAGGACCGTGATGGCAAGGCTTGAGCGATCTTGTCGGCGCGTGCGTAAATAGGACCATTCCACCACAGCGGCTCGCTCTCGCGTGGGTTTTTGACGGTAAGTGCTCCAGTAGACCGCATTCAAAACCCTCGCGTCGGAGTCAATGAGTATCGACGCTTACAGATAAGCCCTGGTATGTTGAGTTTACGGGTTTTGGACATCGAATCTCATGGCATAAAAGTTTGCTGTGCCCCATTTCGTTCCGTCCAGAGTGCGAATTGTGCAATGCCGAGTTGGAATTCTTTCGAAAATGAGTTGACGGAATTATATGGCCATACTGAATGATTAAATAAAAATTAAGATAAGTGGATATCTTCTATCTACGATCAATGGAAATTAATGAGGTGGATGATTAATTCATACCCAAGGATTCTTCTTGGATTATCTCGATGCAAGAGCGATGAGATTAAATAAAATTCATTAACGTGAAATGAGATCAGGTAGCAAAAGATAGGGGAAGCGTGTTGAGCCGTGTTTGGGAGGGGTGGGAAAGGGTCCTGTTTCCTGGAATGATCGTTTGACGAAGGGAAAAATCATCCAGGACGTGATCGTTCAACGTCTCCCGGTGATTTGATGAAAATTCACAACGCCAGCGCATTCATCATTCGCTTCGCTGACCCGGCTTTGATACATTGATTTAGAGCACAAGAAAGCAGGCAACAGAATACCGTTTCAGCTTCCTCGCAGCAGCTGTGAACGCCCGCGACACGGGCAAAGATGGCAGAGTCCATGAATGGGTCGGATGGCACTACTTGTAGCAAGCGTTTTCGCTCACTTTGTAAACCATCGGGTAAAGTTAGTAGTACTGCGCCCGGCCTTTGTGAAGATATGGAGGAGAGGATGAAGAAGGCTTTGCTTGCCGCAGCGCTCATGTCTGCGGGA
>NZ_JBANLK010000086.1:0-15459 GCF_054968425.1 Paraburkholderia sp. AV2
CTGCTGGAACACTCTTCAGCGAACTCAACAGCCTTTATGAAACCGTCTCTTAGGGGTGACCTGGTTGAAGGGTGCAGCAAGCTTCCCGGCTAACTGCGATTGAGAGAGGAAAGCGAATTTTGGCGTGGCTAAGCCGGTTATACGCGAACGTCGTCATTGGATCGGCCGAAAGCTTGCCTGCTCGGATTGCGAGAAGATGAAATTCATTTTCAGCAGATTCAACTTCGGGACGAATTTCGCCATTATGACCCTACCCGTTGAATGAACAGGAAGCTATCGTGTCCCGCCTCGCTGTCCCCGATCGCGACGATGTCCCCGAAGGGTCGCGGAAAATTCTGGATGCAGTCCATGACTGGCTCGGGGTAGTGCCGAACGCATTCCGGCTTATGGGTAGCAACCCCGCTGTTCTTCGAGGCTACAGCGTCATGAATCAGGTACTCATGGATACGCTTGATACCAAGACGCTCGCGCGCATTGCACTTGCAGTCGCACAGCTTTATAGCTGCGATTACCTCGTCTCCGAGCAGCGTTATCTGGCACTGAATGTGGCACGCATGCCTCCTGAGGAAATCGAACTCAGCAGAATCGGGCAAGCGAGCAGTGCAAGGACCAAGGCAGTGCTCGCCTTTGCCTTGAAAGTTGCCGGCGAACGGGGACAAATTAGCGCAGACGATGTTGAAGCGATACGCAACGCAGGTCTCAGCCACGCTGAGATTCTGGCCGTTGTCGGTGCTGTGAGTCTGAACGTGATGACAAGCTTGCTCTGTCAGGTATCAAAAGTGGAGATTGATTTCCCTGTCCTTCGTTGCAGCGAATGGATCTGATACCGCAGGGACAGGGTGAATGTCCGTAAGAACGGTTAGAGATTGACGTTTCGTCGGCTATATCTTTCTGCGGATGGACGGAGGGTGGTGCCGCTGTATATCGACGCGGCGTTGTTCAACAGGCTATTCGCAGTCGGACGATCTGACGAAGGCGGTAATTGGCGTGAGGGACCGCGCCTCGGGGCATTAGTCGTGCCCTAACACACGCGAATTGCGACTGGCGATTACGAGCTTGGTCGCAGAGGTCGCGCCGGGTCCAGGCTCGAATCGGACATCCTGAAATGACAGCGGACGACCACCCTTTTCCCGCACTTCCAGGCGTTCCACCGGGCGCCCAGTTTTTTCGGACACCATTTGTATGGGTGGCTTGCCAGCTTTGGCTAACCATCGATCACCCCATTGCATCAGCGACACAACAACGGGATAGAGGTCTTCGCCCTTCTTCGTGAGCCGATATCCGTCCGTGTTGGCTCGCTCTTCCAGGGGATAGCGCTCGATGATGCCCAGGATGATCAGGCGTTCCAAACGAGTGGCCAGTATGTTTCGCGCGATGCCCAACTCGCGCTGAAACTCATCAAATCGTCGCGAACCTTGTGTGCACTCGCGCACAATAAGTAGCGACCACCATTCCCCGACCTGTTCGAGTGCCCGTGCAATCGAACAATTCATGCCCGTAAATTCCTTCCTGCGCATCGCAACACCTCAAGGTCCGGCCCGGTGCCAGTCCGGACCCATCTGAACGCTGGAGAAAGTCTAGCACCATACAGTTGCTTTTTGCAACTTATAGGGATACAGGCGAGCAGACGGAGAGCGCGAGCCGGACAACGGCTGCTGCGGGCGAAGAGCTAATCGCATAGCACGCTTTGCCGACGGCAAATCGTTGGTTCGCTGAAGATCCAGCTATTCGATTTCCGAGTAAGACTAAATCGGCTTTGATGGATTAATTTTCACGACGATTAGCTGCATGATGCGCTGCGGGTGATGGCGAATGTCTCCCGAGGGTCATTGGAGGCAAGAACATCACTGCATATTGCTGAGGCAATGCCAGAGGATCAGAGCGGCGCAGCAGTATGGCATTTGTCGGTGGCAAGCCAGGCCACGGAACAGGTGCATCTACACTTTACTGGAGTTGGGTTATGTGGATTGTTCGGGTCGCGCTCAAGAGACCCTACACGTTCATCGTTCTGGCTTTGCTGCTCGCCGTTGTTGGACCGCTTGCAGTGCTCAGAATGCCGACAGATATTTTTCCGAATATCAACATTCCCGTCGTCAGTGTCATATGGAACTACAATGGGCTCCCTCCGCAGGAGATGAGCGACCGAATCACGGGCGGGTTCGAGCGTCTGACGCTCGTGACGGTGAACAACATCGACCACATCGAGTCTCAATCGCTCAACGGCGTGGCCGTCATCAAGTATTACTTTCATCCGGGCACTAACGTCTCTATTGCCACCAGCCAGATGACGGCTGGCGCTCAATGGTGGCTGAAGCAGTTGCCGCCCGGCACGACGCCACCGCTGATCGTGAATTACAACGCGTCGAGCGTGCCGATCATCCAGCTTGCACTTTCCAGCAAGAGTATTCCCGAGCAAGGTCTGTACGATCTCGCCAACAACTTCGTTCGCACGCAGCTAGCCGGTGTTGCGGGGGCGTCGATTCCCTTTCCCTATGGTGGACGTCTGCGTCAGGTTCAGGTCGATCTCGACCAAAATCTTCTGCAGGCACGTGGGATCTCGGCGAATGATGTCGTGAATGCTCTCGGGGAACAAAACCTCATCATCCCGGCGGGAACGGAGAAGGTGGGGGACTTCGAATACAACGTCAGGCTCAATGGCAGTCCGGCGGAAGTTCAGGCGCTCAACGATCTGCCTGTCAAGGTCGTGAACGGAACGATCATCTACATGCACGATGTCGCCCACGTGCGCGATGGCTCGGCGCCGCAAACCAACATTGTGCGTGTCGATGGTCAGCATGCGACGCTTATGACGATCCAGAAGACGGGAACAGCGTCCACGCTGGATATTATTGATCAGATCAAGCAGCTATTGCCTCAGGTGCGCGACGCGTCGCCTCCGGCGCTGGATATTCATCCTATCGGCGATCAATCGGTCTTCGTCAGGTCGGCAATTGACGGGGTAGTGCGAGAAGGTCTCATCGCTGCGGCGTTGACGGCGCTGATGATCTTGCTCTTTCTGGGTAGCTGGCGCTCCACGCTCATCATCGCCATCTCGATTCCATTGTCTGTTCTCTGCTCGCTGGTCGGACTTTCGATGTTGGGCGAGACGATCAATATCATGACGTTGGGCGGTCTTGCGCTTGCCGTCGGTATTCTTGTCGACGATGCTACGGTCGCAATCGAAAACATCAACGCACATCTTGAACTAGGTGAAGAAGTAGAAGCCGCGATTCTTGCGGGTGCACAGGAAATCGCGGTCCCGGCGTTTGTCGCGACGCTTTGTATCTGCATCGTATTCGTGCCGATGTTTTTCCTGAATGGTGTGGCACGCTATCTGTTCGTTCCATTGGCAGAAGCGATCTGTTTTGCGATGCTGGCGTCCTATCTCATCTCGCGCACGCTGGTTCCGACGCTGGCCAAATATTGGCTGCGCATGCACAACCCGCACGATGATAAAAAAGAAACGCCACGCAATCCTCTCTCCAGGATACAGACCGCATTCCAGCGTGGCTTCGAAGCGCTGCGAAAGCGCTACAGCAATGTGCTCGCCGCCGCGATTGCCTATCGAAAGCGCTTCATCGTAATGTTTCTTGGGTGCATTGCTTTATCGTTCGCGCTGGTGCCTTGGCTCGGCAGCAACTTCTTCCCCGCGGTGGATAGTGGCCAAATCAAGCTGCATCTGCGGGGGCACGCCGGGTTGCGCGTCGAGGAGACTGCACGGCTGACCGACGAAGTTGAAGCCGCTGTGCGGCAGGTCATTCCCCAAAGCCAGATATCGAGTCTCGTCGACAACGTCGGTTTGCCAGTTAGCGGTATTAATCTTTCGTATAGCAATTCCGCGCCGGCCAGTGCGGCCGATGCGGACATTCTCATCACACTGAAACCGGACCACCGGCCGACTGCGGACTACGTCCGTAGCCTGCGCGCAATCCTGCCAGACGCGTTCCCGGGGGTTACGTTCTCTTTCCTGCCGGCGGACATTGTCACGCAGATCCTGAACTTTGGCGTGCCTGCACCCATCGATATCCAGATAAGTGGCTTCAACGTGGGCGCCAACAATGCTTTTGCCCAGAAACTTCTTGAGCAGGTACGGCATGTGACGGGTATTGCAGATGTACGCATCCAGCAGGACTTTGACTATCCCGAGTTCGATGTGAAGGTTGATCGTAGTCGCGGACAGGAAGTCGGTCTTTCACAACGTGAAGTCGCGAACGATCTGCTGTTCACGCTAACTGGCAGTTTCCAAACGAATCCGACTTTTTGGCTCGATCCGAAGAATGGGGTTTCGTATCCGATTGTGGTGCAAACGCCGCAGCCGCAGCTCGATTCGCTCGATGCCTTGCGCAACGTAACGCTTACAAGCGCCAACGGCGGCCGCATGCAGATCCTCGGCGCGGTTAGCAGCATTTCGCACAGCGTAGGTCCCGCTGTGGTTACGCACTACAACGTCAAACCGACCATCGACATCTACGCGGCAGCACAGGACCGTGACCTTGGCGCGATCAATGGCGATCTGACTCGTCTCGTCGATTCAGCGAAGAAAAGTTTGCCGCGCGGTTCGACCATCGCCATCCGTGGGCAGGTGCTGACCATGCAGACGTCGTTTATCGGATTGCTCGGTGGCCTCGCGTTCGCCGTTCTGCTGGTATATCTGCTTATTGTGATCAATTTCCAGTCATGGACAGACGCCTTCATCATTATCACGGCATTGCCTGCCGCGATGGCCGGGATCGTATGGATGCTTTTCCTTACGCGCACACCACTCAGCGTACCCGCGCTTACCGGCGCAATCATGAGCATCGGCGTTGCTACAGCAAACAGCATTCTGGTGGTCAGCTTTGCCAGAGAGCGCACGCAGGAACTCGGGGGAGATGCGATCAGGGCTGCGATGGACGCCGGTTTTTCCCGCTTCCGCCCTGTGTTGATGACTGCGCTCGCCATGATTATCGGTATGGTGCCCATGGCTCTCGGACTCGGTGATGGCGGCGAGCAGAATGCTCCGCTTGGCCGGGCGGTTATCGGTGGACTTTGCCTCGCCACGGTGGCCACCTTGCTCTTCGTGCCTGCGGTGTTCGGTCTGATTCATGGTCGCGCCGACAACATTCTCGAACCTCAACGCATGGCAGAGCCCGCATCGGATAAGGAGAATCGAACATGAATAGCGCTCGTCTGCCACACCGCAGGTGGATCACAGTGTGTGTCGCCGGACTCCTCTTGTGTACGGTTGGTTGGGGTGTTTGGTCGCGCGTCCACGCCGAGAACTCGCTAGTACAGCTAACAGAAAAGGAATCCGTGCCGACAGTGTCGGTAATCCTTGCTATGGCCGGTCCGGCAACCGCTGAGGTTGTATTACCTGGCACAGTGCAAGCCGAATATGACACGCCGATCTATGCTCGAACGAGCGGCTATATCAAGCACTGGTACGTCGATATCGGCACGAGAGTAAAGGCGGGGACTGTACTCGCGGAGATCGACGCTCCCGAAGTCGATCGACAGCTACAGCAGGCGAAGGCAGATTTGCTCACTGCACAGGCCAACAATCGACTGGCCCAATCGACGGCGAAGCGCGTTTACGCTTTGTTGCCCACGCAATCGGTTTCAGCCGAGCAGGACGATCAAGCGCAGAGTGACGCCGCTGCCAAGGCGGCAGCCGTGGCGTCAGCTCAAGCCAACGTGGCGCGTCTATCCGAACTGGTTGGATTCGAACGGGTCGTCGCACCTTACGACGGCGTTGTCACTGCACGCGAAACTGATGTGGGCAATCTGATTAACGCCGGGAGCGGCACCGGTCCAGAGTTGTTCCGGGTAGCGGATACGAGCAAGCTACGTATCTACGTTCAGGTTCCGCAAAGCTACGCAGCGCTGATCCGGCCAGGTGTCGCGACTATGCTCGCATTTCCTGAATATCCGGGGCGTATGTTTCCTGCTCGCTTCACGCGCTCGGCAGATGCGATAGAACCCATCTCCCGTACGCTTCTCGTAGAACTGGAGACCGATAACGCGAAGGGTGAACTATTGCCGGGCGGCTACACGGAGGTCCATTTCACGCTGCCGGTGGAGCAGCGCGGGGTAAATGTACCGGCCAATGCGTTGCTTTTTCGTTCCGAGGGCGTACGCATCGCAACTGTCAATGCTGATGGTGTGGTTGAGCTGCATCCGGTCACCTTAGGCCGCGACTTCGGCGCAACCATCGATGTTACCACTGGCATCTCACAAGGCGCCCGCGTTGTCCTTAATCCACCGGCATCGTTGGCCACAGGACAACGTGTTCGTTTGCAGCAGGCGCAAGGGCACGCGCAGGGGGCTCGCTCATGAGACGGCTACTTCGAGGTGGCGCATCGCTCCTGGTCTGTATTCTGAGCGCTTGCGACCTGGCACCGGCGTATGCGCCTCCTGTTGTGGCGGTGCCGAGCGGATTTAAGGAATCGGTTGACTGGACCACCGCAACACCCCAGGACGCCGTGGCGCGTGGCCCATGGTGGCAGATGTTCGGGGATCCGACCTTAGACCAGATCGAGGATCAGGTTGGGATTGCCAATCAGGATCTCGAGGTCGCGCTTGCGCGATACGATGAGGCGCGTGCCGACGCGAAGAGCGCGCAGGCTGACTATTACCCTTCTGTGGATGCCGGAGGCTCCGTATCGCGTGCGGGCCTGTCGCCGGAGGCGCCGAATTCGCTGCCAAATCGTACGTATTACAACTATAGCCTTGGGCTCGATTTCAGCTATGAAATTGATGTTTGGGGACGCGTACGTAACCAGGCCAAGGCAGGGGTAGCCCTGGAGCAGGCTAGTGCCGGCGATCTGGCGACTGTGTCTCTGAGTCTGCATGCAGAGCTTGCTACCGACTACTTTATCCTTCGCGGCGACGATGCCCAGCAGGAGGTTCTTGATCGCACCGTTGACAACTATCGGAAGGCACTCGAACTCACGAAGGCGCGCTTTACAGCCGGTTATGCTGCAAGGCCTGATGTGTCTGCGGCCGAGGCTCAGTATGAGAGTGCGAAGACAGAAGCCACGGAAATCCGCCTCAAGCGAACCAACCTCGAGCATGCTATCGCGGTCCTTACGGGACAACCGCCTGAGGGCTTTACGCTCCCACCTGGTGCTCTCCAAACGGTACCGCCAGATGTGGCACCTGTACTCCCGGCCACACTACTCGAACGACGCCCCGATATTGCCGCTGCGGAACGGCGTGTCGCCGCTGCCAATGCAGACATCGGGGTCGCCAAGGCCGCATACTTCCCAGCGTTCAACCTTAACGCGCTGTTTGGCGTACAGGCAGCGGTTCCGAGCCGGTTTTTCACTGCGCCCGCAGAGGCGTGGTCGCTTGGGCCTACGACCGTGCTCAATCTGCTCGATGGAGGAAAACGACGGGCACTTAACGACCGCGCGCTCGCAGCTCATGAGGAAGCAGCCGCACAGTATCGACAGACAGTCCTGATCGCCTATCGAGAGGTGGAAGACAGCCTTGCTTCGTTGCATCTGTTAGCCCGCGAAACGGCGACTCAACAGGCGGCGGTCGATGCGGCCAGGGAGTCGGCGGCGCAAGCAGAGCGGCTCTACACGGGCGGGCTGGAGAACTACTATAACGTTATCGTGGCACAGGACGTCGAACTTGGCGCTCGCCTGGCCGAGGTTGACATCCAGACGCGCCGAATGACAGCAGACGTCGCGCTTATAAAGGCACTGGGTGGCGGATGGGATAGCAAGACCGGACTCAATAACGATCCCCAGACCGCTATGACAATGTCTTCACCGGAGGCCCGGGCAATTCGGGCCGTTTCACCGGAGAGTCGTCCCGCGCCGTGAGGGCAGGCCAGTCTGGCTGCGCCTGAGCCTTCCGTCTGACGTCAGGCCTTTTTAAGGCCCCGCGGCGATTTACCTGCAGTTACAGATTAAGGAGATGGAAAGTGTTAGAACTTCGCCCGAACTGCGAGTGCTGCAACAAAGACTTACCCTTCGATTCTACCGAGGCGTTCATCTGCTCCTTCGAATGTACGTTCTGCCAGACGTGCACGGAACAAATCTTGAAGGACACCTGCCCAAACTGTGGTGGTGAACTGGTGTTTCGGCCACGTCGTCCTGCGAACAAACTGGCCAAATTTCCGACCTCGACAAAGCGGGTCTTCAATCCGGATTGTATGAAAAACGCTCAGTCAAGCACGTAAATCCGGTACCGAGAGATGGCGGACATTTTCTATAGTTCATCGCGCTCCGAACACTAAGCGTGAAATAGTCGTCCAGCGTATACCCACCTCATAGAATACGTTGAGAAAGCCTTTGACAATGTCGCACCTTGGCCGCCGAAGTGCTTTTTCAATACGGTTGCTTCTCCATAGCCAACACCGATTCCTGGGCCATCGCGTGCCGGAAAGGAGCCCGCAATGAAGCGAGCGTTGAATGAACTGGAGCTAACCGGGAGATCCAGGACTCACGTTGAACAGTTCGTTGAGCCGAGATTTGCTGCACAGCCGGCAGCCGGACAGGCTTTCCTTGCCATGCGCGAAGAAGCGCGACGTGCTGGCATTGAACTGTCACCAATCAGTAGTTTCCGGGATTTCCGTATGCAGTTGAGAATCTGGAACGGGAAATTCAGTGGCAAAAAACCGCTATACGACAGCGAAGGGAAACCAAGAGAATTTCACACGCTGTCACCAACGCAAATCGTCGACTGCATCCTGAACTGGTCAGCTCTCCCCGGCGGGAGCCGTCACCAATGGGGCACCGAGATAGATGTAGTTGATCTATCCGTCATGCCATCTGATTACCGTCCAAAATTGCTGCCTGAGGAAGTTACCCCAGGTGGAATTTTCTGGAATCTGCATTGCTGGCTTGATGAAAATATTAGCCGGTTTGGCTTCTTCAGGCCGTACAAGCACTTCCTGGGCGGGATGTACCCGGAGCCGTGGCATCTCAGTTATGCTCCGTTGTCCGTCCCCGCGCTGCAACAGATGAATGTTCCTCTCCTGGCAAGCGCCATCCGGAAGGCAGATATGCTTGGAAAGGATCTTGTTCTTGAGCGGCTTCCTCAAATATACGAGCAGCACATGCTCACTATCTCTGGGCCGGAGCAACGGTGATGTCATATCGCTTCGCCGATATTGGGCATGATCTTGCGAACCAGAGGCGAGAGTAGCCTGGCCGTGTCCATGTCAACTACGTCAAACCCGGAAAGCGGGTATTTGCCGGTGCGACGATGAACAAACCACATGTCTCGAACCTGGTTCTCGAAGACGACTCCGAGATGTCTGTACTTTGAGCTGGTACCGATGAGCCCAGGCTTGCCAGGCGTTGCAGGGCGAGGCCGGCCACACATATACGATGCCACGGTGCTAGTGGAAATATCTATGGCCGTCCAATGCCTCTTGGCGGTTGCGTGATCAGGACTTGATGGGCGTGAGCGAACCGTGGCCACCACCCGGAACCTGAATACTCGCGCACGTGCCGCCCTGGACGAACTTCCACGAGTTACCCTGAAAGTCGACCGTCGACGTACCCTGGCAGGTCGTGCCCGGACCGGCAGCGCAATCGTTTTGCCCCTTAAGCGCAACGCCGTAGCATTTTTCCTTGTGAGCGGAAACGGCGGCATTCATTTCTGCGTTGGTGAGCGGTGCAGCGTGAGCGACGGAAGCGAGCAGGCTTGCAACGGCACTTGCGAGCAGGGTTGAAGTAACAGTGGTCTTCGCGGACATGCAGTTTCTCCGATGGTTGAGATGGAAGGTATCCGCAGCGGATACATAAGCTAGTTCGGTAGATACTGGACGTCGGTTACAGTGGCCGGAAAATTTCGAACCTGGACGTCATTGTCGAGAAAAATGGCTGGCGTAGTTTCGTAATGAAACCAATTGTCAACATACAGGCGTGTTGATCGATATCTCCGCCGAATGAGGAATATATGTTCGAAAAGTGAGAAAGTTGCATGATGAAATCCGTGGTAAAAACTCCAATACCAGCAGGAAACGCAGCGACCCCTCCCGACGATTGCCGCGCACACCGGAAAACGCTGAGTGCGCGAGTTGCAGTGGATACGTGCGCCAGGAGAGCCAGGCAACATTGAATCTGGACGAACAGCGACTGCGCAACCCTGCGCTGACCTCTCTTAAATTGGAGTTGTAATGCCTGATCGCACATCCTTTCTGGATCCAACCGCACGCAAGGACGGAGGCAATCCTTCGAATCCGCCTCGTCGCGCACTCCTCGCCGGCGGCGTGCTAGCTGCCGGCCTTGCCGCCAGTCTTCCCGTCGGGGCCGGGACACAACTGAGCGGTCTATCGGCCGACGTTGAGCATAAGTGGATCCGCGCGGATGGCGTGGACGTTTTCTACCGCGAAGCCGGTCCAGCCGATGCCCCCGTGTTGTTGCTGCTTCATGGGTTCGCGAACTCCTCGTTCTATTTTCGGCATCTGATGCCAAAACTCGCCGGCCGCTTCAGGATGATTGCACCAGATCTCCCGTCGTTCGGCTTTACCGAGATTCCGGCGGAGCGTAAGTACGTCTATGATTTCGCGTCGCTGGCCCGGACGATGACGGCATTTGTAGACGCATTGAATTTGAAACGGTACATCATGTACGTCTTCGACTACGGTGCGCCGGTTGGCTGGGAATTGGCGCTGAACTATCCGGATCGCGTAGCAGGCATCGTCAGTCAAAACGGCAACGCATATGTAGAGGGGCTGGGTGAAAAGGCCTGGGCGCCGCTACGCGCTTATTGGGCAAATCCGAGTCCTGACAAGCGAGAGCCAATCCGTGCTCGCCTGAGCCTTGAAGGAGTGAAAGCTGCCTACTTTCAAGGTGTGCCGGATCCACGCGTGATCGAGCCGGAGTCCTATACGCTCGACGCGGCGATTCTGGCGCGCCCCGGCAACGCCGATCTGCAGATTGATCTGAAGCTTGATTACAAGCGCAACATCGAGCGATATCCGCTGTATCAGGCATTTTTCCGCGAACGGCAACCGAAGCTCCTTGCAGTTTGGGGCCGCAACGATCTGTTCTTTATCCCTCCGGGCGCTGAGGCCTTTCGGCGCGACATTCCGGGTGCGCGCGTCGTTTTTCTCGATACGGGCCATTTTGCACTGGAGACGAACGTGGATTCGATCGCTCAGGAGATTCAGCAGTTTTTCTAATGCCTTGGTCTCTGATCGTTTCGTGGGTTCGCGGTTACCACGCGGTGAGCCACGGCATTAGAGGAGCCGAATAATGCATAGCAGTCCTGCTAATCATTCGGCTTATCTTGACAGTGGATTTCTAAAACCCAAAGGCGTCAAGCTGGGCATTGGCGTTACCTGCCCATCCCGGAATTGGTGCAAATGTTTTCCCATGTAGGCCTTGACTTTGTGCTGATCGACATGGAGCACGGTCCAATTTCGATAGAAGCCGCTTATCGAATGGTGACTGCGACGATAGGGACATCAGTGGAGCCGTGGATCCGGGTGATACGCAACGATGCTGCACAAATCAAGCTGGCGCTTGATGCGGGTGCAAGGAGCATTGTCGTGCCGATGATCACTTGCAAGGAAGATGCGAAGCATGCGGTATCTTTTGCCAAGTACCCTTCGCAGGGTGTGCGCGGCTGGGGGCCATTCCGCGCGCAGTACCAATGGCAAACCAGCATGATCGACTATGCCAGACGAGCAAACGATGAAACAGATGTCATCGTGTTAATCGAGCATCCGGGTGCGGTTCGCGATCTTGATGAGATTCTGGATAACAGCTTCCTGGAGGCCCTCAATGGTTTGTTCCAGTGCGGGCATGATGCCGGGGCAGGAGGCCTTTACCAGCGCAGATAGCGCGGCGCGATAACCGCGCCGATGGCGATCATGATAATAATTGCAAGCACGTACCAGACGACCCAGAAAGGCACCGCCATCTCCGAGCAATACAGCGAGTAGACGAGCAACCCCTGCGCGCCGGCCAGGAGACCTGCGCCCGCGCCAGCAGACGCGAGACGAGTCGGCGCGAGTTGCTTCATCGCGTGCATGATGGCGGCGAGTGACGGAAGCGACAGCAACACGACGCTCGCCGTCGTCGTGCGCCACGTCGTGCGGAGCATTAGCTGGAGCCGATAGTCAGGCGGCGTTGCCAATAGAATGCTGCCTGCGGCAAACAGCATTGTGCCGATAGGCAACGCCACAGCGAACCAGGCGAGCCTGAGTGGTGCGCCGGGGCGGCCGAGCCGTTCCGTGAGCTTCATGGCCGCAACAACAATCGCAAGTGGGAACGCAAGACGTACCCAGAACATTGCCGTGAAAATCAGCTCGGGCATATCGCTGCGCAGGCCGTATAGCGCGACAAGCAGTGCAGCGTTCCCGGCCAGTCCACGCATCAGTGCGCGATTGAGCAGCCTCGGCACTGCATTATGTTCGACGGGTGACATCTCGCTCGCGAGCCGGGTAATCAGATCTCGCGTTTTCATGACCGATTCGAGCGGTCTCCGAGCAGGTAATCGATCGAAATCCGGCCCGGGCCCCATGCGGCGATGCCGAGCGCCATGGCGGCCCACGTGATGTGGATCGGCCAGCCGTCCGGCACGGTCAACTCGATGATGCACGTCATCAGCAGCAAACCGGCGGCGGCGAAACGCGTGCCGAATCCGAGCACGAGCAACACCGGGAAGCCGACTTCGCCGCATGCCGACAAGAACGCAAAAATGGCCGGTGCCGGGAATGGATAAGGGCCACCGGGCAGATGGAGCTTGAATTCGTCGGTGAAGAGATAAATAGCCGTGTCGTTGAGCTGCAGGAAGCCGTGCCATTTAAGGATGCCTGATTTCCAGAACGGCACGGCCAGCGCGAGGCGCAGTACGAGTTGTACAAACGACGGTTGCGCGAGTCGTTCGATGAAGCGCCGCGCGCACACGATCATGTTCGCGACGTTGGCCGGAAAGGACGGCCTGGAGTCTTGTCGGGTCTGCATGTCACTCTCCTGGTTGAACGGCAGTGAATACGCCGGCCGAAATCATCGCGGCCAGGTTGGCCGGCAGGTCGAAGGTGTCGGTCTCATCGAAGGCCACTTGCGCGGCGGCGCCGAGCGGCACGCCCTCAATGAGAGCGGTGAGAAACGCAGCGCCGCCCGCGGGCAGACGCGAGACGATCACGTCGGCGTCAGGCCGCGTGACGAGCGCGTCCTCTGCATCGCTCGAATGCAACGCAGTGACGGGACCGTCCTTCCGGTTCATTGCGAAGATCGCAACGGCCGGGTAGCGCGAGCGGACGATTCGCGCGGCCGGATGCGGGACGAGGCGCGCCTGGGCAAGCGATCCTGGATCGATGCTCGCGAATGCTTCTGTCGTGAGCGGCGTGGCATCCGCAGCGTGATACGCATCGAGCCACGCGCGCTCGATGCGTGCCGTGTCCGCAAGCCACGGCATCTCGCGCGCGTACTCATAGGTCTCGATGAACGACGGAAAATCGCGTCCATATTCGAACAGGAGTGGCGAAGCCGGCGGCGTAGCACGCACGTGAAAACGAGCCATCGCGCGAAAGAACTCGACGCCCGTGATGCGCTGCACGGCGGGATAAATGACGGCCAGTGCATCGATGAGGCTGACGGTGACGTTGTTGCGATAGACGTTGTAGCGCCTGACGACACCGTTGCCATGCGCCGCCACGACATCTTCGGGTGTGGCGATCTCGGGATTTATGAGTCCCGGCGCGAAGGTTGCGGCGAAGCCGGATGAACGTTGTTCAGCCTTCATGGCTAACGAGCTCCGGGTTGGATACATCGGATGCCGATACGATTCGCCGGGCCATGAGCGCCTGAGCACGCAGTTCAGACCACGCAGGCAACTGGCTGTCCCATTCGATCAGTGTCGGGATCGGTCCCGTGCGCGCGATAACGTCGTGGTAGAGCGCCCATACCGGATCGGAAATGGCCCGATCGTGGCTGTCGATGAGCAGAGGCGCATGTTCGTCGTCGTGTTGTTCGCTATGACCTGCCAGGTGAATTTCGCCAACGCGTTCGAGCGGGAAATCCGCGAGATAGGCGCGCGCCGAATAACCGTGATTAGTCGCCGAAACGAAAACGTTATTGACGTCGAGCAGCAGCCCGCAGCCCGTGCGCTGGGCCACTGAGCGGATGAATTCCGTCTCGCTCATCGTCGACGAAGCGAAGGCCGCATACGTCGATGGATTTTCGAGCAGTATCGGACGTCGAATGGCATCCTGTACCTGATCGATGTGCTCGCAGACCTTGTCGAGCGTTGCCTTCGTGTAGGGCAGCGGCAGCAGGTCGTTGAAGAACGTGCCGTCGTGCGAGGACCATGCGAGATGTTCCGAAACCAGCGCGGGTTCGTAGCGCGCAATCAGCTCGCCAAAGCGCGCGAGGTGGTCGGTGTCGAGTCCGTCTGGTCCACCGATCGACATGCACACGCCGTGCAGCGAGATTGGATACTGCTCGCGCAGCGTGCTCAATGTGCGGTGCGGCGGCCCGCCGGCGCCCATATAGTTTTCGGCGTGCACCTCAAAGAAGCCGTCCTGCAGACCGTCTTCGAGTATTGCCGCGAGATGTTCGGACTTGAAGCTTGTGCCGGCGAGCCCGGCCGCGTGGGTCGCCGAGCGACGAAGACGGCCGGACGCTTCGGTCGCCACTGATCGGATGGAAGCGTTCATGGCCGTCCCGTCTCTCTATCGTCGTTGTGGCAATCAGGACTTGATCGGCGTAAGCGAACCGTGGCCGCCGCCCGGCACCACGATGCTCGAGCACGTGCCGCCCTGAACGAACTTCCACGAGTTGCCCTGGAAGTCGACAGTCGAGGTGCCTTGACAGGTAGTGCCCGGACCGGCGGCGCAGTCGTTTTGCCCCTTCAACGCGACGCCGAAGCACTTTTCCTTGTGGGCAGAGACGGCAGCGCCCATCTCTTCCTTGGTGAGCGGCGCAGCATGGGCGACTGAAGCGAGCAGGCTTGCAACGGCGCCTGCGAGCAGGGCGGAACTGACAGTAGTCTTTGCGGACATGAACGTTCTCCAGTAGTTGAAATGGAAGTATCCCTGGCGGATACACGAGCTAATTCGCGATGTACCAGACACCGGTTACATCGATTGAGAATTTTTTTGCATGAACTTTCGACGAGCGGGCGTGTATGAAGGCAGCCCCGTCGGTAAAGGCTGCTGCAAAATCTTTCGCGAAAAGAAGCGGCGAACTGTAACCAGAACGCGTAGCCGAACGAATTGTCGTCGGGAGCAACGACGATCGATATCCGAGCATGGCCTCGAGGTAATTCTGACTTCGGGGCAAGAGGGGTGAATGCGTCGATCGGCGTGCTGCGGCGCAGTTTGGGCCGTTGCGACTGATCCAGGTGAACGGGCCATGGCGTTTGAGTTTCCAGAGCCAGGGAATCGATATTAAACAGAACCACTCGGCACCCGAGCGTCTATACATGACGTGTACCCGGAGCGGTTTCAGCTTGACTTAGAAACGGTTTCAAAAAGAGTTCGTAGGGGCTGTTAACCCGTAACGCAAC
>NZ_JBANLK010000087.1:0-13717 GCF_054968425.1 Paraburkholderia sp. AV2
CACCCGCAGGGCCTGAGAGACATCCGAACCTGTATCCGTAGTACACCGAAGCACAGCGTGGTCGAGTGTGCCGGATATCGGCGGCTCGTTCAACATCGGAAGCCAGACGCTCTCGAGCGCCACCAACGCCGATGATCCGACGCAGCAGATCACGGTCAGGGTGGAGTATCGCCACGACTGGGCCACGCAGCAGGTGTTCCTGCGCAGCGATGGTTCGTACAGCAGGAACAACGACCTGCCCGGCGCGCAGTTCACCTACTCGTTCTGACGAGGTCGCGGCGGACGGCAGCGGCGTGTACGCCGCCCTTCCCGCTTCCTTATTCTCCAGCCACCATGCCGATATCGCGCAACTGGCGCAGCCGCGCGTAAACGGTCGTGCGCGAAATCCGCAACTGCCGCGCGACCGCGGCTACGTTGCCGTTATGGTCGAGCATGGCCTGCTGAACGGCGCCGAGCATCTGTTCTTCAAGACTCGAACCCGCTTTCGGCGCGGCGGGCCCAGCACCGGACGCGATCGTTCCGGCATCGGCGCTGCCTGCATCGAGGTCCGTCTGCACGTGGCGCGCCGTGCTGCGATTGAGCGGCGCGCGTGCATATTGCACCCATAGATGACTGCCATCCGCGCGGGCAATGCGCTGCGGACCGCGCCGAGGCTTCAGCAGACGGCTCAGCAGGGCCGGGGGCGCATCGTCGAACACGTCGCGCAGCGCGAACTGCGCCATCGGCACGCCGTGGGGCAACGAAAGCATGCGCCGTGCGAGACGGCTCGCCGCACGCAGATGCCCGTCCTCCTCCACCGCCAGCACGCCCGCGAGCGGCGTGGCCAGCCAGCGCGGATCGTGCTGCAGACGCAGCAAATGACAACCGCGCAAGGTCGCGAAGAGACGCTGTTCGGCGGCCAGTGCAGCGAGCCGGAACTGCTCCTTCAGTTGTGCGAAATCGCGCTGCCCCGTGCCGGTGATATCGAGCGCGCCGACCACCTCGCCGTGCAGTCCGAATAGCGGCACCGCGAGGCAAGACACGCGTTCGAATTCGTCGAGATAATGCTGGCCGCCCGTCACCGTCGCTTCAATACCCTCGTGCAGCACGCAGCTTGGCGCTGTCGTGCCGATATGCGATTCGAGAATGCGGCGGCCGGCGATGATCGGCAGGATCAGTTCGTCGTCGCAGCCGGGGCTGCGGCGCGCGTGAATCACCGTGCCCTGCGGATTCACGCAGAAGATGGTCCACTCGTCGCCGCCGAATGCCTCCCAAAGTTGCTCGACTTCGTCGACGATGCAACTAAAGAGTCGCCGGTCGTCGAGCGATTCCCGCGTGCTGCGCGAACCGCTGAGCAGTTCGTATTCGGGTGCCTGCCAGGGCATCACACCCGCGTCGCGCGAGCGCGCCCACGAGCGCGCCACGGATTCGGGGAGCAAACCGGGGGTCAGGGCCTTGGGGAGTTGTCCGCCGTCGCCGAAGCGTTCACGGGCCGAATGCAGTTGTGCGAGCGGACTGGCGTTCAAGGGTGCGGGCGCGGACATGCGATTCATTCGGGCTCCCGTCGCTGCGAGGCAGGCGTGGCAATAAGGCGGACACCCGTGAGAATAGCGTACCCTGTGGCCCTCTGCGCGGCCACAGGTGCCCTATCGGCCGCCCGCTCACTCACGCATGCGCGAAACGCAGGATCGGCTTGAGCGTGATGCCGCGCGTGCTGTCCTCGGCGGCTTCGTTGATCTGCTCGACCGGATAGAACTTCACGAGCTTGTCGAACGGAAAGCGCCCCTGCCGATAGAGTTCGACGAGCTGCGGAATGAAGCGTTGCGCAACGCTATCGCCTTCCACGATGCCGCGTATCGTGCGCCCGCCCAGCAGCAGGTTGTTGATGTCGAACTCGGCCCGGGTGCCGAGAGGCGGCGCGCCCACCACGCCAATCGCGCCCAGCGTGCCAAGCGACTCGATCGCGCCTGCCAGCACCTTCGGATTGCCCGTCGACTCCAGCGCGAAGTCCACGCCGCCACCCGTGAGCGCGCGAATCGCTTCGATCATGTCGACTTCCGCGCTGTTGACGGTATGCGTAGCGCCCAGTTCCTTCGCGAGTTCGAGCCGCGAAGGCACGATATCTACCGCGACGATGGTCGTTGCGCCCGCCACGCGCGCGGCCATCACGGCGGACAGGCCGACCGCGCCCGCGCCGGTCTGGATGCCGCAACCGAGCGGCCCCAGCAACTCCAGCGGCGCATCGTGCGGCACCTTGATCGCGTTGTTTTCGCGTGCAAGCGCATGGCTTGCGAACGACGACTGCGAGAAGAAGTGGTCGTGCAGCGGCCGGCCTTCCTGGTCTTCGATGGCCGTATGCCCTTCGGGGTCTGAACCACCGAAATTCAGGCCGAAGAAGTGGCTGCAATACGCGCCGTGCCCGCCCGCGCACGGCTGGCAATGACCGCACGCGCCATAGGTCAGCACAACGTGATCGCCGGGCTTCAGATTCTTCACGTTCGGGCCGACCTCCTCGACCACGCCCGCGCCTTCATGGCCGAGCACGGCAGGCAGCGGCACCGGATAGTACTGGTCGCGCACGATCAGGTCCGTATGGCACAGGCCCGTGGCAACCACGCGCACCAGCACCTCATCGTCCTTCGGGCCACGCAGGCGCGCCTGCTGGATGACGAACGGTTCGCCCTTGCCGCGCGCGACCGCTGCCGTGACGGTACGGCCTGCGGTTGTCGTACTCATGTTGCGCCTCCTTGTTGCGTCGATAAGTTCGGGATGACTCGCATCGTCCGGCCCGCTCAGAGGGGATAGCGCGGCGCTTCGCCCTTCACGGTGAGCCACTGCCACTGCGTGAACTCCTCCCAGTTGGCCGGCCCGCCAATGCTCGTGCCGTTGCCGGAGGCGCCCACGCCGCCGAACGGATTGATCACTTCGTCGTTGACCGTCTGGTCGTTGATGTGCAGAAGCCCCGTGCGCAGGCGCTCGCCCATGTGCAGCGCCCGTCCTACGTTCGACGTGACGATGGCCATCGAGAGGCCATATTCCGTGTCGTTGGCGAGCTTGACGGCTTCGTCGTCGGTATCGAACGGCACGACCACGGCAACCGGCCCGAAGATCTCCTCGTTGAACGCCGGGTTTTGGGCGTTCACGCCGCTCAGCACGGTGGGCTCGAAGAACAGATCCTTGAAGGTCCCGCCCGTTTCGACCCGCGCCCCCGCTTCCTGCGCTGCCGCCAGCGCCCGCACGATATGGTCGCGCTGTGCCGTGTCGATGATCGGCCCGAGCGCGACATTGTCCGCAGCCGGATCGCCCACCGTGAGGCTCGACGCTTTCGCCACGAGCTTCTCCACGAAACGGTCGTAAATGCCGCGTTGCACGAGTACCCGGCCGGCCGCCATGCAGATCTGCCCCTGGTGCAGATACGCCCCCCACGCCGTGTTGGCAATCGCGAGATCGAGATCCGCGTCGTCGAGCACGATCAGCGAGTTCTTGCCGCCCAGTTCGAGCGAGACCTTCTTCAGGTGGCGGCCGGCCGCCTCGCCCACCTTGCGGCCCGCACCGGTCGAGCCCGTGAACTGGATCATCGCCACATGCGGATCGCTGGTAAGCGCCGCGCCCGCCGCACCGTCGCCCGGCAACACATGCAGCACGCCCGCGGGCAGGCCCGCCAGTTCGAACAGGCGCGCGATGGTGAAGCCCCCGCAAACGGAGGTGCGCGGATCCGGCTTGAGCACGACGGCATTGCCGAGTGCGAGAGCCGGAGCGACCGCGCGCATCGCCAGATAGAGCGGGAAATTGAACGGTGCGATCACGCCCACGACGCCCAGCGGACGGCGGCGCGCGAGCGAAAGGCGGCCCGGCACCGAAGGCAGGACTTCGCCCGCCGAGCGCGAGGGCAGCGCGCTCGCCTCGTGCAGTGCCTTGACGGTGACCTGGGTTTCGAAGCCCGCCTTGCCGCGCGTCGAGCCGCTCTCGCGCACGATCCAGCCGGCAATTTCGTCGAAGGACGCTTCGGCGAGCCGTGCGGCGCGGCGCAACACGGCCGCGCGCTCGTCGTAAGGCAGCGCGGCCCAGGCCTGCTGTGCCTCGAATGCCGACTTCGACGAAGCGGCCACGAGTCCGGCGTCGGCCATGCCGATCCGCGCAAGGCGCTTGCCGGTGGCGGGTTCGAGCACGTCGGCGGCCGAGGTGCCCTCGCACCACGAACCGGTGAAGAGCCGGCCATGCCAGACGTCGTCGTCGAGAAGGCGGGTGGAAGAAGAAACGCTCATGCTGACTCCTGTGTATATCAAGCTATCAAGCGAAAGCCGGGACGCAAGCGCGTGGGAGGCGCGGATCGCTGCCGGAACATCGCTACGTTAGGGAACAGGGGCCAGCATCACTATCGGGAATTGTTCGTGCCCCGGAAGGGTCCGTGGCTGCGAAGCCGGACGCCGGAAAGCGTTCAGTTACTGAACAGTGCGAAAGCGGCTGCGCGAGTCGCTCAGTATGTCTCGAGGTGCAGCCGCCCTTCACGCTTGAGACGCGGCCAGAGGGCGTTCCAGTCCAGTCCATGCCGACCGGCGATATCCTGGAGCGCCTGCAGCACCCCCTCTTCCATGCCCTTCAAACCGCAAACGTAGACATAGGTGCTGTCGTCTTTCAACAGTTGGGCGACATCCACGGCCCGCTCGCGCATGGCATCCTGAACGTAGCGCCTGGGCTGACCCAGCGTGCGCGAAAACGCCAGATTCGTGTCGATGAAGTCTTTCGGCAGATTGGTAAGCGGTCCGAAGTATGGTAATTCCTCTTTCGTCCTGGCGCCAAAAAACAGCATCAGCTTTCCAGTCACGCCCTTGAGGCGCCGCCGCCGGCGATATTCGGTCATCGCGCGCATCGGCGCGGAGCCGGTGCCCGTGCAGATCATCAGCAAATGGGAATTCGGATGGTTGGGCATCAGGAAGGTGCTGCCGAATGGCCCGATCACCGTCACGACGTCGCCCTTCTGCAGATCGCACAGATAATTCGAGCAGACGCCCAGGGTGTCGTTGCCGTCGTGATCGCGCGTGACGCGCTTCACGGTCAGCGAAACGTTGTTGTAGCGCGGACGCTCCCCGTCGCGCGGGTTCGCCAGCGAATACTGGCGTGCGTGATGGGGCTTGCCGTCCGGGGTCGTGCCGGGCGGCAGGATGCCGATCGATTGCCCTTCGAGCACCGGGAACGGCAGCGCGCCGAAATCGAGGACGATGTGATGGATATCGCTCTCGGCCGACTCGCCGGTCAGGCGGTAGTTGCCCATCACCGTCGCCGTGGCCGGTGTCTTGTGCGTGTAGAGGTTCACATAGGGCTTCGAAGCGGACCACGGCGGCACATTCGATCCGCGCCCGGTGTCCGTTTGCTGAACACCCGCCGGCTCGACCGGGCTCTCGGTCACAACGTCGGCGCCCGCCGGCTCTGCCTGAGCGCTAACCGATGCGCTCTGCGCCGGCAGTTCGTCCCACCCGAACTGCTGCTCGATGCCATAGGCGTCCGCTTTCAGGACGTTGCGCCAATTATCGATCGCTCCCGTAGGGCAGGGCGGGACGCAAGCCATGCAGCCGTTGCAGACGTCCGCCTTGACCACGTAGTTGCTGCCGTCGTGGGTAATCGCGTCGATCGGACAGGTCTCTTCACACGTATTGCACCGGATGCAGATTTCCGGATCGATCAGGTGCTGCTTCAGGATTTCCATCGGAATCGCTGCATTCATGGTTGTGCTCCCACCCCTACCGTCCGGTCTGCCTCAATGACGGGCGAAGCCGATCAGTTGAAACGGACGTATTCGAAATCGACAGGCTGACGGTTGATGCCCATGGCCGGCGGCGCGATCCAGTTCGCGAACTTGCCCGGCTCGATCACGCGGCCCATCAGGGAGGCCACGTAAGCGCGATCCTCCGGCGTCGCCAGCCATTTCGACTCGTTGGCCGCCCACTCGGCCTCGCTCACCACGCGCCCATCCGGCGAGATGCGCACGCCCGCGAACGTGCCGATCTGGCGGTTGAACGCTTTGTGCGGCACGGTCAGGCGGAAATCGATGCCGGCTTTTTCGAGCACCTTGTTCCAGCGATTGACGCCCGCCACCGAGTCCTTGATGTAGTCGTCGCGCAGCACTTCGTTCATCGCATTGAGCATGGGCACTTCGCGCTCGACGAGTTTGCCGTCCTGAACATCGAGCAGCCTGTAGCTCTGCCCCGTCAACTGGTGGTCGTCGTCGCGCTTCGTCTCTTCATAGCGGCCCTTCAGGCCCGAGCTGTAGAACGTCGCGGCGTTCGACGACTGGTCGGCACCGAACAGGTCGATCGTCACCGAGTAGTGGAAGTTCAGGTAGCGCTGGATCGTCCCGAGGTCGATCACGCCTGCGGCGCGCAACCGGCCTGCGTCATCCGTCTTCAGCTCGTTCATGACCTGTGCCGTGCGCTGCACCACGCGCGACACGCCGGATTCGCCGACGAACATGTGGTGCGCCTCTTCGGTCAGCATGAACTTCGTCGTGCGGGCCAGCGGATCGAAGCCCGACTCCGCGAGCGCCGAAAGCTGGAACTTGCCGTCGCGGTCCGTGAAGTACGTGAACATGAAGAAGGCCAGCCAGTCGGGCGTCTTCTCGTTGAACGCGCCGAGAATGCGGGGGTTGTCGTCGTCGCCCGAACGCCGGCCGAGCAATGCTTCGGCCTCCTCACGTCCGTCGCGGCCAAAGTAGCGGTGCAACAGGTACACCATGGCCCACAGATGGCGACCCTCTTCCACGTTCACCTGAAACAGGTTGCGCAGGTCGTACATGGAAGGCGCCGTGAGACCCAGGTGCCGCTGCTGCTCCACGGAGGCTGGCTCGGTATCGCCCTGCGTGACGATGATGCGGCGCAGGTTCGCGCGATGCTCGCCAGGCACGTCCTGCCACGCCGTTTCGCCCTTGTGCTCGCCGAAATGGATCTTGCGGTCCGCCTCGCCCGGCGTGAGGAAAATGCCCCAGCGATAGTCCGGCATCTTCACGTAGTCGAAGTGCGCCCAGCCACCCGGGTCGACACTCACGGCCGTGCGCAGATAGACGTCGTAGCCGTGCGAGCCCTCGGGCCCCATGTCGCCCCACCACGAGAGGAAGTTCGGCTGCCACTGCTCGAGCGCGCGCTGCAGCATGCGATCGTCGGCCAGATTGACGTTGTTGGGGATCTTCTCGCTGTAGTTGATCGTGGACATTACGGTTCCTTGTACGGTAGCGGGAGGCCTCGGAGGAGCCTCAAAGAGGCATCAAACGCGGGCGGTGTCGAACTGCGCCTTGCTGCCCTTGCCATAGACCTTCAGCGCGCCCTTCTCTCCCACGGCGTTCGGACGGTTGAAAATCCAGTTCTGCCAGGCAGAGAGGCGGCCGAAGATGCGCGTTGCCATCGTCTCCGGACCGTTGAACCTCAGGTTCGCTTCGAGACCCGTCAGCGCGTCGGGCGACATGGCCATGCGTTCCTCCAGCGCGATGCGGATTTCGTCGGCCCAGTCGATGTCGTCGGGCGCGGCGGTCACGAGGCCGAGGCGCTCGGCCTCCACAGACTTGACCGGCTGGCCGATCTTCGCGCGCGCCGCGTCGAGCGGTTCGGTTTCCTCATAAAAACGCCGCGCGAGACGCGACTGCTCCGTGACCATCGGATAGAGGCCGAAGTTGGCTTCGGAAAGCGTGATCGCGGGCTCTTCTTCCTCGTTCGACGGCAGCGCCACCATATAGGTCCGGTCGGCGGCGAAAGCCAGCTCGGCGAACGTGCCGGCGAAACACGAGCCGGGTTCGATCAGCGCGAACAGCGAACGCGACGATACGTCAATACGCGCCAGCGTACGGCGCAGCATGCCGATGGTTTCCCGGACGAACCAATGATCGCGATGTTCGAGCAGCGCGGCATCCGCGGCGAGCACGGCCTTCGCATCGCCGCCCGTCTTGAAGATCCAGGTGCCGATATCGAGCTCGTTCGTGCGCATCGACAGAATGGCGTCGTCGAGCTCGCGCGCGAACTGCAGCGGCCACCACGATGCGCCGGCCGCGACGATCGCGCCGATGCCTTCGGGAAGCGGGACCGCGGGCGCCTTCACGGTAAACGTGGCGGTACGCTTGGCACGGTCGATGGCGACGTCGACCGTTGCATAACTGAGGATGTCGTCGTGCTGGATGCGTTCGATGCGCGTGAGCACGATGCCTTGGGCGTCGGCCGGACGATCGCTTTGCGCCGCGAGTTCGAGCGCGCGTGCCTGCACGGCCTGGTCGAACTGGTTCGGCTTCACGACAGCGTCGACGAGGCGCCATTCCTTCGCCCGTTCGCCGCGTATGCCTTCCACCACCGTGCAGAAGATGTCGGCGCGGTCGTGACGAACCTTGCGCTTGTCGGTGAGGCGCGTGAGCCCGCCGGTGCCGGGCAGCACGCCGAGCAGCGGCACCTCCGGCAGCGCCACCGACGACGAGCGATCGTCCACGAGCATGATCTCGTCGCACGCCAGCGCCAGCTCGTAGCCTCCGCCCGCACAGGCGCCGTTCACGGCGGCAATGAACTTCAGGCCCGAGTGACGCGACGAGTCCTCGAAGCCGTTGCGCGTTTCGTTCGTGAACTTGCAGAAGTTGACCTTCCAGGCATGCGTGGAAAGTCCGAGCATGAAGATGTTCGCGCCCGAGCAGAAAACGCGGTCCTTCAGGCTCGTCACGACCACCGTGCGGACTTCCGGATGCTCGAAGCGGATGCGCTGGAGGGCGTCGTGAAGCTCGATGTCGACGCCCAGGTCATACGAATTCAGCTTGAGCTTGTAGCCGTCGCGAATACCGCCGTCTTCGGCAATGTCGATGCCCAGCGTCGCTACCGGACCGTTGCATGTCAGCTTCCAGTGCCGGTACTGCGAGGGGTCGGTGCGATAGTCGACCTGCGGGACAGCCGTTTCTGCTGCGGACATGAACGTCTCCTGATAGGCGCATCGTATTTCATGAACGATAGTGCATCATCAGGATCGTGTAAAGCATTTTAATGCATGAGTGTGCAAAGCGAGGTGCAAGCCCAGGCCGAAGCGCCCGGTCACAGCCCGCCGGAAACGTCCTCCGCGCCCAGCCGCGCGGCCAGCCGGTCGCGCAATTGCAGGTAGGCGTCCGCCAGCGTCTTTTCGCTCGTGTCGAAGGCCAGGTCGGCGCGGCTATAAAGCTCGTTGCGGCCCGCAAGGATGCGCTTGAGGTCTTCCATGGCCTCGCTGTTGCCGCGGTTGCCCGACATCGGCCGCAGATCACCTTGCGCAACGACCCGGCGCATATGGTCCTCCGGCGTCGCCTGAAGCCAGACCGTGAAGCAGTGGGCCAGCAGCGTATTGAACGTGGAAGGCTCGGAAACCAGCCCGCCCGGCGAGGCGATGACGGCGCGCGGGTGTTCGGCGATCACGGCTTCGAGCGCACGGCGCTCGTAGCGGCGGTAGGCACTGGCGCCATAGAGCGCGTGAATCTCGCTCGGCGGGCAACCCGCGAGTTGCTCGATCACGCGATTGAGCTCGACGAACGGCACCTTCCGCTCCTGCGCGAGCATGCGCCCGAGCGTGGATTTGCCGGCGCCGCGCAGGCCGATCAGCGCGATCCGCTCATGGCGATGCGGATCCCGCGAGGTCTGCGCGAACAGTTCGGACAACGCAATCCGGGCGCGCTGCAGCGAGGCCAGGTCGCGCCCCTGCAGCAGCTCGCGTATCAGCAGCCATTCGGCCGACGAAGTCGTCTCGTCGCCGATCACCTCGGCGAGCGGGCAATTCAGCGCGGCCGCGAGCTGCCGGAGCACAAGTATCGAGGCGTTGCCGGTACCGGTCTCCAGATTGGCGAGGTGGCGCTCCGAAAGCCCGGTCTCGAGCGCCAGCGACTTGCGTGTCATCCCCCGCCGCGCGCGCAGGAGGCGCACGCGCTCCCCCATGGCCGCGAGGAAAGGATCGCGGCTGGCCGCCTTATCCTGCTCGCCCGGCTCACCCGATTCGCCAGGCTCCCGCCCGGCCGCCTCGGTGTCCGCCAGGCTGTCGCCCGGTTCCTGCGCGCCATCGCGCCGCCCTTCAGAGTAAGTTTGCTTCATATCGCCAGACCAATTCCCACCGAAAAATGTACTATAGTGCTTGACAACGGTAATTCGACAAGATAATTTTCGCCAAAACGCTGACCGGCAGCAATTCCAGATACACGTGCCAGGGACACGCGAACTTCCGGCTCGTCGCGCCGGGAGCGAAACGCGCGGACAAGGTGCATCAAATTGCATCTCCCGCATCCGGAGACTAACGCATGTCCCCAGAAGACTTTCAGCGTCTGATCGCGGGCGTCACGCAGAGGATCGCCGGCCGCGACCTCGACGGCGGCCTCGAGGCCTGGCTCAACGGGACCTGGCCGCCCGGCAGCGAGACGTTCGAGGCGCTCGCGCAAGCCTGCCGCACCGGCGTTGCCGAGGGCTGGCTCTGCAACCGGGAAGGAGGCGGCATCCGTTACGGCCGGATCTTCAAGGCCTTGCCGCAAACGCACGGATTCTCGGTCGATGTCGTCGAGATGAAGGATCTCGTGGGCCCTCACCACGTGCACCCCAACGGGGAAATCGATCTGATCATGCCGCTCGCCGGCGGTGCGACCTTCGACGGCCATCCGGCCGGGTGGTGCGTCTATGGCCCCGGCAGCGCGCATTGCCCGACCGTAGCGAATGGCGAGGCGCTGGTCCTCTACCTGCTACCCGGCGGCGCCATCGAGTTCACGCCCGCGCCCGCCCGGAACTGATGAGTTTCGCAAGGGAAAGCGGTGGTGGCGGGCGCGCACGACAATCAGACAGCGAGCAGGGACGGAGACGAATACAGATGGACACCCCACTCAGGGCCGCAACCGGCTCCCCCCTTCCGGCCGTGGAACCAGCGCCGCCACCGCCGGCGCAATTCAACTTCGCCGCCCATATTTTTGCGCTCAACGAACCGCGAAGCGGCAAGCTCGCGTACATCGACGACGCGGGCGCAACGACCTACGGGCAGCTAGAGAACCGCGCGCGCCGCTTCGCCTCGGTCCTGCGCGCACAGGGCGTGCATGCGGAAGAGCGCGTTCTGCTGGTCATGCTCGACACCATCGAGCTGCCCGTCGCGTTCCTCGGGGCGCTCTATGCCGGCGTCGTGCCCGTCGTCGTGAACACGCTGCTCACGGCCGCCGATTACGGCTATATGCTTGCCCACAGCCGCGCTCGCGCCGTGGTGGCGTCGGGCGCCGTGCTGCAGGCCGTGACCCCTGCCCTCGATGCCGCCGCGCAAGAGGACCGCCTGCTGATCGTGTCCCAGCCGACCGGCGGCGCGCCGTCCGCCGCACCCGTTCTCGAAGCCCTGCTCGAAGCGGCCGAGCCCGCGGCGCATGCGGCGCCAACCGGCTGCGACGACATCGCTTTCTGGCTGTACTCCTCAGGATCGACCGGCAAGCCGAAAGGCACGGTTCACACCCACGCCAACCTCTACTGGACCGCGGAAACCTACGCGAGGCACGTGCTCGGCATCCGCGAAACCGACGTGGTATTTTCCGCCGCCAAGCTCTTCTTCGCGTACGGCCTCGGTAATGCCCTGACGTTCCCGCTTTCCGTGGGGGCCACGGCGGTGCTGATGGCCGGACGCCCGACCGTCGACGCCGTGTTCGAGCGTCTCGTGAAACACCGCCCCACCGTCTTTTACGGTGTCCCGACGCTCTATGCCAGCATGATGGCGGCGCATACGCGGCCGGCCCGAGCGGACGTCAGCCTCAGGATCTGCGCCTCGGCAGGCGAAGCGCTGCCTCGCGAAGTGGGCGAACGGTTCACGGCGCATTTCGGCTGCGAAATCCTGGACGGCATCGGATCGACAGAGATGCTGCACATTTTTCTCTCGAATCATCCGGGCGAGGTCCATTACGGCACGACCGGAACGCCCGTACCCGGATACGCGGTGGAACTGCGCGACGAAAACGGCGGTCCCGTGCCGGACGGCGAGGTGGGCGACCTGTACATCAAAGGCCCCAGTGCCGCGCTCATGTACTGGTGCAACCGCGAGAAGTCCCGCGCGACGTTCCTCGGCGACTGGGTGCGAAGCGGCGACAAGTACCGGAAACTGCCGGACGGCTGCTACGTCTACGCGGGCCGCAGCGACGACATGCTGAAGGTCAGCGGCCAGTACGTCTCCCCGGTCGAGGTCGAGATGGTGCTCGTGCAACATGACGCCGTGCTCGAAGCCGCCGTGATCGGCGTCGACCAGGGCGGGCTCGTCAAGACCTGTGCGTT
The DNA here is from genome assembly GCF_054968425.1 of Paraburkholderia sp. AV2. Lineage (NCBI taxonomy): Bacteria > Pseudomonadati > Pseudomonadota > Betaproteobacteria > Burkholderiales > Burkholderiaceae > Paraburkholderia > Paraburkholderia sp. AV2. The sequence goes on from NZ_JBANLK010000087.1 coordinate 12,231, forward strand.
CGTCGTCCTGAAACCGGACTTCGCCGCCAGCACGGCCCTCGCAACCGACCTCAAGGCCTTCGTGAAAGACCGGCTCGCGCCCCACAAGTATCCGCGCGACATTCTCTTCGTGGACGATCTGCCGAAGACGGCGACCGGTAAAATCCAGCGATTCAAGCTGCGGGAACAACAAAGCCAGGCTATGCAGCCTGCGACCTGATCATGGAAAGCACGGTCTTGACCTCATCGCCGGAAAATTATCCGTTTGCCTCGCTGCCCCCTTCGGACAATCGGGGGCCCGTGAAAATCGAATACCGATGGTTGAATGCGCATCTTCGCGACCAACCGGTCGCCGTCTTTCTGCACGAGGGGCTAGGTTCGGTCGCCATGTGGAAGACGTGGCCGCAAGCACTATGCGACCGGCTCGGCATGCGCGGGCTGGTGTATTCGCGCCCCGGTTACGGCCGCTCCACGCCCCGGCCGCCCGGCGCCAGTCTGCCCGTGAATTTCATGACGGACCAGGCACAGGATGTCCTTCCGGCGCTTCTCTCGGCTCTGGGCATTGGCGCCGCGGAACGCCGGCGGATGTGGCTCATCGGTCACAGCGACGGCGGAACGATTGCCCTGCTTTACGCGAGTGCATTTAACAATGAGCTGGCCGGCGCCGTGGTGATCGCTCCGCACGTTTTTGTCGAAGACATTTCCGTCGAAAATATTGCCGAAGCAAAGATAGCCTATGAAACCACTCCCATGCGGGAGCGCCTCGGCCGTTATCACGACGACGTCGATTCCGCGTTCTACGGCTGGAACGACGTCTGGCTGAGCGCGGCGTTTCGCGAATGGACTATCGTCCGCGAGCTCGCGGGCATCCGCTGCCCCTTGCTGGCCGTGCAGGCGCGCGACGACCAGTACGGAACCATGGCGCAGGTCGAAACCATTGTCGATCGCGTGCCCGGCTCGCAACTCTTTCCGCTCGAAAACGGCGGGCATTCGCCGCACGTTACCGTGCCCGCCCTCCTGAATGAGGAAATTCACCGGTTCATTTTATCGGCTGGAGAATCGGCCGGGGAATCGGCCAGAAAGCACGCGCCTTGAGCAAAGCCGCCGGAGAAGCGGCGAATCGATTTTCCGCGGTATCTCGCGCCACTCGGGAATTAGTGAAAACGTGTACTCGAATAGATTGCAACACAGGGGTCGCCTTGATTGACACTCGAATATGGCGTTTTTAAGATCGTCCGGAAATCCAGCCATGCAAGACGCAGTTCCCGATTCCAATAACGCTGCGCAAACCCATTTGCCGTCTTTAGAAGATCCCGCTTAAAGAAATAAAGCTCGTTGCGCGCGCACGCTGTTCGCTCGCGCAGACGATGCATCGAGCTGCCACGGCATCGAAGCTTTAAATAGCATTACTAATCAAGCCGCGTCATTCGACTATTACAGAAACTCGACGGCACGTTCCGTCCCGAAGGAGATCGACGATGTACAAGCAACGAGGTCTGCGCCTGAAG
>NZ_JBANLK010000088.1:0-13508 GCF_054968425.1 Paraburkholderia sp. AV2
GAAAGTAGGTGCCGCCCCGCACAGGGGCAACCCTGGCATACCACCACGAACACAAAGAAACACCAAAACAGCAAGAACTACGAATCAACCTCAAATCGCAGCCACAACAGCCTCACCCACAGCGGTAGTACTAGCCACCCCACCCATATCAGGCGTACGCGGCCCTTCCACAAGCACCTTCTCGATAGCACGCATAATCGCGTCATGCGCCGCCTGATACTGCGCATCGCCATTGCCGAGGAACTCGAGCATCATCGCCCCCGACCAGATCATCGCGATGGGATTGGCGATCTGCTTGCCGAAGATGTCCGGCGCCGAGCCGTGCACGGGCTCGAACAGCGACGGAAACTTGCGCTCCGGATTCAGGTTCGCCGAAGCCGCCAGGCCGATGGTGCCCGTGCAAGCCGGACCGAGATCGGAGAGGATGTCGCCGAACAGGTTCGAAGCCACCACCACGTCGAAGCGGTCGGGCTGCAGCACGAAGCGCGCCGAGAGAATGTCGATGTGCTGTTTGTCCCACTTCACCTCGGGGTACTGCCCGCCCATCGCGGCCACGCGTTCGTCCCAGTACGGCATGCTGATGGCGATGCCGTTCGACTTGGTCGCCGCCGTGAGCTTCTTGCGCGAGCGCTTGTTCGCCACCTCGAACGCGTACTTCAGGATGCGATCCACGCCGTGACGCGTGAATACCGACTCCTGCAGGACGAACTCGCGCTCCGTGCCCTCGAACATCTTGCCGCCCACCGAGCTGTATTCGCCCTCGGTGTTCTCGCGCACGACGAGAAAGTCGATGTCACCAGGCTTGCGGTTCGCAAGCGGACACGGCACGCCGGGCAAGAGACGCACCGGGCGCAGATTCACGTACTGGTCGAAGTCGCGGCGGAACTTGAGCAGCGAGCCCCACAGCGAGATATGGTCGGGCACCTTGTCGGGCCAGCCCACCGCGCCGAAGTAGATCGCATCGAACCGCGAGAGCGTCGCGAACCAGTCGTCGGGCATCATCTTGCCGTGTTCGAGGTAGTAGTCGCAGCTCGCCCAGTCGAATTGCGTGAATTCCACCGAAAGGCCGAACTTCGCCGCAGCGGCCTGCACGACGCGCACGCCCTCGGGCATCACTTCCTGGCCGATCCCGTCGCCCGGAATGGCGGCGATCCTGTACGTTTTGCTCATGTCTCGTTCTCCTTGGCTCGCCCGGATCGGCATTGATCCGCACGTCATGTCCAAGAGCATGCCTGAAAACACGATGGGGAAAAGCCGTCCCGGCGTGGAGCCATTCAACACGAAACGTGAATAATCGGGCCGTTGGCGGAGCAGTCAGCGGCAAGCTGAACCCGCTATTCGTCAGCCGGAAGGCCGCTAGAATGGCGGCACCCGTCAATGGAATGGACATCGTGCCCCTTTCTGCAACCCGCCGGAAACTGCTCGTCGGACTCCCTGTGCTGTTCGGCATCGGCAGCATGAGCCCTTCCGTGTTCGCCGCCGAATCTCCGCTCGCCGCCATCGAACGTCGCCACGGCGGCCGGCTGGGCGTGTTTGCGGTCGACACCGCGTCGGGACGAACGCTCGCTCATCGCGCCGACGAACGCTTCCTGATGTGCAGCACGTTCAAGGGGCTGCTGGCCGCGCTGATACTCGCGCGCGTGGACGCCGGGCAGGACAGCCTGGCGCGTCTCGTGCGTTACACCGGGCAGGACCTCATCTTCACGTCACCGGTGACCCAGGCACACGTTGGCGAAGGCGCGATGACCGTCGGCGCGCTGTGCCAAGCGGCCGTCGAAGTGAGCGACAACACAGCGGCCATTCTGCTGATGCGCAGCGCGGGCGGCCCGGCGGCATTGACGCGGTTCGCGCGCAGCATCGGCGACACGGTCACCCGCTCCGATCGCTACGAGCCCGACTCGAACCAGTCCCGCGGCCTGCTCGATACCACGACGCCCCGGGCCATCGCGCAATCCGCGCGCAGCCTGCTGCTGGGTAACGCACTGAGCCTTCAATCGCGCCGGCAACTGGAAGACTGGATGATCGCGTGCAAGCCCGGGCTCAACCGGCTGCGCGCCGCCTTGCCCGCGGACTGGCTTGCGGGAGACCGGCCGGGAACCAGTCTCGAAAGGGAAACGAACGATTACGCGATCGTCCGGCCGCCGGGGCGCGCCCCGTTGCTCGTCGCGGCGTATTACGACGCGCCGGGCCTCGCCATGGACCGTCGCGAGGCCGTGCTGCGCGAAGCCGGCAGCGTGTTCGTGCAGTGGGCCACGGCAACGGCGTGATGCGCAAAAGGCGACGCATGAGCCCCCCGGCAAAAGCGGCCAAACTCCCGTAAACTAACGGCCTTAACTCGCGCGCGGCGCGAGCCTCATCCCAACCCGGTGCTGCACATGTTTTCGCTTTCCGACACGCTCCCTGCCGAAAAATCCTCCCTCTACGCCACGCTGGCCGCTCAGGCGCGCGCGCTGATCGAAGGTGAACCCGATCTCGTCGCCAACGCGGCGAACTTCTCGTCGCTCGTGTTCAACTCGCTCGAAGGCCTCAACTGGGCCGGCTTCTATTTCTTCGACGGCCGCGAGCTCGTCGTCGGCCCGTTCCAGGGCAAGCCCGCCTGCGTGCGCATTCCGCTCGGCAAGGGGGTCTGCGGCACGGCCGCGCAATCCCGCGAAACCCAGGTGGTCCGCGACGTCCACGCGTTTCCGGGCCACATTGCCTGCGATTCCGCCTCGCAGTCCGAAGTCGTCGTACCGCTTGTCGCTCCCGACGGCACGCTGATCGGCGTCTGGGACGTGGACAGCCCGCACCTCGCCCGCTTCGACGACGAAGACGCGAAAGGCATGGAAGCGCTTTGCCGGGCCTTCGTGGAATTCGGCTGGAAACCGGCGGCACGCAACGCCTGAACGGCGACGGAACGCGTCTGCGCCCTGGATCGCCCGGGGGACCGGCTGTCCTTCGATCCGGATTGACCGGGGTCCCCTTAAACCGGCCCCGGCCCGCGTCACATTTCGATGATGACCTTCAGCGCATGCGTGCTGGCCGCGTGCGAGAACGTCTCATACGCCTTGAGCACGTCGGCGAACGCAAACCGATGCGTGATCAGCCGGTTCGGATCGATCCGCCCGGCGCACACCGTCTTGAGCAGCATGGGCGTGCTGACCGTATCGACGAGGCGCGTCGTGATCGACACGTTGCGGTCCCACAGCTTGTCGAGGAAGATCGAGGCCTTCTCGCCATGCACGCCGATATTGGCGATCGTGCCGCCCGGGGCCACGAGCTGCTGGCACAGTTCGAAGGTGGCGGGCACGCCAACCGCTTCGATCGCGCAGTCCACGCCAACGCCGTCCGTGAGCTTCATCACCGCTTCGACCGCGCCGGTCGTGCGCGTATCGACGCACGAGGTGGCGCCGAAGCGCGTCGCGCATTCCAGACGGTTGGCGTCCCTATCGATCATGATGATCTGCGCGGGCGAATAGAACTGCGCCGTCAAAAGCGCCGCCAGTCCGATCGGGCCCGAGCCGACGATGGCGACCGTGCTGCCGGGCTCGACCTTGCCGTTGAGCACGCCGCACTCGAAGCCGGTCGGCAGGATGTCCGAGAGCATCACGAGCGCCGCCTCGTCGAGGCCGGCAGGAATCCGGTACAGGCTCGTTTGCGCGTGCGGAATGCGGACGTACTCGGCCTGGGTGCCGTCGATGCGGTTGCCGAGAATCCAGCCGCCCGTCTTGCAGTGCGAGTACATGCCGCGCCGGCAGTATTCGCATTGGCCGCAGCTCGAGATGCACGACACCAGCACGTGATCGCCGGCCTTGAACCCCGACACGCCGCTGCCGGCTTCGTGGACGACCCCGACGCCCTCGTGGCCGAGGATGCGCCCCGGCTCGCAGCTCGGCACGTCGCCCTTGAGGATATGCAAATCCGTGCCGCAGATCGTCGTTTTCGACATCTTGACGATTGCGTCGCCGGGTCCCTGCAATTCCGGCATCGGGCGCGTTTCGACCGCGAAGCGGCCCGGACCGTTGTAAACCAGTGCTTTCATGTTCCCTCCATCGGCATTCGGAAATAGGCTGGCGGGCGCGCCGGCCGTTTCCATCATGCGCCGCGGCCGGCAGGCCCGATTGACTTCGATCAACTTGCCGCTCGGCGCGAAGCGCCGCGCAGATCCGGCATCGCAGCGGGCCGATTCACGTTTCGAGCACGTACTCGCCAGGCGCGGCGCCGAAGCCCGCGTCCGGCGTGCGCGCCGGCACCTCGCCCGTCGAACGCGCCCGCAGCCAGTCGCGCCAGCAAAGCCACCAGGAACCATCGGACGCCGGCGTGCCCGTCACGAACTCGTGCCGGCTGCGGTATGCCCCGCCGGGCTCGCGCGTCGCGCATCGATAGTAGCGGTGCGCATGGCCGGGCTCGGACACGATCCCGGCGTTATGGCCGCCCGCCGTCAGCACGAAAGTCAGCGCGTTGTGCGTGAGCAGATGCAGCTTGTAGACCGAACGCCACGGCGACACGTGATCGCGTTCGGTCCCGACGACAAACATCGGCGCCTCGATATCCGAGAGCGCGACCGGACGGCCGTCGACGCAGTAGCGGCCCGCCGCGAGATCGTTATCGAGAAAGAGACGGGTCAGGTACTCGGTGTGCATGCGGTATGGCATGCGCGTCGTATCCGCATTCCACGCCATCAGATCATTGCGTTTCGTTCGCAGTCCGAGCAAATATTCGCTCATCATGCGCGACCAGATCAGATCGCGGGCATTGAGCAACTGGAACGCGGCCGACATCTGCAAGCCGTCCAGATAGCCCTGGCGCCACATCAGCGCGTCGAGCTCCGCCAGCTCGCTCGCATCGATGAAGAGGCCGAGTTCGCCGGGCTCGCTGAAGTCGGTCAACGCGGCCAGCAGCGTGATCGAGCGCAGCCTGTCGTGCCGCCTGTCGTGTCGCCCGTCGCGCGCCAGCGCCGCCGCGCCGATCGCGAGCAGCGTTCCCCCAAGGCAATATCCCACCGCGTGCACCGCCTCGCCGCAGCGTGAGCGAACCGCTTCGAGCGTCGCGAAAAAGCCGTCGCGCAGATAGTCGTGGAGACCGAGATCGCGCGCTTGCGCGCCGGGGTTGCACCACGAAATCGCAAACACCGTGAAACCCGATTCGACGAGAAAGCGGATCAGCGAATCGTGCGGCTGCAGGTCCAGGATGTAGTACTTCATGATCCACGACGGCACGATCAGGATCGGCTCGCGCGCGACGTCGGGCATCAGCGGGTCGTACTGGAGCAGTTCGCACAATTCGTTGCGCCATACCACCCGCCCCGGGGTGAGCGCGACGCCCTGCCCCGGCCCCTGGGTTTGCGTTCCGCGCGCATGGACGCCGGACCGGCTCGCGGCCAGCGCAACCGCATCTTCGAACCAGTTGCGCGCGCCCGCCTTGAGGTTCGCGCCGCCCGAACGGATCGTCGCGTCGAGCACCACCGGATTGGTGGCGATGAAGTTTCCGGGCGAACACGCATCGAGCCACTGGCGCGCCGCGAAGCCCACCAGTTGCTCGTGGTGCCGCTCCACGCCCGGCACGCCGCGCGTGGCTTCGCGCCACCAGCGCTGGACGCCGAGAAAGCCGTCGCGATACATCTGGAAGGGCCAGTTCGACCACGCGGGGGCGGCAAAGCGCGGATCGGCTTCGCCCGCATGCACCGCCACGCCGCTGTCACCCTCGCCGTCGTTCGCACCGGGCGCCGCGACCGGAAACCGGGCCGCCGCGAACCACGCGTGCGCGGCGAGATCGAAGCATTTGCCCGGCGCAATCGCGAGATGCGCTCCCCAGTCGATCGCGGCCAGCGCGAGCGAGATCGGCGAGAGCCCGAACGTCATGGCGGCGATGGTCGCCTGGGCCGTGCGGTTCCACTCGTCGGCCAGCACGGTGGCGGGCGGGGCGCCCTCGGCGGCGCTCGCAGGCGTGCCAGAAAGGTTCGATGCCGCAATCCAGGGTTCGGCATCGCGCACGGCAGCATTCATCGTTCTCTCCCTTTTCGATTCTCGCCGAGGCTCGCGAGACGCCCCGCAAGCGCACCCTTCGCGCACGTCACCTGCATCGCCGTACCCTCGTGCTTCAACTCATGTGCATGCCGCCGTTGACGGCCAGGTTGGCGCCCGTCACGAACGCGCCATCGTCCGAGCACAGGTAGGCGATCAACGACGCCACCTCCTCGGGACGGCCCAGCCGGCCCACCGGGATCTGCGGAAGAATGCGCGTCTCCAGGATGTCGTGCGGCACGGCCTCCACCATCGCGGTGGCGAGATAGCCGGGCGAGACGGTATTGACCGTGACACCGTGCTTCGCGACCTCCAGCGAGAGCGACATCGTGAAGCCGTGCATGCCGGCCTTCGCCGCCGCGTAATTCGCCTGCCCGAATGCACCTCGCGAACCGTTGACCGAGCCGATGTTGACGATGCGGCCGAAGCGACGCTCCACCATGCCGGGCAAGAACGGCTTCGTGAGATTGAACACGCTGTCGAGATTCGTGCGCAGTACGTCGTCCCATTCGCGCTTCGTGAGCTTGAGGAAGCTCGCGTCGCGCGTGATGCCGGCGTTGTTGATCAAGACGTCGACCGCGCCGAATTCCGCCAATACCCGTTTCGCACACGCTTCGCAGGAGTCGTAGCTGGCCACGTCGAGCACAAAGGCATGGAACGTCCGGCCCGCCTCGCGTTCGCGCTGCAGCCAGGTCACCACGTGGTCGTTGCGCTCCGAATGCGAAACGGCGACGGTCAAGCCCGCATCGTGCAGTCTCCGGCTGATCGCGCCGCCCAGACCTCCCATCCCTCCGCTCACAAAAGCAATGCGTTCGCTGCGCATGGCAGTCCCTCCCTCGCAAGTTGGCGACCGGCCGCGAATCGGCGCGATCGAAATCTTGCTCAACTATAGGGAGCGGGCTCTGCGCACGATTGACATGCATCAATTCCGAATCGGTCGGAAGCGCGGCGAAGGCGACCGTGCCTGATTGACCCATATCAATTGCGATCAAGCCTCGGCGCCTAGACTGAGCCGCACACCCTGCTCGTTGCGCCGGCTCCCGCACAGGGGGAGAGCAATCGCATCCCGGAACCGAAAAAGGAAACCAGGCCATGCTCGACAACCCGATCGCGCCCGCCGCCACAGACGGCACAGCCACGCAAATCGACGAGTTCGCCGTGCGCTTCGCGCTGCGCCACGCAACGCTCGCGCCATCGAGCCACAACAGCCAGCCGTGGCGTTTCGTACTCGGCGAGAATTGCGTGATGCTGTGCGCGGACCGGTTGCGCGCCTTGCCGGTGGTCGACCCCTACGACCGCGAACTCATCATCAGTTGCGGCGCAGCGCTCTTCAATCTGCGCGTGGCGCTCGCGAGCCTCGGCATCGGCTATGCGATCACGCTCTTCCCGTCGAGCGCCGACCCCGATCTGCTCGCCGAAGTGCGTCTGCTGCGAAACCGTGTCACCGGGGCGGAACTGGCTCCCCTCGTGAATGCGATACCCGAGCGAGTCACCACACGCCGCCCGTTCTCCCCGGAGCCCGTCGAAATCGCCGTCGAGCGGCATCTGATGGAAGCCGCGCGCGCCGAACAGGTCGAAGTAGCGTGCGCGAGCGCAATGGAGCCGCGCAATGCGATTGCCGATCTCGTGGCCGTTGCCGACCGCCAGCAGTTCGCCGACTCGCGGTTCAGGCGCGAGCTTGCGAAATGGATCCATCCGCACCACACCGACGACGGCATGCCGGACTACGCAGCCGGACTCGGCGACCTTCTCGACTTTGCGAGGCCGCTGATGGCGTCCGCGATCCGGACGTTCGACCTGGGCGGCGGCGTAGCCGCCACGCATCGCGAACTTGCGGCGGGCTCGCCGCTGCTGCTTTGCCTCGCCACCGGCGTCGACGATGCGCAAGCCTGGCTCGCCGCAGGCCAGGCGCTCGAACGGGTATTGCTGGTGGCGACCCTGCACGGACTCTGTGCCTCTTACCTGAACCAGCCCATCGAGGTGGAGGCGCTGCGCGCACGGATTGGCGCGCTATTCGACCTGCCGGACACCTGCTATCCGCAGCTCCTCCTGCGCATCGGATACGGGATGCCGGACGCGGCGACGCCGCGCCGCCCCCTCGGCCAGGTCGTATCGTAGGCACATCGCGAGGAGAGCATGATGAAGCTGACCTTCCTGGGCGCGGCACAAACGGTCACCGGTTCGCACTACCTGCTGGAAGCACAAGGCAAGCGCGTGCTGATCGACTGCGGACTGTTCCAGGGCACGAAAAACCTGCGCCAGCGCAACTGGGATCCCCTGCCCTTTCCCGCCGATACGCTCGATGCGGTCATTCTCACGCACGCGCACATCGATCATTGCGGCTACCTGCCGGTACTGGCGCGCAATGGCTATCGCGGGCCGGTCTATTGCACGCCGGGCACGGCCGACCTGTGCGCGGTGATGCTGCGCGACAGCGCCCGCCTGCAGGAAGAAGACGCCGCCTTTGCAAACCGCCACGGCTACTCGAAGCACCATCCCGCCCTACCGCTCTACACGCTCGAAGACGCCGAAGCGGCGCTGCGGCTCATCGGTCCGCGCGACTTCGACGTACCGGTCTCACTCGACGAACGCCTGACTTTCCGGCTGCTGCCCGCCGGGCACATCCTCGGCGCGGCAAGCGTCGTGGTGTGCTGCGGGCATACGATAGTCGCGTTCTCCGGCGACCTCGGCCGCCCCGAGGACCCGCTCATGCGCGCGCCCGCGCCGCCGGCGCATGCCGACTATCTCGTGGTCGAGTCGACCTATGGCGACCGGCTGCACGCCACGCTCCATCCGGAGGACGAACTGGCCGAGATGTTCGCGCGCACGTTCGCGCGCGGCGGTGTCGTCGTGATGCCCTGCTTCGCCGTGGGACGTGCGCAGGAAGTGCTCTACTACATTGCCCGCCTCAAAGAGACAGGGCGCATGGCCAACGTCCCGGTCTTTCTCGACAGTCCGATGGCGATCAGCGTCACCGACCTTTACCGCCGCCACATGCGCGACCACCGGCTGACGGTCTCGCAGTTGCACATCATCGACCACGCGGCATTCATGACCCGGACCATCGACGATTCGAAGGCCATCGCGTCGCGCGACGGACCGATGGTCATCATCGCAGGCAGCGGCATGGCCACGGGCGGGCGTGTGCTGCATCACCTGAGCCTGTACGCCTCCGACCCGCGCAATACGATCGCCCTTGTCGGCTACCAGGCGCCCGGCACGCGCGGCGCGGCTCTCGAGGCGCACGCTCCGGCGATCAAGCTGCATGGCGATTACGTCCGCGTGCGCGCCGAGGTGTCCTCGATCTCGTCGCTTTCCGCCCATGCCGACTATCGGGAGACGCTGCGCTGGCTGGCCGGCATGGCATGCCCGCCCATCCGCACGTTCGTGACGCATGGCGAACCCGCTGCGGCCGATGCGCTGCGCCGGCGCATTACCGAAACGCTGCACTGGAATTGCAGCGTGCCGGGATATGGGGAGACGGTCGACCTTCCCGAAGAGCCCGATCGCGATCGTTCATGCCCGCCGGGCGAACCCACAGGCACGCCGAATCTGCCCGCCTGAACGGCGGTTTGCCGGATCGCCGCCTGGCCCGTGCGGCGCTTCCGCGGCGGCCGGGAGCGTTTGCGCCGCCGGGCGACGAGCAGGTTTTTCGCCGCGCCCGTTCGCGCGCCACGTAAAATTGCGATAACTGGCCCACGTGGAATCGAACGTCGGGTTCCTTCCACTGCAACCCCTACTTCACGCGAATGGCTTACGCTCCCGTCCCGTGCAAGCGTTTCGCCCTGCGCCATGACCTGAGGTCGGGCGCCGATCCGCGCGCCGCGCGCGGCGCGGCGCGGCGACTCGCCGGCCGGATCCGCCAGCCCGCCGTAGCGGCGGCGCTGGCGTTCGTCAACGCATGCGCGTTTGGCGGCACGACGCTCGCGCTCGACACGAGCGCCAACGGCAGCCCGCTGCTCATGGGCGCGGTCGCCTGCGCGGCCGTCATCCTCCTCGCGGTCGCCGTCATTGCCGCCGTTTGCGCGCTGATCGCGTTTCGCCTCGCCCGCGCGCGCGCCACCCCCGCCCCGGCCCCCGCCGAGGGCAGCGCGCGCCAGAACGAAGCGCGCATGATGGGCATCATCCGCTCCTCGATGGAGGCCATCATCACCGTGGACGAGAACCAGCGGATCGTCATCTTCAATCCCGCCGCCGAATTCGTATTCGGCCTCTCCGCCATGGAAGCGATCGGCTCGCCGCTTTCGCGCTTCATTCCCGAGCGGTTTCGGACGGCCCACGAGCGGCACGTCGAGCAGTTCGGCGCCACCGGCGTCACCGAGCGCTCGATGGGCCACCAGCAGCGCGTTCTCCACGGCCTGCGCGCCAACGGCGAGGAGTTTCCCATCGAGGCGTCGATTTCGCAGATCCGCGACGTCTCCGGCAAGCTCTACACGGTCATGCTGCGCGACATCACCGAGCGGTTGCGGGCGGAAAACTCCCTCAAGCGCTCGCGCGAAGAACTGCGCGAACTCTCCGCCAATCTGCAGAACGTGCGCGAGGCCGAAAAAACCCGCATCGCACGCGAGCTTCACGACGATCTCGGCCAGCAGCTCACCGCGCTCAAGATCGACCTCTCCGCGCTGGAGCACCGGCTCGGCGACACCCTCGACCCCGACGTCGCGGCGCGTATCGCGGGCATGAGCAAGCTGATCGATTCGACCGTCCGGGCAGTGCGGCGCATCGCAGCCGACCTGCGGCCCGTCATGCTCGACGATCTCGGACTCGTCCCGGCAATCGAGTGGCTCGCGAACGACTTCACGAGCCGCTACGGCATCGCCGTCCAGCAACACCTCCACACCGGCCACACGGTGTTTTCGAACGCCGCGGCCTCCACCCTCTTTCGCATTGTCCAGGAAGCGCTCACGAACGTTGCCCGCCATGCGGAAGCCAGCCTCGTGGTCCTGACACTCGAAGTCGAGGGGCAGCACTGCGCCTTGCGCATCGTCGACAACGGCCGCGGCACGCACGGCGATCCCGGCAGCGCGCCGCATCGCACCCGCCACGACAAGTCGTTCGGACTGCTGGGCATTCGCGAGCGCGCGCACATGCTCAACGGCACTGTCGAGATCGATACCGCGCCGGGGGAAGGCTTTGCCATCTGCTTCACGTTCGAACTCGACGCCCTCCAATCCGAAGAGAACGCTTCATGATCAAAGTGATCATCGCCGACGACCATACGCTCGTGCGTGACGGGCTGCGCCGCATCCTCGAAAGCGCCCGCGATTTCGAAGTCGTGGGAGAAAGCTGCGACGGCGCCACCACGCTCGCGCTCGTGCGCGAGTGCGACGCCAGGGTTCTGGTGCTCGATCTGTCGATGCCGGGGCGCAGCGGCGTGGAACTCATCAAGCAGATCAAGGACGAGCAGCCCGGGTTGCGGATCCTCGTGCTGACCATGCACGCCGAACATCAATATGCGGTGCGCGCGTTCAAGGCGGGCGCCTCGGGCTACCTCACGAAGGAAAGCGCCAGCGCGGAACTCGTGAGCGCCGTGACGAAAGTGGCCTCCGGAGGGGTCTACGTGAGCATGGCGATGGCGGAGCGCTTCGCGCAGAGCCTGAACGAACCTGCCGACGCGCTCCCGCACCAGCGCCTCTCCGATCGCGAATTCGAGGTCTTCCGGCGTATCGCCTCCGGAGAGACCATCACGGAAATCGCGCAAACGCTTTGCGTGAGCGCCAAGACCGTGAGCACCTACAAGGTCCGCATCCTCGAAAAAATGCAGATGCCGCACGAGGCCGCGCTCGTGCGTTACGCCCTGCGCCACAAGCTGCTCGACGATCAGGACGAACCCTGAGCCGCAGAAACCGCGCTGCGGCGCGGCGCGGCGCGGCGTCGCACGATTGTAGGAATCGCCCTACACGACTTCCATTCTACGTACGCCACTTTCCACCGTCGCCGATTTATTTTTGAGATGGCGCCGCCGATACTGGCTGCATGGAAGTCCAACGCATTCACCCGAAACTGAACGTTTTCCTCGTCGAGGATGCGGTGCCGGTACGTCGAAGAATCGCCGAGGCATTCTCGGCCATTCCGGACGTGATCGTGGTGGGCGAGGCCGAAGATACGGCCACCGCCCTGGCCAAAATCGCATCGAGCGGTGCGGACGTCGCGGTCGTCGATCTGAGACTGATTGCGAGCAACGGCATCGAGCTCGTCGCCCAGCTTTCGCGCGAGCAGCCATCGGTCGTCACGGTCGTGCTGACGAACCACGCCAGCGCGCCGTTCCGGGTGGCCTGCCAACGTGCCGGCGCCGACTTCTTCTTCGACAAGACGTCCGAATTCGACGCCGCCTGCCATACCCTCGAAGCGCTTGTGAAGCAGCGCGCGAATACCGCGCGCTGAACTGGAGATGACCATGTATGCCGAAGCCGCCTGCGATTTCCCCCTGCCCGCGACGTCACCGGGATACCGGCCCGTGGTGCCCCTGAACCCCGTGGCTCGCGAGGCCGCGGCGCGCCAACCCGTCTCGCGCTGCTCCACCTGTTCGTTGCGCGCGGTCTGCATGCCGCCGGATCTCACGTCCACCGAACTCCAGCAACTCGATACCGTCGTCCACACGACCCGCAGCGTACGCCGCGGCGAAGCGCTGTTCCGGACGCACGACGCGTTCCAGAGCCTCTATGCCGTGCGCACGGGCTCGTTCAAGACCATCGTCATGCATCGCGACGGCCGCGAACAGGTCACCGGTTTCCAGATCCCCGGCGAACCGCTCGGGCTCGACGGCGTATGCTCCGGCACGCACAGTTGCGAAGCGATCGCGCTCGAGGACAGCACCGTCTGCATCATTCCGTTCGGCCAGTTCGAATCGCTGTGCCGCGAAAGCCACCGCATGCAACGCCATCTCTACCAGTTGATGAGCGGCGAGATCGTGCGCGAATCGAGCCTCATGCTGCTGCTCGGCACGATGACCGCGGAACAGCGACTCGCCTCCTTCCTGCTCGATCTCGCCGCCCGCTTCAGAAGGCGCGGCTACTCCGGCACGCAGTTCAACCTGAAAATGAGCCGCGAAGAGATTGGATGCTTTCTCGGCATGAAGCTCGAAACCGTGAGCCGCATGTTCTCGCGCTTTCACCGGGAAGGGCTCGTCGAGCCGAGCGGCAAGCAGATTCGCATCGTCGATGCCGAGGGCCTTGCGCGCGTGTGAGGCGGGAGCGACCCGCTGGATCGCCGCCCCGTCCTACACCCCGAAGACATGGCCGTTCTTCAGCTCGATCCACATCATGCCCGCGCGCAAACCATCCAGCACCGCAGCCTCCTCGGTTTCGAATGCCCGGTAATGAGCAAAAACGTGGCCGAACTCCGGCTCGGGCGCACTCTGCGTGATACTGATCTGGCAGGTAAACCCGCCTTGTGCCGCGGGCGACGTGACCGCCTCGACGATCCATTTGCCTGAGTCGACTGTACCTCTTAGAGACGGTTTCATAAAGGCTGTTGAGTTCGCTGAAGAGTGTTCCAGCAGATCAG
>NZ_JBANLK010000089.1:0-10910 GCF_054968425.1 Paraburkholderia sp. AV2
CCCCGCGGGGCGCCCCCCCCCCCGCCGCGGCGGGGGCGGGGGGGGGGGGGCGGGGGGCGGCGCCCCCCCCCCCCCCGCCCGGCCGCCCCCCCCCCCCCCCCCCCCCCCCCGGCCCCGCGTATACACTGAGCGCTGGGAGACCAAACACGGGGACGAGGGAACAGAATGGACCGCTTTTTGAGCATCGAAGCCTTCGTGCGGGTGGCGGAGACGAGCAGCTTCGCCGAAGCCGCGAGGCAGTTGGGCGTGACGAGTTCGGTGGTGACGAACCGCATCCAGCAACTGGAGAAGTTCGTCAACGCGCCGCTTTTTCACCGCAGTACGCGGCACGTACGCCTTTCCGAAGTGGGCGAGGCGTTCTATCGCGAGTGCGCCGAAGTGGTGGGGCGCGTCAACGAACTGACCGACCAGATGCGCGAACTGCGCGCCACGCCCACGGGCCGCCTGCGCATCCAGATGTTGCCTGGCTTCGCGCTCGGTCATTTCGGGCCGGCGCTCGCCGAGTTCAATCGCCGCTATCCGGGCATTCAGCTCGATGTGATCGTCAACGATCGCGTGGTCGATCCGATCGAAGAGGGCTTCGACGTCGCGTTCCAGATTTTTCCGCCCATCTCCGAATCGCTGATCGAGCGGAAGCTCTTCGCCGTGCGGCGGCTCTTCTGCGCGGCCCCCGCCTATGTGCTCGAGCATGGCGCACCGCAGCATCCGCGCGACTTGCTGCAGCACACCACGGCGCTTTATTCGGGCTATCCCTCGCGCAATCGCTGGGTCATGACGCGCGGCGACGAGGTCGTCGAGATGGAACTGCCGGGCATGATCCGCTCGAATTCGGTGCACCTGCTGCGCGACTACGCGCTCACGGGCGGCGGCGTGGTGTGCCTGCCCACGCTCGTGGCGAGCGCCGCGCTGCTCGACGGCTCGCTCGTGCCGATTCTCACCGACTACGCGCTTGCGCCGCTGAGCTTCGCGGCCGTCTATCCCGCAACGCAGCGACAGGCGCTCAAGGTGAAGGCGCTCGTCGAATTTCTTGCCGAATACCTCGGCCCCGAGCCGGTGTGGGATCTGCCGCTGCTCGAACGCGGCTGGGTGCGCTAACGGCGCGATGGGCGCAATCGGCGGGATTGTTCGCGAAGCGCGAATGCCGTAATCGTTGCGTCGCCGGTTGTTGCGGTTCCGTTGCGCTCTTAAAGTTGTCTCCAACGACACTTTCGAATCGTCGCAAAGGAGACAGCAATGACCACCTCGTCGTTCCAGACCAACTTCGGCTCGCTCGAGACGTACCGCAAGGGCGAGATCGAAATCACCAGTGGCTCCGCCAGCCACTACGTCTTTTCCAACATCTTCGAAGTCGCAGCGAAGTCGGCGCCCTACGAGAAGGTCGTGGCCGGCAAGAATCTCGAATACGTGATCGAGGTGCTGCGCACCGAGGGGCAGTCGCCCTGGTTCGCCTGCGCGCACGATGAGTTCGTCATCCTGATGGACGGCGAGGCGCGCATCGACTTCATCAAGCTCGACACGCCGCCCGCGGGCAGCACGGGCACCGTCCTCGCGGGCGAGGCTCCGCAGGGCCGCGCGATGGGCCATGTCGTGTTGCGCCGCGGCCATCAGGCACTGCTGCCCGCGGGCTGCGCGTATCGCTTCAACGCGCCGAAGGCCGGGGTCGCGCTCGTGCAGACGATGATCGGAGCGCTTTCGGTGCAGAAGTGGGCCGATATCTGTTTGCACTGAGCGACTACCTCAGCGACCCCATCAGGAGACAAACCATGGCAACCCTTGAAACCAACCTGCCCGCAACAGGCTTTGCCGCCGACCTCGTGCAGGCAGGCGAGCCCGACGCCGTGACCGGCTATCGCCGCTACACGCTCGGCCGATTCGAATTCCAGCGCGACGAGTACTTCGTGAAGATCAGTTGGCCCGCGAAAGGCCAGACCCGCACGCACGCCGTGCCGGCCGACGCATTCCTGCGCGCCATGATGCGCGACGTCGCCTGGGGCTTCTTTTACGGCTGGGTCAACTTCGACCACGTGTTCGGCACGCGCAATCACTACGGCAAGGTCGACATCTATGCGGGCTCCTTCAACGGCATCATGAAGGAAGCCGGCGTGGACTACATGGAAACCTTCGAGACGCCGGCCATCATGGCGACCTTCAAGGCGATCCTGCACGACTGGACCAACGAAGGCTTCGATCCGTTCGCGGCGCCCGAGGAAACCGGCACGGCCTTCGGCCGCAAGCACGGCGACAACGACGCCGCGATCGAGCGCACGCGTATCGCCACGCGCCGCATGCCGGGCCTCGAAGGCGACTCGCCGCTGCGCGACGATCTGCCCGTGAACCGCGCCTTCGCCGACGTGCCCCAGGACGAGCCCGAAGTACACGTCGAGCCCGGCTTCGAAGGGCAACTGCACGCGTTCAACCTCTTCAAGTACCTCTCGCGCTCGGACGTCACGTGGAACCCGTCCGTCACGTCGGTCTGCGGCCAGAGCCTCTTTTGCCCGACCACCGAGGAATTCATCCTGCCGGTCTTTCACGGCAACGATCGCGTCGAGTGGTTTCTTCAGCTCTCCGATGAAATCGTCTGGGATATCGGCGACAAGAACACCGGCGCGCCGCGCGCGCGCATCACGATGCGGGCGGGCGACATCTGCGCGATGCCGGCCGACATTCGCCACCAGGGCTATTCGACGAAGCGCTCCATGCTGCTGGTGTGGGAAAACGCCACGCCGAATCTGCCCAAACGCTATGAAAGCGGCGAGCTGAAGCCGTATCCCGTCGATTTCTAAAGCCAGCCGCTCGCCCGCATTCACCGAGGACCCTTCATGCAAACGCAACTCTTCATCGACGGCCGCTTCACCGACGCCGTGGAAGGCGGCACGATCGACGTGCTCAATCCGCACGACGGCACGCGGATCACGAAGATCGCGGCCGCGACGGCCGCCGACGTCGATCTCGCCGTCGCCGCCGCCACACGCGCTTTTCCGAAGTGGGCCGCGCTGCCCGCCGCCGAGCGCGGCCGCCTGCTGCTGCGCCTCGCCGACGCCATCGAGGCGAACGCCGAGGAACTGGCGCAGCTCGAATCGCTCGACACGGGCCATCCGATCCGCGACTCGCGCGCGCTCGACGTGCCGCGCACGGCCGCATGCTTCCGCTACTTCGGCGGCATGGCCGACAAGCTGCAGGGCTCTGTGATTCCCGTCGAGACGGGCTTTCTGAACTACGTGCAGCGCGCGCCCATCGGCGTGGTGGGCCAGATCGTGCCGTGGAATTTCCCGCTCATGTTCACGAGCTGGAAGATGGGCCCGGCGCTCGCCGCGGGCAACACGGTCGTGCTGAAGCCTTCCGAGATCACGCCGCTTTCCACGCTGCGCATTGTCGAGTTGATGGCGGAAGTGGGCTTTCCCGCGGGCGTCGTCAATATCGTTGCGGGCTACGGGCATACCGCCGGGCAGCGGCTGGCGGAGCACGAGGGCGTGGGCAAGATCGCGTTCACCGGATCGACGGCGACGGGTCGGCGCATCGTCGAAGCCTCGCAGGGCAACCTCAAGCGCGTGCAGCTCGAACTGGGCGGCAAGGGCGCCAACATCGTGTTCGACGATGCGGATCTCGACGCCGCCATCAACGGCGCCGCATGGGCGATTTTTCACAACCAGGGGCAGGCCTGCATTGCCGGCTCGCGGCTCATCCTGCACGAGCGCATTGCCGATGCCTTCCTCGAACGCTTCGTTGCGCTCGCATCGTCGATTCGTGTCGGCCATCCGCTCGATCCCGAAACGGAAATGGGACCGCTCACGTCGAAGCAGCATCAGGAGCGCGTGCTGGCATTCGTCGACGTGGTGCGCGAGGAGGGTGGCCGCGTGCTGACGGGCGGCAGCGCGCCGCGCGATGCTGCACTGGCCAACGGCTATTACGTGAGCCCGACCGTGGTGGAGGCCGCGAGCCCGTGTGACCGCGTCGCGCAGGAGGAAGTGTTCGGTCCGTTCGTCACCGTGCTGCGCTTTCGCACCGACGAGGAGGCGCTCGCCATCGCCAACGGCACGCAGTATGGACTCGGCAGCGGCTTGTGGACGCGCGATCTGTCGCGCGCCCATCGACTGGCCGGGCAGATTCACGCGGGCATGTGCTGGATCAACTGCTACAAGCGCGTGAACCCCGGTAGTCCGTTTGGCGGTGTGGGGCAGTCGGGCTACGGCCGCGAAATGGGCTTCGAGGCGATGCACGATTACACCGAAGCGCGCTCGGTCTGGGTCAACGTGGACGGCAACGTGCCGCCGCACTTCAAGCGCTGAGGCCGCCATGGAGCGATTCGTCTGGCAGGGGATGCCCTCGCGCGTGGTGTTCGAATGGGGCGCGCTCGCGCGCTTGCCCGAGGAGGTCGAGCGCCTTGGCGCGCGGCGCGCGCTGATTCTGGCGACACCCGAGCAGCGCGCGCTGGCCGAGGAGGTGGCGCGCGCACTCGGTACGCGTGCCGTCGGCGTGCACGCCGAAGCGGTCATGCACGTGCCCGTGGAAGTAGCGCGCACCGCGTGCGCAGCCGCTCGCGCGCTCGACGCCGACTGCTGCGTGGCCGTAGGGGGCGGTTCGACCATCGGGCTCGGCAAGGCGATCGCGCTCGAATCGTCGCTGCCCATCCTGGCGGTGCCCACCACCTATGCGGGCTCGGAGATGACGCCGATCTACGGTCTCACCGAGGGCGGCCTCAAGCGCACCGGACGCGATCCGCGCGTGCTGCCGCGCACGGTGATCTACGATCCGTCGCTCACGCTGTCGCTGCCGGCATCCATTTCGGCGGCCTCGGGCGTCAACGCGATGGCGCACGCGGTCGAAGCGCTTTACGCGGAAGACGCGAATCCCATCATCAGCCTGATGGCGGAGGAATCGATCCGCGCGCTCGGCGAGGCGCTTCCGTATATCGTTCGCAATCCTGATGACGAGGCGATGCGCAGCCGCGCGCTGTATGGCGCGTGGCTCGCCGGCACGTGCCTGGGTGCAGTGGGTATGGCGCTGCATCACAAGCTTTGCCACACACTGGGCGGGACGTTCAATCTGCCGCACGCACCCATGCATGCGGCCCTGTTGCCGCATACGGCGCATTACAACCATACGGCGGCGCCCGAAGCGCTTGCGCGCGTGGCGCGCGCGCTTGGCGGCAGCGAGGCCGCGCAGGCGGGTCCGCTGTTGTACGCGCTGAACCGCGCGCTCGGCATTCCGGCGGCGCTGAGTGCAATGGGCATGCCGGAAGCGGGACTCGACGAAGCGGCCGATCTTGCCTGCCGGAACCCTTATGCGAACCCCCGCGCCGTGGAGCGCGAGGCGATACGCGCGCTGCTGCAGCGGGCCTGGGAAGGCGCGGCCCCTGGCTGAGCCCCGCGGCGGCGCCAAGCGAATGAAAGACTGAAGGACACTGGATGGAGCTGAACGCCATGGCACGCTTCTTTGCCGTTTTTGCCACCGACAAACCCGATATGCGCGAGGTGCGCGAGCGCGTGCGTCCCACCCATCGGACCTATCTGCGCAGTGCCATGCAGCACGGCGTGTTCGTCCGGCTCGGCGGGCCCACGCTCGCGCCCCGGGGCGACACCATGAACGGAACCTTGCTCGTGATCGAAGCGGAAGGCCTCGACGACGTGATGGCGTTCGTGAGCAACGACCCCTACATGCAGGCGGGTTTGTTCGATCGCGTCGAAATCCGTCCCTGGGACTGGAGCCTCGGCAATCCCGAGCGGAGGGTGTGAGCGATGGACGGGAGCGGCGTGTGCCGGGTGGCCGATATTCCCGACGGCGGGGCAAAGGTGATCGATAGCGCCGAGGCGGGCGTGCCGGTCGTCATCGTGCGGCGCGGGGAAGCGGTGTGGGCCTATGTGAACCGGTGCCCGCACTTTTCGGTGCCGCTCGATTTCGAGCCCGGCGAGATCTCGTGCTATCGCGCGCAGGTGTTGATGTGCGCGCATCACAGCGCGCTGTTCCGCTTCGAAGACGGCCGTTGTATCGACGGACCCTGCACGGGCAGCGCGCTCGACACGGTACCCGTGACGGTCGGCTCGGGCGGCTGGATCGCCTTGCGGCGCTGACGGAACCTGTCGTTGTCCGTATCAAGCCGGCGCCGTGCGCGTGCTGTCCGCCATGACGTGGGCGAGGACAGCCCCGACCTCATGCCGATTTGCGACAGCAAGGTTCAGGTGCAGATCCGCGCTTTCCGCCGAGGATCAGAGGTCGAGCACGAGCATCGGCGTGCGGGAGCGCGAGCAGCAGGGCAGCAGTTGATCGTTGGCCGCGCGTTCCTCGTCAGTCAGATAGAGATCGCGATGGTCCGGCTCTCCCGCCAGCACGCGCGTGAGGCAGGTGCCGCAGACGCCCTGTTCGCACGACACCGGCACCTCCACGCCGCCGGCGCGCAGCGCTTCGACGATGGTGGTGCCGGCCGGCACGTCGATCACGCGTTGGCAGCTTGCGAGCGTTACCTGAAAGGCGCTGTCGGTGTTGCCGGCAGCGTTCGAGGCTTGCCCGAAGTACTCGCGATGCACGTTCCGCTCGGGCCAGCCCGCGCTCGCGGCGGCGCCGAGCGCGGCATCGATGAAGCCCGCCGGGCCGCACACATAGACGTGCGTGCCGGCAGCGGGTTTTGTCAGCACGCGCGCGAGGTCGATGCACGCGTTCGGGCCTTCGCTGTCGAAATAGCAGCGCGTGTGCTCCGCAAGACCCGGTTCGGCAAGCCGTTCGCGAAAGGCCATACGCTCCGGTTCGCGCGCGCAATAGTGCAGCTCGAACGAGCGGCCGGCCTCGCGCAGCCGTTCGGCCATGGCGATGAGCGGCGTGATGCCGATGCCGCCCGCGAGCAGGATGGTATGCGCGGCCGATTCGTCGAGCGGAAAGTGATTCTTCGGGCTACTGATTTCGAGGCTCGCGCCCGGCGCAAGCGCGTGCATTGCCGTCGAGCCGCCGCGCGAGGCCGGATCGCGCAGCACGCCGAGACGGTAGACGCCGCCTTCGGACGGGCTGTTGCAGAGCGAATACTGGCGCACGAAGCCGTCGAGATGGACGTCGATGTGCGCGCCCGCCGTGAACGCCGGCAGGGGCGCGGCGTCGGCGCTCGCGAGTTCGAAAACGCAGATATCGGTGGCAACGGATTGCTTGCGGGCGAGGATGACTTTCATGAGGCGTAAAGGCAATTGAGGGAAGGTGGCCTCAGACGGCCGCGGGAGCGGCGCTGCGCTCCTTCTCGATCAGCCGGTCGAGCACGCGGCGCGACTGTACGCCCCCCGCATCGATATTGAGCTTGAGGACCGGGCGCTCGGGCCATGCGAGCAGGTTGCGCTGCTGCGATTCGAGCATCTCGAGATCCTCGCCGAAAATCCGGCCCTGGCCCGCGCGGATCGATTCGGTGAGCGCCGCATCGTGCACGGCGAAGCTGCGCGCCATGCCCCAGAAGTACCAGATCGACGTTTCCGTTTCGGGCGTGATGAAGTCGACCACGATGCTCGACGCCTTCTCGCTCGGATCGGCTTCGTAGCTGCCTTTGCCCGCATGCGCGACGCCCACTTCGATCATGATGTGGCTGGGCGGCGAGAAATGGCAGATCTGCCAGCGGTCGCACGGCACGTCGTCCGCGAGGCCGTTGCCGCGCAGCGCCGCGGCCCAGAACGGCGGCGGCATGATGTTGTGCATGAAACGGCTGGTCGTGACCGTGTCGCCGTTCACGGCGGTTTTCGGTGGCGCTTCTTCGATCTCGGGTTGCCCGATGCTCGACGCGTGCACGTAGGTCTCGTGCGTGAGGTCCATCAGGTTGTCGATCATGAGGCGGTAGTCGCACGCGATGTGATACAGGCCGCCGCCATAGGCCCACGCGGGACTTTCGGCCCATTCGAGGTGCGGGATCGCGGCGGGGTCGGCCTCGCTGGCGTCGCCGGGCCAGACCCAGATGAAGCCGTGGCGTTCGACGGCGGGATAGCTGCGCACCGCCGGAATGCCGCCCACCCGCTGGCACGGCATGCTCACGCACTTGCCGTTCGCGCCCACCGTGAGGCCGTGGTAGCCGCACACCAGGTGCCCGTCGCGCACCTGGCCGAGCGAGAGCGGCGCGCCGCGATGCGGGCAGAAGTCTTCGAGCGCAGCAACGGTTCCGGCGGCCACGCGATAGAGCACCATGCGCTCGCCGCAGATTTGCCGCCCAAGCGGCTTGCCATCGATTTCATCGGGCGTACAGGCCACGTACCACGTATTTTTCAGGAACATGCGTCTCCTCCAGGGCGTGCCGGCACGCCGTTATCCGGTTGTACAGGGTGTCGACGACCGCGTTAGCGGACGTTACGGCGAATGAGATTGCCGCCAATCAGCCGCGTCATGGCGCGCTGGTTGTCGAGTACGCGCCGCAGGTTCTGATGGGCGATCTGCGAATGCTCGCGCATCAGCGCTTCGGCGCGCGCGCCTTCGCGGTTTTCGATCGCTTCGAGCACCGCGCGATGCTGAGCCTGCGCGACGATCAGCGTTTCGCGCGCGCGCGGGTCGAGCGACTGCACGACCACGAACGCGCTGGCCGAGGCGAAGGGCAGGGTCGCGACCTTCTCGATCTGCCGCGCCACGACCTCGCTGTCCGACGCGCTCGCGAGCAGGCGGTGAAAGCGCCGGTTCGCTTCGACATAGCGCGAGAAAGTCTCCTCGGTCAGCTCGCCGACGAGCAACTGGTCGATCTCCTCGATGCAATCGTGCAGGTCGCGAAACATCGAATGGGTGATGCCGCGCTCGGCCGCGAGCCGCGCCGCGAGTCCTTCCAGCGTCCCGCGCAGCTCGATCGAGTCGCGTATTTCGTTCTCCGAAAAAGATCGCACGGCATAGCCGCCGCTCGGAATCGGTTCGAGCAGTCCTTCTTCCTGCAGGCGTATGAGTGCGGCGCGCACCGGCGTGCGCGAAACGCCGAGACGCTCGACCACGCCGAGTTCGGAAATGCGCTCGCCGGGGCTCAGTTCGCCGCCGAGGATCAGTTCGCGCAGCCCGAGCTGCGCCTTGACGGTTTGCGAGGCGGACGAACCGGCACGCGTGCTGGCAGGAATGTCGTCGATGTCGTTCATGCGTTGAGCCGAAAAGAGAGTGCTGTGTACAAATTGTATACAGCTATCTCGCTATTTCAACGGGCAAGCGCCAAAACTCGGGGTATACGTGGAAAAGTAAGAATTATGTAATGGCGAATTGTGTACAGGGAGGGTCAGCCTTGATTGACATCCCGGGTAGAGATTCCTAGGATCACGTCTCCGAGTTCGATTATCGAAGAAGTGTTCGAATAATGAACTTGATGGATCGAACCCAATAGCAACGAGGAGACCCAGGTGACGACACCTTCCGCCGCGCACGATCTGCGCAACGAACGCACAACGCTGATCCTGCTGGCCATCGGCTTCGGCCTGGTCGGGCTCGACCGCTGGATGATCGCGCCGCTCTTTCCGCACATGATGAAGGACCTCGGCCTGGACTATCAGCAGCTCGGGTCGCTGATCGGCATTCTCAGCATTGCCTGGGGTCTGTTTTCGATCACCATGGGCCGTTTGTCCGATAGCATCGGGCGGCGCAAGATCATGATCGCCGCGATGGTGATGTTCTCGCTGCTCTCCAGCTTCTCGGGGCTCGCCGGCGGCTTTCTGAGCCTGCTGCTGATTCGCGGGCTGATGGGCGTGGCCGAAGGCGCGTTTCTGCCGGCCAGCGTCGCGGCCGTGGGCGAAGCCTCGCATCCGTCGCGGCGCGGCCTCAACCAGGGGTTGCAGCTCAGCATGTTCGCCCTGATGGGGCTCGGCCTTGCGCCGATCATCGCCACGCAACTGCTGCGCGTCGTGCCGTCGTGGCACTGGGTGTTCGCGGTCTCGGCGATCCCGGGGCTGATCGTGGCGGTGCTGATCGCCGTGCTGTTGCGCGATGCGCCGCGCAGCGAACCGGCGGGCGGGCTAACCGTGCGCGATGCGGACCGGCCGCGCTGGAGCGCGCTCTTCGGCAGCCGCAACGTCGTGCTGGCCATGCTGGCGACGCTCTGTGCGATGGCCGGCATCTTCGTGATTGGCGCGATGGTGCCGAACTATCTGGTCGACTACCTGCACCTCGACACCTCGCACATGGGCTTTGTCGTCTCGGCCATCGGCTTCGGCGGCTTTCTGGGCGAATTCGGCCTCGCCAGTCTCTCGGATTTCGCGGGGCGGCGGCCGACCTCGGTCATCGCGTTCGCGGGCGCGGCGATTTCGCTCTATGTCTTCGCCCGCATTGGCGCGAATCCCTGGGAGCTCTTCGTCATCCTCTTTATCGTGTCGTTCTTTTCGCTCGGCATGCTGGGCGTCCTCACGGGGCCGATCGCAACCGAAGCGGCGCCGGTGGGCCTCGTCGCCTCGGCCATCGGCATCACCTCGGGCGCCGGCGAGATTTTCGGCGGGGGCGTGGCGCCCGCCATCGCCGGGTATATCGCGCAGCACGCCGGGATCCAGTTCACGCTGCAGTTCGCGTTGGGCGGCCTTGTATGCGGTGTTTTCGTTTCGATGTTCCTGATCGAAACCGCTCCGCGCGCGCTGGCGCGGCGTACGGATGCCGGCGTGCTGCAGTCCGATTGATCCTGCGACGTTCGGTCTGGATAATATAAGGAATCCTTGGCGAAATGCGCCGGCAAGCTGAACACTCCTCAAGCTGGGGGAGTTAGCTTGCCGGCGTTTTCTTGTGCTTGCCGCCGCGCGCCGGCTTTGGCACGGTCGCCATATATTTTGTTGCGAACTTGATGAAGGTGTGCGCGCAGCGGTAGTCGGCGCTGGCCTGAGAGCGTATTTGAGATCTTGGTGAGGTGATGTTGGTGTTGTCGTGGGGTGTTTGATTCGTAGTTCTTGCTGTTTTGGCATTTCCTTGTGTTCGTGGTGGTGTGCCAGGGTTGCCCCTGTGCGGGGCGGCACCTA
>NZ_JBANLK010000090.1:0-9746 GCF_054968425.1 Paraburkholderia sp. AV2
GACCGAAGCCCATCAGCTTCACGCCCGAGTTCTTGTCCTTCACCTGCTTGATGAATTCGGGAATGTTGTCCGGCGAGCCGATCTGCTCGAGCATGTTCAGCGCCGCTTCGTTCGCGCCGCCGTGCGCCGGGCCCCACAGGCAGGCGATACCGGCCGCGATACACGCGAACGGGTTCGCGCCCGACGAACCGGCCAGACGCACCGTGGAGGTCGAGGCGTTCTGCTCGTGGTCGGCGTGCAGGATCAGGATGCGGTCGAGCGCGCGCACCAGCACGTCGTTGACCTTGTACGCTTCGCTCGGCGTGGAGAACATCATCTGCATGAAGTTCGCGCTGTATGACAGGTCGTTGCGCGGATACACGAACGGCTGGCCGATCGAATACTTGTAGGCCATGGCGACGAGCGTCGGCAGCTTGGCGATCATGCGAATCGCCGACACCTCGCGATGAGTCGGATCATTGATGTCGAGCGAGTCGTGGTAGAACGCGGACAGTGCGCCGACCGCCGCAACCAGAATCGCCATCGGATGCGCGTCACGGCGGAACCCCCGGTAAAAGAAGTGCATCTGCTCGTGAACCATCGTGTGATGAGTGACGGTCGCAACGAACTGGTCCTTTTCCGTCTGCGTGGGGAGTTCGCCCTTCAACAGCAGGTAGCAGGTTTCGAGGAAGTCGGCGTTCTGCGCGAGATTGTCGATGGGGTAGCCGCGGTAAAGCAGCTCGCCCTTGTCGCCGTCGATGTACGTGATCGCCGAGTTGCACGACGCCGTCGACATGAAGCCCGGGTCGTACGTGAACATGCCCGTCTGCCCGTACAGCTTGCGGATGTCGATCACGTCCGGGCCCAGGGTGCCCTTGTAGACCGGCAACTCGACGCTCTCTGCCTTGCCAGGAATCGTGAGCGTGGCGTGTGTCTTCGAATCAATCATGTCTTGTCCTTGAGTGGCTGTCACATCGCACATGCCGCAGCGCGGGGCCCCTCGAACAGCGGGTGGCATCGCTGCGACCACGTGGCGCATTCTACGACCCTGCGCGGCAACGATTGACAACTATTCCGGCAACAATGCCTCTTCACTTACGCAACGCTCATCGCTTTCAGCCGCCTTCCACGCACTTATTGCAACAATATTTTGCTCTTGCAGTGCAACATCCCGCCCTCAGTTCTGCGATACTGCGACGCATGCAGAGACTTCCCCTATTGACTTTGCATGTCACTCTGCTGGCCTGCCTTGTTTAGGCGGGCCTTTTTTCTCTAGTCACACGCGCTTGAAGCAAAATGTAAGGAATAGCAGATGAATATTTCGATCGACACCCTGTTTGCGGAAGACGAACTGGCCGAAGGCTCCGTTGTCACGGCGCTGAACCATCAGGACATCGTGGTCGCGCTGTCCGCCGCGCTGGCGTCCGAGCGCGTCGCCGTGCTGCACATGCTCTACCCGCGCACCGACGCACGTACGCACCGCAGCCTCGATCACCTCGTCGACAAGCTGAACGGCCACGGCCTGCACCAGGTCGCGCGCCTCGTCTCGCAGGAAGCGCACTATCTCGTCTTCAAGGATCCCGTGAAGGCACGGAAGGCTTTCCATGAGATCCGCAACGACTCGCTGGCGATCGGCGTGCACCTCTACTACGCGGGCCTCGTGGGCGAAGCCGCCGAGCATGCGCTCGATGCCCACGCGCTCGAGCGCGACTAAGACGCCGGATCACCGGGCCTCGCAGAAGGCCGCCCCCCCGGGCGGTCTTCCGCGAGGGCTGGCCCTTGCCGCCGGCGTCCCCTCATACCCCTCTCATACCGCTTTACGCCACGCCTTTCAGCGCCCGTGCCCACTCACGAACTGGTCGATGAGCATATTGAATTCGGCCGGACGCGCGAGGTTCATGCCATGCGAGGCGCCATTCACGGTCTCGCGGCGCACGTCGGGCATCCACGTCTCCAGCGCTGCCACGACACGATGGAACACGGCGGGACTCAATTGCCCATCTATCAGCAGTACCGGACACGCCACCTGTTCCGCATCCTCGCGCGTATAGGCCGCGAGCGGATCGCGAAACTGGGGTCCGAGGGTATGCGCATTGTCGGTCGCCATGCGGCGGAACGAATGCGTGCTCTTCGCCCAGAAGCCGGGCCGGCTGACCGAATCGACGAAAAGCTCGAGCCCCGCGTCCACCTCGCCTGAATCGATCAACTGCACGGCGCGGGCGCGCAGCGCATTGACGGTCTCGGGCAGTTGCGCGAGCGTCTGCCCCGGCATCTGCACGGGACCGCCCGGATCCGCCAGCGTGAGCGAGCGCACGAGCCGCGGATGGCGCTGCGCGAAATGAAACGCCACGTTGCCGCCGCGCGAATGCCCGATCACATGGGCCGGCCCCGCCCCGAGAGCTTCGATGAATTCGCCGACTTCGTCGGCATGGCGGCTCCAACTGAAAGGCTGCGCGTGCGCCGGATCCGGCGCCGGCCAATAGTGCGTGAGGCTCACAGAAACGCAGCGGTAGTGCTGCGCGAGGCCCGCAAGCTGGGGTTGCCAGTAGCGGTAGTCACAGAGCGAGCCATGCACGAACAGCAGCAGCTCGCCCTTGCCGCGTTCGACAAAGGGCATGGGCACGCCGCCGGGCAGTTCGACGAACGACCCGGGCGCGGGAAAGACGGCTTGATTCACGGCGAAAAACGATGAAAACGACGACGCGCCGGCTGGGCCGCGCGCGGGACGTGTCAGGAAAAAGGCGCCATTGTCCCACGTTGTGGCACAACGCGTGTACTGCGCACGGCAGCGCCTGGCTGCCTGTGCGACTCGCTTACTCGAACACGCACGCGTCGAGGCATGCCGCGGCGGCGCCTGCGCCGCGCACGGCACAGGTCAGCGGCTCGTCGGCCACGCGCACGGCGACGCCCAGTTCGCGGGCGAGGCACTGGTCGAGCCGCCCGAGCAGCGCGCCGCCGCCGGTCAGCACGATGCCGTGATGCGCGATGTCGGTGATGAGCTCGGGCGGCGCGGTTTCGAACACCTGGCGCACCACGCCGATCACCTGCCGCAGCGGCGCGGCAAGCGCGTCCGCGATGTCGTGGCTCGACAGCTCGATCGTGCGCGGCAGGCCGTCCTCGACGCTGCGCCCGGTCGCGCGCATGGTCTCGATCGGCTCGCCATGCAACGCGCTGCCGATGGTCTTCTTGACGTGTTCCGCGGTCTGCTCGCCGAGCACGACGCCATAGAGCCCGCGTATGTAATTGACGATGGCGCGGTCGAATTCGTCGCCGCCCACGCGCACGGAGCCGCTGCAGGCCACGCCGCCGAGCGCGATCACGCCGACCTCGGTCGTGCCGCCGCCGATATCGACCACCATCGAGCCGGTTGCCGACGAAACGGGCAGCCCCGCCCCCACCGCCGCCGCCAGCGACTCGCCGATCAGGTTCACGCTCGCGGCGCCCGCGGCCAGCGCGGTTTCGCGAATCGCGCGACGCTCGACATGGTTGGCCGAAGCCGGCACGCAGACCGTGAATGCCGCGCGCCGGCCGAACAGGCGGCGCGGCTGCGCCATCGCCACGAAGCGGCGCATCATGTGCCCGGCTGCCGGGAAATCCGCGATCACGCCGTGGCTCAAGGGGCGCACGGTCTGGAGATTCATGGGGGTGCGGCCAAGCAGGTCCCGCGCCTCGCGGCCCACCGCGGCAATCGTCGGCTCGCCGGCCTTCGTGCCGCGCTCGAAGCAGACTACCGAAGGCTGGTTCAGCACGATGCCCTCGCCTGCCGTGAAGATCAGCGTGTTCGCCGTGCCGAGATCGACCGCCACGTCGTCGCGGGACAGCCTTGTCAGGAAGGAGGAATGCGGCTTCGCTCGAGCCATGTCGGTCTTTTGTGCGCGGTCTTTTGGACGATTAGGGACGGCCCCGCCAACGGCCCGCCCCGCCGGAACCCGGCGATGCGTCACGCTGGCCGCACCCCGGGCGGATCGGGCTTTCTCAGCCCATGGGCTACCTCATTGGACTCGTTAACGGCCAAGGCCGCCGCAGACTTTAGCCGCGTCAAAAATAACCGTGCAGCTTAGCCGCGCAATATGTATCGAATAAGTCACGCAGAGGCGCCGCGCGCGCCTCAAAAACGCGATTCCAGGGTCCGAACGAGCGCATCGCGGCCAAGCAGGACGCCCTGCGGCGTGATCGTGTGGCCCACGCCCGGCAGCACATAGGCCCCGACGGCATAGCCCGCGTCGCTGAAGGCGATCGCCGCGCGCTCGAGCTCCTGCACCGGAATCACCTCGTCGTCCTCGCCATGCACGAGCGTGAGCGCCGTACGGCTCTTCGCGGTCACCGCCGTGACGAGCCGCCCCGCATAGGCGACGACGGCCGCCGCGCCTTCGGGCCGCGTCGCGACGTGGTGCAGCGACATGATCGAGCCTTGCGAAAAGCCGACGAGCGCCAACGCGTCGTACCCGAGCCCCCAGTGCGCGAGCTCGGCGTCGAGCCGTCCACGCAGCACGGCCGCCGCCTGCGTGACACGCGCCTCGCGATTGCTCTCGCCGATGTCGCGCAGGCTGAACCACTGCCGGCCGCCGAATCCGCCGTCGAACGGCTCGCTGCCGTCGAGCGATGCGAACGCGACACCCGGCAGCGCATCGTGCCACGTGTCGGCCAGCGGCAGCAGGTCGCGCGCGTTGCTGCCCACGCCATGCAGCAGCACGACGAGTGCGCGCGCACTGCCCCCGGCCGGCACGAGCCGCCAGCCGCCATCGAACGATTCCCAGCTCATTGGAAGTCCCCTGTTGCCCAATCGACAAGATAAGTTGTGGTCCCGAACGCAGCCGCAAGCATACGCCGAGCCTGCCGGCTTCGTGCAGCAGCGCAACCGGATGCCCCTCTGCGCCGTGGGGATGCTGGCCGCCGCCGCCATGGCCCAATCCGATTGCGGTTAAGCTTGCCGCAAACCCGGACGGGCTGCGCGGCCCGCGCCATCCCGCAGCGGACGAACACGCCAGACACGCGGAGAACCAGCTTGAACCAGCCCGCCCCGCCGCCGCCACTCGAAGGCGGCCGCCTGATCCTTGCGACCATCGCCGTCGCGCTCGCCACGTTCATGAACGTGCTCGACACGTCGATCGCCAACGTCGCCATCCCCACTATTTCCGGCGACCTCGGCGTCTCGGTCGACGAAGGCACGTGGGTCATCACCGTGTTCGCCGCCGCCAACGCCGTGTCGATTCCGCTGACCGGCTGGCTCACGCAGCGTTTCGGGCAGGTGCGCCTGTTCGTCGCCTCGATTTTCTCGTTCGTGATCGCCTCGTGGCTGTGCGGCATCGCACCGACCCTGCCGTTCCTGCTCGTCGCGCGCGTGCTGCAGGGCGCCGTGGCCGGTCCGCTGATTCCGCTCTCGCAGGCCATCCTGCTCGGCTCCTGGCCGAAGGACAAGTCGGCCACGGCGCTCGCGTTCTGGGCCATGACGACGACGGTCGGCCCGATCGCCGGCCCGGCGCTGGGCGGCTGGATCACCGACAGCTACAGTTGGGCGTGGATCTTCTACATCAACATCCCCGTGGGCCTGTTCGCGGGCACCGCGACGTGGCTGATCTACCGTCACCGCGAATCGCCCACGCGCAAACCGCCGATCGACATCGTGGGGCTCGGGCTCCTTATCGCGTGGGTAGCGTCGCTGCAGATCATGCTCGACAAGGGCAAGGATCTCGACTGGTTCAATTCGCCCGTGATCGTCGGTCTCGGCATCACCGCGCTCGTGAGCTTCGCGTTCTTCCTCGTCTGGGAGCTGACCGAGGCGCACCCCATCGTCGATCTGCGGCTCTTCGCGCAGCGCAACTTCCTTGGCGGCACCGTGGCGATCTCGGTCGCCTACGGCGTGTTCTTCGGCAATCTCGTGCTGCTGCCGCAATGGATGCAGGAATACCTGAATTACCGCTCCGTCGATGCGGGCCTTGTCACCGCGCCGCTCGGCATCTTCGCCGTGATCCTCGCGCCGGTGGTGGGCCGCATCCTGCCGCGCTCGGACGCGCGCATCATCGCGACGATCGCGTTCGTGCTTTTTGCGGGCGTGTTCTTCATGCGCTCGTGGTACGTGATCGAGGTCGACACCTTCCATCTCGTGCTGCCGACGCTCCTGCAAGGCATCCCGATGGCGCTCTTCTTCGTGCCGCTCACGGCGATCATCCTCTCGGGCCAGCCGCCCTCGCGCATGCCGGCGGCCGCGGGCCTCTCGAACTTCGTGCGCGTGTTCTGCGGCGCGGTAGGCACCTCGATCGCGACGAACGCCTGGAACAACCGCACGATCCTCCATCATGTGCGGCTCACGGAGCAGGCCTCCGTCGACAACCCCGTCTTCCGCCAGTCGATGGAGAACACGCAGACGCTCCTGCATCTGAGCGAGCCTTCCGCGCACGCGCTGTTCGATTTCCAGCTCACCACCCAGGCCGCGATGATGGGGCTGAACGACATCTTCTATATCTCGGCGATCATCTTTCTCGCGATCATCCCGCTCATCTGGGTCACGAAATCGACGCGGGGCGGAGGCGGAGGCGCGGCCGGGGCGCATTGAACGCCGGGCGGTGTTGCGCCGCGGCGGGAATCGCTACAATCGCCGGGACCTGCGGCCCATCCGGACCGCTCCCCGCTTTTTCGCGCATTGCTTTTTTGTATTACCCGCCCATGGATTACCAGCCGATACTCGACGCCATCCACCGCGACCTGCAGCCCTACATCGGCACGGGCCGCGTCGCCGACTACATTCCCGAACTCGCGAGGGTCCGCGCCGACCACTTCGGCATGGCCATCGTCACCGTCGACGGCCGCATCTTTCGCACCGGCGACGCCGACGTGCGCTTCTCGATCCAGAGCATCTCCAAGCTGTTCGCCTGCACGCTGGCGTTCCAGTTGCTCGGCGACGCACTGTGGGAACGCGTGGGACGCGAGCCTTCAGGGACTGCGTTCAACTCGCTGGTCCAACTCGAAAGCGAGTGCGGCAAACCGCGCAATCCGTTCATCAACGCGGGCGCGCTCGTCGTCACCGACGTGCTGTGCCGCCGCTTCGTGAGGGCGGAGACCGCACTCGTCGACTTCATGCGGCGGCTCACGGGCATACGCGAGATCGATTACGACCTGCGCGTGGCGCAGTCGGAACTCGACCATGCCGAGCGCAACCGCGCGATGGCGCATTTCATCGCGAGCTTCGGCAATCTGGAGATGCCCGCCGACGCCGTAATCGACGCGTACTGCCGCCAGTGCGCGATTTCGATGAACTGCGTGGAGCTGGCGAGCGCCGCGCTCTTTCTCGCGAACGGCGGCGTCTCGGCCGCCGGCGGCGGGCATGTGCTGGACGCCAGCTCCGCCAAGCGGCTTTCCGCGCTCATGCTGACCTGCGGCACCTATGACGCCGCGGGGGACTTCGTCTACCGCGTGGGACTGCCCGCGAAGAGCGGCGTGGGCGGCGGCATCGTGGCCGTGCTGCCGGGGGAATTCGCGGTGTGCGTGTGGTCGCCGGGGCTCGATCCGACGGGAAATTCGCTGGTGGGGACGCTGGCGCTGGAGTGGCTGACGACGCGCACGGAGCGGTCGATTTTCTGATGCTCAGGCTGCACCGATCGGCACGTCAGCGGGAATATGCAGTCCTGCGTGTAGACGCCGGATCATTACCAGGCTTAGCGCTCGCTTGCCATTCAGCACTTCATAGACGCGGTTCGTATTGCCGATATAGGACTGCATATCAGTCGCGGTGAGGCTTTGCTGCTCCGTCCTGAACTTGATCGCTTCGACAGGATCGGGACTCTCGAGCGGAAAGTTCGTTTCCTCATACCGCTCACCAGCAATGACAGGATTTCGAGTTCGTCGCCTTCGGGTGTACCGGACTCGGGATCTATCTCGACGACCACAGTACGGCAGCGAGCGCAGCCTTCTAATCTTCCTCAGAATGCACCGGACGAATGTCCATTCCCACTACTCCAGTTCCACGGTTGCCGCATCGATTTTGTCGTACTCGCGGCGTACGTACCCACGATCCTGAGGCATACGCCAGATCGCGTTGGCAGCTTCAGCGCGCCATGCCGACATCGCCTGTTCCGCGCGTACGTGATTTCGTCGCTCACCCGCCCACGCAGTCATGCCAGCCGCCCCACGCTCCGTGACCTGGTGTCGGCCTCTCCAAGCCTGAACACCGCAACCGCGTCACGTAGCGACCTTGTCTGAGCATCCATGGAATGCGCAGCAGCCGACGTTTCTTCCACCAGTGAGGCATTCTGTTGCGTCACATCGTCCATCTGGGTGATCGCCTTGCTGACCTCCCCGATCCCTGTGCTCTGTTCGGCCGATGCGGAGGAGATTTCCAGCATGATGTCCGCGACATTCCTGACTGAAGAAACCACGACATTAATCGTACTTCCCGCCTCCTCGACCAACTTTGAGCCCTGCGTGACCCGCGCGACCGACTCACCGATCAGATCCCCGATTTCCCGTGCCGCCGCTGCACTGCGTTGGGCGAGATTGCGAACTTCGGTTGCGACAACTGCAAATCCCCGCCCTCCTTCCCCTGCGCGCGCCGCTTCTACTGCCGCATTCAAGGCAAGAATGTTCGTCTGGAATGCAATGCTCTCAATAACGGAGACGATCTCCGATACTTTGACAGAGCTTTCCGAAATATCGCGCATCGTGTGAACGACGCTCCCCACAACCACCCCTCCCTTTTCGGCGACGTTTGCTGCGGATTGCGCAAGCGTCGTGGCGCGCTGCGCATTGTCCGCGTTCTGCCTGACGGTACCCGTTAACTGCTCCATGCTAGACGCTGTCTGCTCAAGAGAAGCCGCCTGCTCTTCGGTTCGCTGGGAAAGGTCCGCGTTGCCTTGTGCGATCTGGTTCGCTGCTACTGAAATGGAATCGCTCGATGTCTTGATTCCAGCCACGATTTCCACAAGCTGGATCTTCATCGCCGCGATCGAGTGCATCAGGCTTTCGGTGTCTCCTTTTCGGATCGGTATGTGAACCTCCAGGTCCCCTGAAGCTATCCTGCCCGCAATCAGTGCCGCTGTCGCAGGCTCACCCCCCAATTGTCTGGCAAGCCTGCGGGTAACCCTCCACGTCACCAGCAGGCCAACGATCACGGCCGCCATGATCAGCGCCTTGACAACGGCCCTGATGCGATTATACGCATCGTAGGCCACGTCACCCTCGTCGCTTGCCCCCTGCAGATTCACGTCCGTGATCGTCTGGAGCTCCTTTTCAAGGCTTCCTCGAAGCTCTGTTCCCTGTCCGGAAAGCAGACCTGCTGCATCCTGGGACCGGCCTGTCTTCACCAGGGACCGCACCTGCGAATCCAGTTGCGAATACTTTGGCATAAGCATCTGGATGTGCGCATATGCTTTCTGCTCCGCTGTCTCATGCAGCGTTGTTTCATAATCGCCAGCAGCTTTTTGCCACGATTTGAATCCCTGATCTACGCGACTGTTTGCCAGCTTCGCTTCGTCAGGCTTTGTGGCCGACACTAAGCGGAATTCCTCAAGCGCAATCTCCTTCAACGCAATTGCCATCTGCTGGCTCGCAGCCACACCTGGAATCCAGTTCTCGCGAAGCGATTCGACGTGGTCATTTTCCCTGTAAATTCCCGAGAGCCCCAAAAGACCGATACCGACCAGCATTAGCAGCACGACGCCGAATGCAAGGACAAGCTGCGTGACAACTCTCAAGTTTGCAAGAACCTTCACGATTCCTCCTAAGAGACGGTTTCATAAAGGCTGTTGAGTTCGCTGAAGAGTGTTCCAGCAGAT
>NZ_JBANLK010000091.1:0-8863 GCF_054968425.1 Paraburkholderia sp. AV2
GCGCTGGCCGCCTGATCATGCCGTCCCGCCCGTACACCACTATTGACGATTGCTCAGGCAGCCCACTTCCTCGTCATAGGAGAAGGCAAGATGCACCGGAAACTGCAAGTCCTGCTCGACAAAGCGCGGCACCGCGGCCAGAACCGACGCGATAAAGCCCTTCATGTCGGCCGTGCCGCGGCCATACAGACGTCCGTCGCGCTCGGTCAGACGGAACGGGTCGAGCGTCCAGTCCTGCCCGTCCACCGGCACGACGTCGGTGTGGCCGGACAGCACGACGCCGCCACGATCCCGCGGCCCGAGGGTCGCAAAGAGATTCGCCTTGGTGCGCCCGGTGTTGTGGAACAACTCGCACTCCACGCCGTATTGCGCCAGGTACTCCTCTATGAATGCAATCAGCGCGAGATTCGAGTCGCGGCTCACGGTGGGGAAACCCACCAGCCGTTCGAGCAGTACCCGGCTTGACGTCTCATTCATCGCCTGGGACTCCGTAGCTCGGCGCGGCAGTGGGGTTCAGCGCCCGCGCAAGATAGTCCTGCATTTGCGGACGGTAGGCCTGCCAGAGACTGTCGAGACGACCGACGGGATCGTCGTCGGCCCAGTCCACGCGCAGGTCGACCATCGGCCACGCCACCTCTCCCATCACCTTCAATGCCGCGGAATGCACGGGCCCGGCTTCGCCGCCCGCCTTCATGGCGCCGTGCATGGCCGCGAGCAGTCGATCCGCGAGCAGGCCCTGCGCGCTTTCGAACGCCTCGACCATCGCGCCGATGACGTGCGCGCCGGCCAGCAGATTACCGGCGGCAACGCATTGCCTGCCGGCCATGGCGTTGTGCGTGCCAAGCGCCTCTTTGCCGCTGAAGAACGCGGTGCGCCCCTGACGGTCGATCACCGTCACCTGCCGGTACTGGCTCCACCGGTCGGCGTCGAGCGCCTGCTGCATGGCGGTGCCGGGCTCGATCTGGTGGTTCTCCAGCAGGTCGAGAATGCGCGGGCCCAGGGCCGGCAAGGTCACGTTCTGGCTCGCCACGACGCCGACACCCGCACGCGCCCAGGGGCAGCGGGCGCCCACCGCGATGCTCGACGAACTGATGGCGATACCAAGCTGTTCGCTTTCGGGGCAGCGTCCGACGATGGAGAAAGTCATGATCGCTGTCCTCGGGCCGGATCCGGTGTCCAGTTATCCGGAATCACCGCAATCACGTCGATCTCCATGAGCCACTGCGGCTGCCCGAGCGCCGACACCACGAGGCCCGTGGAAATCGGAAAGACGCCCTTGAGCCACTTGCCGACTTCCTGATACACGGGCTCGCGATAGCGCGGATCGATCAGATAGGTCGTCGTCTTGACGATGTGCGACAGATCGCTGCCCGCCTCTTCGAGCAACTGCTTGACGTTCTTCATCGCCTGCTCCGCCTGGGCCTGCGGATCGCCAAGACCTACGAGGCGTCCGTCGAAATCGGTGCCCACCTGGCCGCGCACATACACGGTGTTGCCGGCGCGCACGGCCTGGCACAAATCGTTGTCGAGCGACTGATTCGGGTAGGTATCCCGCGTGTTGAACATGCGAATGCGCGTATGCGTCGGCATTAGAAGACTCCCAGTTCGTTGATGTTGTTCGCCTGCGCGGTCCGGCACGCACGGTCGGACGCGGGCGCACGCGGCGCTTCGTCTTCGCGCTGCCCGGGATCGCGATAGGCGAGATACTTGCGTTGCGTGACGATATGGTCGGCAATGTGTCTGGCGTCGTGCCACACGCCCCAGATGAATGCCGAGCCGCGCCGCGACAGCCACGGCAGGCCGAGGAAATAAATGCCCGGCTCGCTCGACACGCCGCGCTGGTGCCGCGGCTTGCCTTTCGCGTCGAAGGCATTCACCTGCAGCCAGCCGTAATCGACGGCGTAGCCCGTCGCCCAAATGATCGACGTGATCCCCGCCTTCGCGAGATCGAGTTCGAGTATTGGATGCGTGAGGCAATCCGGATCGGGAAGCGTGGCGCGTGCTTCCGGTTCCTCCGGCAGATCGACGCCGTTGCGGGCGATCCACGCGTCGGCCGCGTCGAGCAGCGCGCGGTAGTTTTCGTCGCCGCGCGCGATATTGAGCGCGAGGTCCGGCTCGAAGCTCACGACCGGGCCGTCGAACGATTTCGTCAGGCCGACGAGCGTGATGCCCTGATGCGCGAGCCTGCGGAAATCGACCGTATGGCCGCCGCGCGCACCGCTCACGGCGATCGTCACGTGCTCCTTGCCCGGCGTGACGGTCTCCGCGTCCCATTCGCCCAGCACGCCCAGCCACCAGCAAAAATCGCGGTTGCGATACGCGCGCGGCGGCCGGTCGTGCGCCCCCACCGAGAGGTAAACCTGCTTGCCCGCGCGCTGCAGTTCGTCGGCGATCTGCACGCCCGACGAGCCTGCGCCCACCACGAGCACGGCCCCTTCGGGCAATTGGCCGGGATTGCGATAGTCGGCGGAGTGGATCTGCTCGATATTCGCGGCTTGCGGTGCGATCGGCGGAATGACCGGGCGCTGAAACGGCCCCGTCGCCACCACGACGCGCATCGCTTCGACCACGCCCTCGCTCGTTTCGACGGCGAAGCCCGGGCGCCCTTCGTTGCGTACCACGCGGGTCACTTCCACGCCCGTTCGAATGGGCGCGTCGAACTGCTTCGCGTAGGCTTCGAAGTAGTCGGCAATCGATTCCTTCGGCACGAACGCGTCCGGCGCGAAGCCCTCGAATTCCATGCCAGGAAAGCGGTCGTGCCAGGCCGGCCCGTTGGCCACCAGCGAGTCCCACCGGCCCGTGCGCCAACGTTCTGCAACGCGGCTGCGCTCGAGCACGAGGTGCGAGATGCCCAGCCGGCTCAGGTGTTCGCTCATGGCGACACCGGCCTGGCCGGCGCCGACTACGAGCGTGTCGACTGAAATGTTTTCATTTTTCATAGCGTTTTCCTTCTGCCATGCATACCGGCCCATCCGGCCATTTAATAGGTATGCCTAACTATTGATCCGGTTCGCCCACCGTTGGATGACAGACGTGCCCCCCGTCGGGGGCACGATCCGGGGTCGCGATGCTTTGATGCGTTATCGGGCGATCGTCTTTGCCGTTGTGTCGACCGCCTGGCGCATCTTGTCCACCAGTTCGTCGATCTGGGCATGATCGATCACGAGCGGCGGCGCAACGATGAGGCGCCCATTCGTCGAGCGCACGATCACGCCGAGGTCGAAGCCGGCGGAGCGGCTATGCCAGGTCAGATCCGCTTCGTTCGCGAAGCGCTCGCGCGTGGCCTTGTCCTTCGCGAACTGGATCGCCGCCACGGCGCCCACCCCCTGAATTTCGCCAACGAGCGGGTGATCGGCGAACGCGTCGCGCAGCGCCTTCTGCAGATACGGTCCGGTATCGGTCTTCGTCCGCTCGACGAGCCCGCCGCGATCGAGCACGTCGAGATTCGCGAGCGCGACGGCGGCGGCGACCGGGTGCCCCGAGTAAGTCAGACCATGGGCATAGACGCCGCCCTTCTCGACGAGCGCCTCGCCCACGCGCCGGCTCATGATGAGGCCGCCCATCGGCACATAGCCCGAGGTCAGGCCCTTGGCCACGCAGATCAGGTCCGGCTCGAAGCCGAAATGACGGTGCGCGAACCACTCGCCCGTGCGCCCGAAGCCACCGATCACCTCGTCGGCGCAGAGCAGCACGTCGTATTGACGGCAGATGCGCTCGATCTCCTGCCAGTAGCCGTCCGGCGGGAAGATCATGCCGCCCGCGCCCTGGAACGGCTCGGCGACGAAGGCGGCGACGCGGTCCGCGCCCAGTTCGAGAATCTTGCGTTCGAGCGAGAGCGCCGCCGCTTTGCCGAACGCCTCCGGCGTGAGGTCGCCGCCATTGGCGTACCAGTAGGGCTCGTCCACGTGCGTGATGTTCGGAATCGGCAGGTCGCCCATTTCGTGCATGAAGGCCATGCCGCCCAGCGAAGCGCTGCCCACCGTCGAACCGTGATAGCCGTTCACGCGGCCAATCAGCACCTTCTTCTGCGGCTTGCCCATCACGTCCCAGAAACGGCGCACCGTGCGGATCAGCACCTCGTTCGACTCGGAGCCCGAGTTCGTGTAGACGACGTGCGAGAAGCGATCGCCCAGCAGCGAGAACAGCTTCTCCGAGAGTTGAATCACCGCAGGATGCGTGGTGTGAAAGAACATGTTGTAGTACGAAAGTTCTTTCATCTGCCGCGAGGCCGCGTCGATCAGTTCCTGGCGGCCGTATCCGACATTGGTGCACCACAGCCCGGACATGCCGTCCAGATAGCGGTTGCCGTCGTTGTCCCAAAGGTGGACGCCCTCGCCCCGCACCATCACGCGCGGCCCTTCCTCGTTCAGGGCTTTCTGATCGACGAAGGCGTGCAGGTGGTGCGCGGCATCGCTCTGTTGATAGTCGCGCGTCGTGCGCTGCGGCAAGTCGTGTGCATTCATTTTTCCAGACTCCAATGGATAAGGCGGTTTGATCCGGGGCGCATTCACCAGGTGATCCAGGTGGTCTTCAGGCCCGTGTATTTGTCGAGCGCGTGCAGCGAGAGATCGCGGCCGAAGCCCGACTGGCCGAAGCCGCCGAACGGCGTCTGGGCGCTCAGCGCGTCGACCGTGTTGACGGACACCGTGCCGGCGCGCAGGCGCTGCGAGACGCGATGGGCGCGCGCGAGGCTGCCGGTCCATACCGAGGCGGCAAGGCCGTAGATCGAATCATTTGCGAGCTGCACCGCTTCGTCTTCGCTGTCGAACGCGAGCACCGAAAGCACCGGGCCGAAGATCTCTTCGCGGGCGAGCGGGTTGTCCGCCTTCACGTCGACGAAGATCGTCGGCTCGACGAACAGGCCCTTGCCGTTCACGAGCGGCGCACCGCCTCCGGTGGCGAGCGTCGCGCTCTTGCGCCCGCGCTCGATCCATTCGAGCACGCGCGCATGCTGCGCCTGATCGACGATCGCTCCCATGCCGCTCACGGGGTCGAGCGGATCGCCCGGGTAGAAGTCGCGCGCGCAGGCAACGAGCCGCTCGACGAACGCGTCGTGTATCGAACGCTGCACGAAGAGGCGCGAGTTCGCCGAACAGACCTCGCCCTGATTGAAGAAGATGCCGAAGCAGGCCTTGCGCGCCGCAAGGTCCAGGTCGTCCGTGTCTTCGAACACGAGGTTGGGGCTCTTGCCGCCGCATTCGAGCCAGACCTGCTTCATGTTCGACTGGCCCGCGTATTCGAGAAACTTCTTGCCGATCGCCGTCGAACCCGTGAACGCGAGCACATCGACATCGGGGTGCATCCCGAGCGCGCGGCCGGCGGTTTCGCCGAAGCCCGGCACGACGTTCAGCACACCGGCCGGCAAGCCGGCTTCGAGCGCCAGTTCGGCAAGACGCAGCGCCGAAAGCGGCGACTGCTCCGCGGGCTTGAGCACCACACTGTTGCCGGCCGCGAGCGCCGGCGCCACCTTCCACGCAACCATATCGAGCGGGAAATTCCAGGGCACGACGGCGCCCACCACACCCAGCGGCTCGCGCGTCACGATCGCGAGATTGCCGGGATCGGTCGCGGGCACCTCGCCGGAGAGTTTGTCCACCGCTTCGCCGTACCAGGCGAACAGGCTGCCGGCAGCCGGCACGTCGATGTCGAACGCGTCGGCTACGCGCTTGCCCATATTGAGCGAGTCGAGCAGCGCGAGCTCGCTGCCGTGCGCGGCGATCAGTTCGCCAAGACGGCAGAGCACGAGCTTGCGTTGGCCCGGCGTGGCGCGCGACCAGACGCCGGCCGCGAACGACGCGCGGGCGGCGCGCACGGCGTCGTCCACGTCGGCGGCGTCGCACGAGGCCACCTCGGCAATCGCCGCGCCCGTGGCGGGATCGATCGCCGTGAAGGTCTTGCCGCTGCGCGCGGGCACGAAGCGGCCGCCAATGTGAGCCTGGGTTCTCGGGGAGACGTCCGCGGCAAGACGTTGCCAGTCGGCGTAGCTGCGCACCGTTGCTGTTGCTGGATTCACGAAGACTCTCCTGTTAGTGGATACCTCCGGCGGCTCCGCTACCGCGACCGTCGAAAGCCATGAGCGCACTGTGCCTGGGCAAAAAGAGAACATAAAGAACGGAATTTCTGGCTAGTGCATCGTTTTTTTCTATGCAATTCCGAATGACCATGGGGGCATTGCATGTTGCACCTTTCATTTGCTGCAGCACGCCATTTTCCTGAATAGCCAAAACCTATGCATGGACTAAGAAAACTATTTTTTTACCCCTTATTGGCCGGTGCTACGCTTCAGCCGTCGTTCGCAATGCACCGCCCGTTGAACGAGGGCCGTGCTCAACGCGGGACCAACCGGCGCCGGGCCGATTCGCTGCCCGCGCCACCCTACGCGGCAGTGCCATCGAGTGAATGCAATGAAGGATGCAATGAGCGGCATGAACGAGATCGACGATTTCCTGAAGAAGCATCGCGTCACCGAAATCGAGGCGATCATTCCCGACATGTCCGGGATCGCGCGCGGCAAGATCATCCCCCGCAGCAAGTTCGAAGCGGGCGAGTCGATGCGCTTGCCGCAGGCGGTGATGATCCAGACCGTCACGGGCGACTACCCCGAAGACGGCACGCTGACCGGCGTGACCGACCCCGACATGGTGTGCGTGCCCGATCCTTCGACGCTGCGCATCGTTCCCTGGGCCGTCGATCCCACGGCGCAAGTGATTCACGACTGCATGCACTTCGACGGCACGCCCGTTGCGATCTCGCCGCGCCACGTGCTGCGCCGGGTGCTCGCACTCTATGACGCGAAAGGCTGGACACCGGTGGTGGCGCCGGAACTCGAGTTCTATCTGGTCGACACGAACCGCGACCCCGATCTGCCGCTGCAGCCGCCCGTAGGCCGCACCGGCCGCCCGGAAACGGGCGGGCAGTCGTATTCGATCGAGGCCGTCAACGAATTCGATCCCTTGTTCGAAGACATCTACGAGTACTGCGATATTCAGGACC
Organism: Paraburkholderia sp. AV2; assembly: GCF_054968425.1. Taxonomy (NCBI): domain Bacteria; kingdom Pseudomonadati; phylum Pseudomonadota; class Betaproteobacteria; order Burkholderiales; family Burkholderiaceae; genus Paraburkholderia; species Paraburkholderia sp. AV2. The sequence continues at coordinate 6,994 of NZ_JBANLK010000091.1, forward strand.
TCGAAGTCGACACGCTGATTCACGAAGTCGGGGCCGCGCAGATGGAAATCAACTTTCTGCACGGCGATGCGCTCAAGCTCGCCGACCAGGTGTTCCTCTTCAAGCGCACCGTGCGCGAGGCGGCGTTGCGGCACCAGATGTACGCGACGTTCATGGCCAAGCCGATGGAAGACGAACCCGGTTCCGCGATGCACGTCCATCAGAGCCTGATCGACGCGCAGAGCGGCCGCAATCTCTTCAGCGAGCCCGGCGGCAAACCCAGCGCCCTCTTTCACTCGTATATCGCGGGTCTGCAGACCTACACTCCCGCGCTCATGCCAATCTTCGCCCCCTACATCAATTCGTATCGCCGCCTCTCGCGCTTCATGGCGGCGCCGATCAGCGTGCAATGGGGTTACGACAATCGCACCGTGGGTTTTCGCGTGCCGCATTCGTCGCCCGCCGCCCGCCGCGTGGAAAACCGCATTCCCGGCGTGGACTGCAATCCGTATCTGGCCATCGCCGCCACGCTGGCCGCCGGCTATCTGGGCATGACGCAAGGCCTCGAGCCCACTGTCCCGCTGACGAGCGACGGCTACCGGGAGTCGTACGAGCTGCCGCGCAACCTCGAAGAGGGGCTCGCGCTGATGCGGCGCGCCGACCCGCTGAAGGAAATGCTGGGCGAGGCGTTCGTCAAGGCCTATGTCGCCCTCAAGGAGACCGAATACCAGGCGTTCTTCCGCGTGATCAGTTCGTGGGAACGCAAGCATTTGCTGCTGCACGTCTGAAGATTCGCACTTTCACGCCGCTTCGAACCGGCTTCTCGAGCCTTCTCGAGCCTTTTCAAGCATTACCCGCTTTTACACGAGCCACAGCGAGCCCACGCGCCCGCTTCTTCATTTTAGGGAAAACACTATGATTAGCTATCCTTACTGGTGCCGTATTCGTCCCGCCATTACGGCCACCTCGCTGGCCACGCTGGCGAGCCTTGGCGCACTCCAATGCGCACCGGCCAGTGCGGCGGACACGCAGATCAACGTCTACAACTGGTCCGACTACATCGGCAAGGACACGATTCCCGACTTCGAGAAGCAGACGGGCATCAAGGTCAAGTACGACAACTACGACAGCGACGACACGCTGCAAGCCAAGCTGCTGGCCGGCAGCTCGGGCTACGACATCGTCGTGCCCACGTCGAACTACATGGCGAGGCAGATCCAGGCCGGCGTCTATCTGAAGCTCGACAAATCGAAGCTGCCGAACCTCTCGCATCTCGATCCGGCCATCATGAAGATCATTGCCGAGGCGGACCCCGGCAACCAGTACGCCGCGCCCTATGCTTACGGCACCGACGGCATCGGCTACAACGTGGAAGCGGTCAAGAAGGCGCTGGGCGACAACGCGCCGGTGAATAGCTGGGCGCTCGTGTTCGACCCGGACAATCTTTCGAAGCTCAAGAGCTGCGGCGTGTCGTTCCTCGACCAGGCCGTGGACGTATTCGCCGCGACGCTGCAGTACATGCACAAGGACCCGAACAGCACGAACCCGTCCGACTATCAGGCCGCTTTCGAAGTGCTGAAGAAAGTCCGCCCGTATATCACGCAGTTCAACTCGTCGGGCTACATCAACGACCTCGCGAACAACGATATCTGCGTGACCTTCGGCTGGTCCGGCGACGTGGGCATCGCGCGCCGCCGCGCGGCCGATTCGAAGCGCAGCTACGAGATCAGGTTCGCCAACGCGAAGGAAGGCGGCCTCATCTGGTTCGACAGCATGGTGATCCCGAAGGACGCGCCGCATCCCGAAGCCGCGCTCGCCTGGATCAACTACATCGAGGATCCGAAGGTCAACGCACAGATCACGAACGAAGTGTTCTACCCGACCGCCAACA
>NZ_JBANLK010000092.1:0-8848 GCF_054968425.1 Paraburkholderia sp. AV2
ACCGCCTTCTCCTGCCTCCTCCCTACGCCGCATACACCACTTCCGACGATAACTCAATCAAGCGTCGCATCAGGCGGATGAAGAAGCCGATTCTCCTGGACAATTTCGAGCGACTCCTCCTTAAGGCAATCAGCCACCTTAACCTGACGGCCAACAAGCGCAAACTGCGCACGAAGGAGATGTATGCGGCGGGAGTCGGTATTACGCCGGCCGCGATTCACGCGTACCAGCAGGCGCAGCGACGCGGAGAAGCTGCCCGCGTACGAAACCCGCAGGAGGTTTACGACACCTTTTTGCCGTGGGATACAGTCACCTGCCGAAGGGGGCTTGTGTTGTACAAGCAGGCCACGTATAGCGCACCGGAACTGACCGAGCTTGCCAGGCTGCAGGTGCTCACCCCCGGCAATGGCACGGCTTTCAAGGTGGAAGTCAAACGAATCGCACGGTTTTCCGACTCCTTGCTTTGCCGTGACAAAGATGGCTACGTATTCGAGATCGAGATGACCGACGCGGACAAGCGGCGCTTCGGACATGTCAGTTGGAAGGCGATGGAACTTGCACTCCTGGACGAGTCTGTCCGGGAAGCGGATTTGACAAAGCCTCGTGCGAAGTCCGCGTCCCAACTCAAAAGCTCCAGGCAGGAAGAAATCGACGCCATCGAGAAGGGGCGCGGCAATGCGTTTGCGGGCGTTGTCGGGCCGAGCAAGCACAAAGCCCGCCAGAACGGAGCGGCGCTGCGTGAAAGCGACTTTGGGCAGGCCCATCGTGCTGCATATGGCTTGCCGCCATCCAACGCCGCTCCCGTTCCCACGTCAGACCCATCAGTACTTTGGGAGACGGAACACGCCGCCCAGGACGATCCCCTGGCTTTGGCGGCGTTGAAAGCCGAGGAAGAGTTTCGCCGTACGAGTTGAGTCCGCGCGGCCAAACGCCCTCTCGAGCGGCCATCGACGGCGGTTCGCCGTGCCAATGGCCGCGATTTCACCGAAATCCCCGCAGGGCGGATCCGCACTGGACGAACGACTTCGAAAACTTATTGTTAGCTGACCCACTGGGCCTCTCGGTGCTGAAGGCTCTCGAAACATAAGCTCTCCGGGTTCTTTTCCTGATCGCCGGGGGAAACAGGCTGCCCCCCGTTCTGCGCTTCTCTGCGTCGGCCGCCCTGCTCGACTGTACCTCCGGTCGATTGCCGGAGCCGAGGCACGCCATTTCGGCACGCTCACCCCACGCTTCATGGCGTGCGGGTCTTTTGTTTTCGATAAACAGGACTTATCGAACGGGACATTCTTTGTATTGGACCGTGATCGTTGGCGCGCCTAAGCTTGGCCCAATTGAAATATGGAAAACGGAATCCGCCAAGGACTCGAAAGGGCCAGTAGGCGCGGCCCGTGGGATGCGCCGGGCTGTCTGACTCTGTGCCGCTCCGCGCCCGTTTGTATCGCAAACTAATCGATCGTCCAGCGCATTCATGACGACAGGAAAGCAAATCTACAAAACACGCGCAATACATCGAGCGCCATCCCCACACAGATGGTCGCACAGCCTTGTGTGGTGGGCCTGCCAGGCCTGTATTACGAACTATTCGCCCGGCTGTATCGCTAACTAATAGACCGCGACAATCGCACTGCGCCATGCGTGCGCGCAAAACAAGGAGACATTCGATGAGCGACCACTCCGGCCTCACCGCTTCGGCCGCTTCGGCCGCTTCAGCCGCGTCATCCACGAGCGACGGCGCCGCCAACATCCCCGACAGCCGCGGCATCAACTTCTACACGAGCGACCCCAGCTACGCGCCGCTGCTGCGCAGCTACCTGGGCGACATGGCGTTCGCCACCCTGGAAGCAAAGCTGCGTGCCCTCGGCCAGCGCGCCTCCGACGAACTCGACCAGTGGGCGCTCGCGGCGGACCACAACCCGCCCGTTCTGCAGCACCGCACGCGGCGCGGCGAGGCGCTCCAGCACCTCGACAAGCATCCCGACTACGTGGCGCTGGAGCGGGTCGCTTACTCCGAACTGGGCCTCGCGGCGATGAGCCATCAGCCCGCCCCGCCGGCTCCGCTCGTGAAGTACGCACTGACCTACCTGTTCGTGCAGGCCGAGTTCGGCCTGTGCTGCCCGGTGAGCATGACCGACTCCCTCACGCGCACGCTGCGCCGCTTCGGGTCGCCGGAGCTCGTGGCCCGCTATCTACCATTCCTCGCGTCGCAGGACTTCGACACGCTCTACCAGGGCGCGATGTTCATGACCGAGCAGGCGGCGGGCTCGGACGTCGCCCGCATCGCCACGCGCGCCACGCGCACGACCGACTTAGAAGGCAACGACGTCTGGCGTCTCTACGGCGACAAGTGGTTCTGCTCGAACGCCGACGCCGATCTGGCGATGGTGCTGGCACGCCCCGACGACGCGCCGCCGGGCATCAAGGGCCTCGCGCTCTTCCTGCTGCCGAAAACGCTGTCGGACGGCACGCGCAACGCCTATCGCATCGTACGCCTGAAGGACAAGCTGGGCAGCCGTTCGATGGCAAGCGGCGAGATCGTGCTGGAAGGGGCGCAGGCCTATCTGATCGGCGAAGTGGGCCGCGGCTTTCACCAGATGGCGGACATGATCAACATGTCGCGGCTTTCGAACGGCGTGCGTGCCGCGGGGCTCATGCGCCGCGCGGTGACCGAAGCGCTGCACGTCGCGCGCCATCGCGAGGCGTTCGGGCGCAAGCTGATCGACATGCCGCTCATGCAGCGCCAGTTGCTCAAGATGATGCTGCCCGCCGAGCAGGCACGCTCGATGTTCATGCGGATCGCCACGCTGCTCCCGCGAGCCGATCAGGGCGACGAGCTCGCCGCGAAATGCGTGCGCATCCTCACGCCGCTCATCAAGTTCCGCGCTTGCCGCGACGCGCGCCGCGTCACCGGCGACGCGATGGAAGTGCGCGGCGGCGTGGGCTATATCGAGGAATGGAGCGATGCGCGGCTCGTGCGCGATGCCCACCTGGGCTCGATCTGGGAAGGCACGAGCAACATCGTCGCCCTGGACGTCGCGCGCGCGGCAAAGCGCGAAGGCGCGCTGGACGCGCTTGCACGCTATGTGCGCGCGGAGATAGCCGAAGCGGGTCTGCCGGAGAAGAGCGCGGCCCTGCTGCGCGGCGTGTTCGAGCGCGCGGGCACGGTGCTCGAAAGCGTGGCGGAATGCGGCCGCGACGAATCGGTACGCCAGGCCGCATCCGCGCTCTACCACGCCACCACGGCGGTTTTCATGGCTTGCGAGGCCGCGCGCGTCGCGCCCGACTACCGGCGTCTCGCCCTCGCGCATCTGATCGTGCGGCACAAGCTGCTGCCGCGCGATCCGCTGGAGCCCGATGCGCGGGACGCACATGCAGAACCGCTGCGCGCCCTCGTGGACGAGCACCCGCTCGCGCTCGCTGACGCGATGCGGCTCCTCCCTGCACAATGAGGCCACCACGATGAACGATAGCAAGCCCACCCAATCCTCTGCCGTGAACGGCGCGCTGCATGGCCTGCGCGTGATCGACCTGAGCCGCGTACTGGGCGGTCCGTACTGCACCCAGGCGCTGGCCGACCACGGTGCCGAGGTCATCAAACTCGAACCGCCCGACGGCGACGAAACGCGCGGCTGGGGCCCGCCCTTCCTCGACGAGACCGCGTGGTACTACGTGGGCGTGAACCGCAACAAGCAGGGCATCGCCGTCGATCTCTCGTGCGACGAAGGCCGCGAGATCCTCTGGCAACTGCTGGAAGGCGCCGACGTGCTCGTGGAGAACTTCAAGCCCGGCACGCTCGCGCGCTGGGGAATGGATTACGAACGCGACTTGCGCCCGCGCTTTCCGCGCCTCATCCATTGCGCGGTCTCCGGCTTCGGCGCGGACGGCCCGCTCGGCGGCCTGCCCGGCTACGACGCGGTGATCCAGGCGATGGCCGGGCTCATGAGCGTGAACGGCGAGCACGACGGCCCCGCGCTGCGCATCGGCCTGCCGATCGTTGACATGGTGACGGGCCTGAACGCGCTGGCCGGCATCCTGCTTGCGCTGGCCGAGCGCGAGAAGAGCGGCCAGGGGCAGTCCGTCGATATCGCGCTCTACGACTGCGGGGTCTCGCTGCTGCATCCGCATCTGCCGAACTTCTTCGGCAACGGCCGCACGCCGCAGCGCAGCGGCAACGCTCATCCGAATATCGCGCCTTACGACAGCTACGCCACGCGTACCGCGCCGATCTTCCTCGCCGTAGGCAACGACCGGCAGTTCGCGAAGCTGTGCGCTCACCTGGGCGTGCCCGCGCTCGCCGACGACCCGCGTTTCGCAAACAACCGCAGCCGCTGCGCGCACCGGTCCGAGTTGAAGGCCGCGCTCGAAGCACGCCTCGCCGACCACGAGTGCGAGCCGCTCGCGCGCGAACTCATGGCATATGGCGTGCCGTGCGGCCCGGTGCAGACCGTCGATGCCGTGGTCGCGCATCCGCACACGCGGCACCGCGGCATGCTCGTGGAAATGGACGGCTATCTCGGCACCGGCGCGCCGGTCAAGCTCTCGCGCACGCCCGCGACGTACCGCACGAAGCCGCCCGCGCTCGGCGGGAACACGCGCGAGGTGCTCGACGCACTCGGCATCGACCGCGAGACTCAGGCGCGGCTTTTCGAGGCTGGCGTCGTGAAGGGCTGATCGTCACATAGTAGTGCAAACGGAATATAGACCGGCCCGAGCCGGCTCCAACCGATCGCAAAGGAGACACACGATGACCCAACCCGCAGCTCCCGCCGCGACGGCGCGCCAACCCGCACGCGCCTCGCTCGCCGCCTTCGTCGGCACCACCATCGAGTGGTACGACTTCTACATTTACGCCACGGCCTCCGCGCTCATCTTCGGCAAGCTGTTCTTCCCATCGAACGAGCCGTTCTACAGCACATTGGCCTCGTTCGGCACGTTTGCCGTCGGCTTTTTCGCGCGGCCCTTCGGCGGCCTCGTGTTCGGCCATCTCGGCGACAGGATCGGCCGCAAGAAGGCGCTCGTCGCCACGCTCTCGATCATGGGTGTCGGCACCGTGGGCATCGGCTTCCTGCCGACCTACGCCAATGCCGGAGCGCTCGCGCCCGCCCTGCTCGTGCTGCTGCGCGTGGCGCAGGGCATCGCCATCGGCGGCGAATGGGGCGGCGCCGTCCTCATGGCCGGCGAACACGCGCCGCGCGAGAAGCGCACCTTCCTCGCGTCGTTCGCGCAGCTCGGCAGCCCCGCAGGCCTGATCCTCGCGCTGCTTGCGTTTCGCAGCGTCGCGCATCTCGACCACGACGCGCTTCTCGCCTGGGGCTGGCGCCTGCCGTTCCTCGCGAGCGCCGTGCTGCTCGTCGTGGGTCTCCTGATCCGCTCTGGCGTGAGGGAGTCGCCCGAATTCGAGGCGCTCAAGGCACAGCGGCGCACGGCATCCATGCCGATCGTCGAGGTGCTGCGCGACGCCTGGCGCAGCGTGCTGCTGTGCCTCGGCGCAAACGTGATCGGCGTGGCGGGCGCGTGGTTCGTCAACACGTTCATGTTGAACTACACGACGCAAACGCTCGGGCTCGATCGCGCGCTGATCCTCGACTGCCTCTTCGTCGTCGCGTTCATTCAACTGTTCACGCAGCTCGCTTCGGGCTGGTTCGCACAGCGCGTGGGCTCGGGCCGCTTTCTCATCGTGGCCGCGGGCCTCGCAATGCTCTCGCCCTATCCCATGTTCGTGCTCGTTTCCACGGGACGTCCGACCGCCATCGTGATCGGCATTGCCGTTGCGGTGATGTGCATGTCGAGCTCGTATGCCGTCATGGCCGGCTTCATGACCAACGCGTTCCCGGTGCGCGTGCGCTACTCGGCGATCTCCATTTCGTACCAGTGCTGTGCGGCGCTCGCGGGCGGGCTCACGCCGCTCGTCGGCACGCTGCTCGCGCACGACTTCCCCGGACAATGGTGGCCGCTCGCGCTGTTCTATAGCGCGCTCGCGGGCACTTCGCTCATCTGCATCGCCGTGCTGCAGCGCCGCCAGCCATCGGCGGTACAGGCCGATATGACCGGCGCGCTGCCGGAGTGAGACTGCAGACGGGGATGCGATGGGGGCCTCGATGAAAGCAATCCGCGCACGCGCAGCGGGCCGATGCGTCGCCCCGCTGTGCACCGCACCAGATCGGCAAGCGTATCGAATTCGTCGGTCGCCTGCGCCGCCCGAAGCCAGCACACGTTCGAATGCTGCTTCGAGCGCGCGCACGGAATCGGGCACAAGGTCGAACACGTGATGCGATATTACGCCAAGGCCATGCGCACGTTCGCGCATCATGGTTGTGGCGCCAGATAACGCGACACACAGTGCGGCCATAGAAGCCATGCGCGCGCTGGATATCCAGCACTGCCTGCAGCGCTATGCCGAAGTCGGTGGGATTGTCGCGGTCGACGAGACACTGCGTGCCGCCGCGCTACGTGACGACGATGGCATAGGGGCGAGCTGATACGACACGGGCAGCGTTAATCCTGCCCGCAAGATTGGATGCGAGTCATGGGCGGCGTGTTCCACGGCCCGATCATCAACATCGGCATTAACCACGTCTCCGTATCTCACGCAGCTTTCCGATACGGGGTTGTCGGGTCCATCTTTGGGCGCCCACACGGGCGCTTTTTTCACAATTTTGTTGGCATCCCCTGGCGTTTCAGAAATATCTGATTGGAGACACTCCCGGGCTGGCACATAGTCAGCGTTCGTCCCGGTCGCATGGTTGCGGGACTGACTTCAGCACGCTGTCTGACAGGGAGACGAGCAGGAATGTTCAGCAACGCATTGACATATCGCACAGGAATTTTCGTGATTCGCTATCAAGCCTTCCTGTCATTCTGACAGGAAGACAATGGACCCGAAACTCCCCGACTATTACCTGCGCGAACTGAAGTACCAGACGGCTCTGACCGGCGAATTCGCGGCTCGGCATGCCAAGATCGCCAGACGGTTCGGCATGCTGGAAACGGGTGAGACTGCGGACCCGTATGCGCAGCGTCTCATCCAGGCCTCGGCCTGGATGAATGCGCGCACGCGCATGCGTACCGACCGCGCGACCGATGCCTTCACCCATCGCCAGCTCGCGTGCGTCCACCCCAACTATGTCGCGCCGCTGCCCTCGATGGCCGTGGTGCGCTTCTATCCCGGTTACAGGACTGGCCAGGGCGGCGAAGGCGAAGTGCTGCCACGCGGCACGCGGCTGTTCTCCGGTGCAGAGCTGGGACGGTCGGCCTGTGAGTTCCGCACCGCCTTCGATCTGACCATGCGACCGGTTGAAATCGTCCATGCGAGCCTGGGCGGTGTCCCCCCGGACATGCCCGACCTGTACCGCCAGGTGCACGGCAACGCTCGGGTACGCGGCTCGCTGCGCCTGCGGCTGCGCACCACCAACGGCACGGCAATTCGTGAGCTGGCAGGCTTCGACCGCCTGCCCGTGTACCTGTGCGGCGAGCCTCGCATTGCCTCGCACCTGTTCGAGCTGGTCCATACCGCGACGCTTGCCAGCGTGACCGGCGTGCCAGGCCAGTTTCCGACAGGTGAGCTGCACGGCGTTTTCCAGAACGGCCTGCGCCATGGACACATGCAGCGTGCCGTGGAGTACGAGGGGCTGGAGCCGGAGCATAGCCTCCTGCCGCCCGTGCACACGATGTACCACGGGCACAATCTTGTACACGAATACTTCGCCATGGCCTCGCGCTTCTGGTTCTTTACCCTCACCGATCTCGCGGGCGGGCTATCGAGGATCGACGGTCCCGAGGCGGAAATCGTGCTGCTGCTCGATCGCGAGGCCGGTGACCTCGCGCAGCACGTCGACGCCGCACAGTTCGCCTTGTTCTGTACGCCCGCGATCAACCTTTTTCCGGTGCGCACGGAAAAGCTCCGGGTCGATCCCGACGCACGTGAGCACCGGCTCGTGCCCTATGTGAGTGCACCCGACGACTACGAGGTGCATTCGGTGCAGCGCGTCACGGGGCGCGTCGATGATGACGGGGACGAGGCCGGGGAGGACGGTGCGATACCGTTCTCACCGCTGGACGTGGCGCGGCCCGATGACGAGCGCGGCGATGAACGCTGGTTCACACTGCACTGCGAACTGGACCAGCCTGCGAGCAATGTGCGCCGCTACCGCACCCGCCAGCCCTTCATCCGCACCCACACGTGGCTGACGCTGCTCGCCCACGACCAGACACCGGACGACACGGGTGTGCGGCACGTCATGCTCGACGCGTGGCTGACCAACGGCGACCTGCCCTGCACCCTGCCGCACGACGGCGTGGACGATCTCGTGGCCAACGGTGCGAAGTCGGTCGCCAGCGTCGGCTTTGTGCGGCCTCCGACGCTACCCCGGCCACCGCTTGCGTGGGGCGAGGCGACGTGGAAACTGATCCGGCAGATGAATCTCGAATACGGCGCCTTCGATGACGAATACGACGAACCCTCGCCAGGCGAGGGGCTGCGCCTGATGCTCCAGCCGTACCTGGGGGCGGGCGAGCCTGTCATGCAGCGCCAGCTCGACGGCCTCACGGGTGCGCTTGCCATGCCGGTACACGACCACCACCGGCTGGGAGGCGACCTGACGTACATGCGCGGCATCGGCGTCACGCTCACCTTCGACGAGGCCGCGTTCGAAGGCATGTCGCCCTTCACGTTCGCGCTGGTGCTGGAGCGGTACGTGGCGCGCCACGTTTCGTCCCATGCCTTTACCCGGACCACGTTCTGCACGCAGCAGCGTGGTCCCATTTTCACCTGGCCCACGCGTGAGGGCACGCGCGAGGTTCTGTAAGGAGGATCACGGATGTCCTGGAATACCCAGCCGCGCACGCTGGAGGT
>NZ_JBANLK010000093.1:0-6831 GCF_054968425.1 Paraburkholderia sp. AV2
AACGCGAGACAAATACCCCCCGCCCAAACTCAAATAGCCCGAGCCGTAACACCTGCGAGCAGAAGCGCGTTCGGGTGTCCAGTCCGTCCGGCACCAGCCCCTCAAGTCATGAATCTGCAATGGAAACCATCGAAGCATTCAATCAAGCCATTTTTCTGCAACTCAACGCTACGCCTGCCACGCCACACTGGCTCGTCGCCGCAAGCCTGTTCATCGCCAGATATGTGATCTGGGCTGTCCCGATCATGCTCGGCTGCATGTGGCTATCCGGTGGCGACAATCAGCGAAAAACCGCTGTTCATGCGACCTTCGTCGCATTTGTGGCGTTAGGGATCAACCAGTTGATCGGCATCGTGTGGTATCACCCCAGGCCATTTGCAATAAGCCTGGGGTACACATTCCTGGCGCACGCCCCAGATTCGTCATTTCCAAGCGATCACGCTACGTTGCTTTCCGCTATTGCTTTTACGCTCCTCTACGACGGCAAGCGCCTGTTTGGCGCGCTTATCGTCGCTGCGAACATTACTGTCGCCTGGGCTCGCGTGTTCGTCGGCGTGCACTTCCCATTTGACATGGCCGGAGCAGCGTTGATCGCGTGGTCGACCTGTTTGCTCAGCGCTCCGCTGTGGCGAGTTGCGGGTGAGCCGTTTTCACGAGCGCTGATCGCAGCGTATCGCAAGGTCGTCGCTTGGCCGATTAACCGTGGGTGGCTACGACCATGACGAGATCACGCATTAAAGGCGAACAATTTTTTTATTTAAGATCAATTGGTTAAGCCTATTTTGGCGAAATTTTTGCTTATCCCGGCCGCCCCTCGTAAACGTTGTTGACAGGACAAGCTACGTCTTTGGTGGGCTTGCCACCGTGGAAGGTCACGAGCAGCATCGGAAATCCCCTGGGCGTGGTGGGCGAATGATCCATCCGGAGTAGGCCACAAATCCGAAATACGCCGCGGTCATCGCCCCATCCACGGCCAGGGAGTTCCCGCCCTACCCGCCGCGGGTGGTAAGTTGGGGCAGGAAACCGCCTACCCTGTGCAGGCCGAATGACGAGATCGCCCATGTCCGCTTCCAGTTCCTACCAGCCGAAGTCCGCCTGGACCATTGCCGTCCTGCTCACGGGCTTCTCCATGATCAACTTTCTGGACAAGATCGTCCTCGGCATGGTCGCCGTGCCGCTCATGGCCGACATGCACCTCTCGCCGGCCGAATTCGGATTCGTCGCCGGCAGTTTCTTCTGGCTCTTCTCGACCTCCACGGTCATCGTCGGCTTCCTCTCGAACCGCGTCGCGACACGCTGGATCCTGCTCGCCATGGGCGCGACCTGGTCGATCCTCCAGGTGCCGCAGGCGTTCGCCGGCAGCGCGCCTGCGCTACTCGTCTGCCGCGTGCTGCTCGGCGCCGCCGAAGGCCCCTCGTTTCCCACTTCGGTGCACGCCCTGTTCAAGTGGTTTCCCGACCAGAAGCGCAGCGTTCCGGTTGCCGTCATCAATCAGGGGGCCGTGCTCGGCATGATCCTGGCCGGCCTCGGCATTCCGCTCATCACGCTGCACTGGGGCTGGCGGACCAACTTCTTCGTGCTGGCGGGCATCGGGGGCGTCTGGTGCGTGCTGTGGCTGTGCTTCGGCCGCGAAGGCGTGCTCGTGGACCGGTTGCAGCGGCAGCAGGATCTGCCCGGGCCGGGCGCCGACCTCTCGGCACCCGAGCGCCTGCCGTACCGCCGGATCCTCACCGACGCCTCCGTGCTGTCCGTGTTCCTGCTCGGTTTCGTCGCCTACTGGCTACTCGGGCAATCCATCACCTGGCTGCCCACCTACCTCGAAAAGGGGCTGGGCTTCGGCAGCATCGCGTCGGGCCGGGGTTTCGCGCTCATCATCGCCTTTGCCGCGCCCGTCAATATCGGTTTGAGCGCCCTGTCGCAGCGCATGATGAAACACGGCGCGACCACGCGCGAAGCCCGTGCGCGGCTTTCCTGCGTCACCATGATCGCCGGCGCCCTGCTGTTCATCACGCTCGCCACGCTCGACCTCACGCCGGTCGAGAAGGTGCTCTGCTACGCCCTGGCCGGCGCGCTGCCCACGTTGTGCCTCTCGGTCGCCCCCGCCATGCTCGCGGAGATGGTTCCGGCCGCGCAGCGCGGCTCGATTGTTGCGATCCACACCGCCGTCGCGAGCCTCGGCGCCGCCGTGGGGCCGGTCGTGATCGGGCAGATCATCCAGGCGCACCCAAACGCGGGCAGCCACGCCTATGAACTCGGCATTCTCGTCACCGCCATCCTGTTGATCGCGGCCGCGATCGTGGCGCTGCGCTTTCTGCACCCCGAACGTTCGCAGCTCATGCTGAGCCGCGACGCCGCAGCGCTCACCGCCTGAGAAGAAACAGAACGATCCCTGTTGGAGGAAACACATGGAAGTCACCCTTAACCCGCCGGGCGAAACACATGCCGCCCCGGCGCCGTCCGAAAGCTGGCCCTTCACCGTCACCCGCCACACGCCGACCATCGGCGCCGAAATCAGCGACATCGACCTGCGCGAGCCGCTCGACGACACAACCTATCTCGCCCTGCGCCGCGCGCTGGTCAAGCACAAGGTGCTGTTCTTCCGCGATCAGGACATCACGCCGGCCCAGCACGTGGCCGTGGCGCGCCGCTTCGGCGAGCTGGAAGTGCATCCCACCTTCCCGCACCACCCCGACCATCCCGAGCTCGTGATCATCGGCCGCGGCGATTCGAAACGCGGGCGCGAAAATCTCTACCATTCCGACGTGTCGTGGCGCGAAATTCCGTCGATGGGTTCGATGCTGCGCTGCGTGCGGTGTCCGGAGGTGGGCGGAGACACCCTCTGGATCAACATGGTGGCGGCCTACGAAAACCTGCCGCAGGACGTCAAGACGCGCATCGCCGACCTCAAGGCCATGCACGAATTCCTGCCGCTGTTCGGGATCGTGGTGCCGGAGGATCAGCACGACGAAATGCGCAAGCGCTTCCCGCCCGTGGCTCACCCGATCGTGCGGACCCATCCGGAGAGCGGCGAAAAGATCCTGTACGTCAACGAGGCCTTCACGACGTACATCGCCAACTATGGCCACAAAACCGTGGACCGCTATCGCTTCGGCTTCGACTTCAAGCTGGCCGAAATGGAGCTGCTGCAGTATCTGTTCCGGCAGGCCCAGGCGCCCGAGTACCAGGTGCGCCTCAAATGGCGCCCGAATACGATCGCGTTCTGGGACAACCGCTCGTGCCAGCACTACGCCGTCCAGGATTACTTCCCGGCGGTGCGCCACATGATGCGCGCGACCGTGATCGGCGACCGCCCGGTCTGAGACGCCGCCCCTTTTCCGTGGTCCTTTTCGGAACTCCATCATGACTACGTTGAATCGTTTCTATATCGACGGCAAATGGGTCGAGCCGTCGCCCGGCGCCACCGCGTTCGACGTCGTCGATCCGGCCACCGAGGAACTGACCGGCAAGCTCGCCATGGGCACCGGCGCCGATGCCGATCGAGCCGTCGCCGCGGCGCGCGCCGCGTTCCCGCGTTGGTCAGAATCCGGTCTCGACACGCGCCTCGCGCTGCTCGGGCGCATCGCGGCGATCTACGAGCGCCGCATGCCCGAGATCGCGGAAGCGGTGCGCAAGGAGATCGGCGCCCCCCTCGCCCTGTGCAGCGCGCTGCAGGCGCCGATCGGCCTCGCGCAGGTGCGCGCGGCCATCGCGACGGCACAGCACTTCGAGTTCGAAACCACGCACGGCAAGAGCTATGTGCGGCGCGAGCCGATTGGCGTGGCGGCGCTCATCACGCCGTGGAACTGGCCGCTGAACCAGATCGCGGCCAAGGTCGCGCCGGCGCTGGCAGCCGGATGCACGGTCGTGCTCAAGCCTTCGGAAATCGCGCCGCTCGACGCGATGATCTTCGCCGAAATCATGCACGAGGCCGGCACGCCCGCCGGCGTGTTCAACATGGTGTTCGGCGAAGGCCGCACCGTGGGAACGCGGCTCGCCTCGCATCCGGACGTGGACATGGTCTCCATCACGGGATCGACGCGCGCGGGCGTGGAGGTGGCGATCAGCGCCGCGCCGACCGTGAAGCGCGTGGCGCAGGAACTGGGCGGCAAGTCGGCCCTGCTCGTGCTCGACGACGCGGATCTGAAGGCGGCGGTGGCCGGCGGCGTGGCGCAGTGCATGGCGAACTCCGGCCAGACCTGCGTGGCGCCCACGCGCATGCTCGTGCCGCGCGCGCGCTACGAAGAGGCCGTCGCGATCGCCGCGGCAACCGCGAACGCGCTGACCGTGGGCGACCCCGCCGACCCCGTCACGCGCATGGGGCCGATCTCGAACCGTCTGCAGTACGAAAAAGTGCAGAAGATGATCGCGACCGGCATCGAGGAAGGCGCCCGCGTGGCGGCCGGCGGACCGGGGCGTCCCGCCGGGCTCGAGCGCGGCTTCTACGCGCGGCCCACCATTTTCGCCGACGTGCACAACGGCATGGCGATCGCCCGCGAGGAGATCTTCGGCCCCGTGCTGACGATGATTCCCTACGAGGACGAGGAAGACGCCATCCGGATCGCCAACGACAGCGTCTACGGGCTCGCCGGCTACATCGCGTCGGGCAATCCGGAGCGTGCCCGCAAGGTCGCGGCGCGGCTGCGCGTGGGGTCGGTGCGCATCAACGGCGCGATGCTCGACGTCATGGTGCCGTTCGGCGGCTACAAGACATCGGGCAATGGCCGCGAGTACGGCGCGGAAGGTCTCGCCGAGTTCCTCGAATGCAAGTCGGTTTCGCTGTAAACAGCCGCTGTGACCGGCATATGACCGGCGTAACCGGCAAGCGCGCGCCGCTCAGGGTTCGAGCGGCGCGCGCTCGCGTTTGAGCTGCTGCGTGATGGAAATGCGGTTGGCCGGATAGATCGTGTCGGTCACCATTGCAGGAGTGGGAGATGAAGCAAGCTTCCGGCGCGGAGCAACAAGCGCGGTGATGGGCGGTTTCAGGGTCTCTATGGGACTATGGGAGACCCTGAATGAGGTTCTTAAACCGTGCCGACCAGTTCCGGCACGAGCGTGAACAGATCGCCCACGACGCCATAGTCGGCCACGCTGAAGATCGGGGCTTCCTCGTCCTTGTTGATCGCCACGATCACCTTCGAGTCCTTCATGCCCGCCAGATGCTGGATCGCGCCCGAGATGCCCACTGCGATGTACAACTGCGGTGCGACGATCTTGCCGGTTTGACCCACCTGGAAGTCGTTGGGGACGTAGCCGGCGTCCACCGCGGCACGCGAGGCGCCCAGCGCGGCGTTCAGCTTGTCGGCCAGCGGCTCCAGCACCTTCGTATAGTTCTCCCCGCTGCCCATGCCACGCCCACCCGAGACGATGATCTTCGAGCTCGTCAGTTCAGGACGATCGAGCTTCGTCACTTCGCGGCTCACGAACTGCGACAGGCCGCTGTCTGCCGCCGCTTCGAGCTTCTCGATGCTCGCGCTGCCACCTTCGGATGCGACGGCGTCAAAACCCGTCGTGCGGACCGTGATCACCTTGATCGGGTCGCCCGACTGCACCGTTGCGATCGCATTGCCTGCGTAGATCGGACGTTCGAACGTGTCGGGCGAATCTACTGCCGTGATGTCCGAGATCTGCGCCACGTCCAGCTTCGCGGCAATACGCGGCGCCACGTTCTTGCCCGCGGCCGTAGCCGGCGCAAGGATGTGCGAGTAATTCTTTGCGATGCCCAGAACCGTCGCCTCAACGTTTTCCGCCAAGCCTTGTTCAAGCTGCGGCGCATCGGCCAGCAGCACCTTCGCCACGCCGGCGATCTTCGCCGCGGCGTCCGCCGCGCCCTGCGCGTTGTGGCCCGCCACCAGCACGTGCACATCGCCGCCAATCTTCTGCGCGGCAGCCACAGTGTTCAGCGTCGCGGCCTTGATGGACGCGTTGTCGTGTTCGGCAATAACCAGAATCGTCATGTCTTTACGCTCCTCAACCCTTAGATGACCTTGGCTTCGGTCTTCAGCTTCTCGACCAGCGTCTTCACGTCCGGCACCTTCACGCCGGCCGAACGCTTCGGCGGCTCGGCCACCTTCAGCGTCTTCAGGCGTGGCGTGACGTCCACGCCCAGGTCTTCGGGCTTGATCGTCTCCAGCGGCTTCTTCTTCGCCTTCATGATGTTCGGCAGCGTCACGTAGCGCGGCTCGTTCAGGCGCAGGTCCGTCGTGACCACGGCGGGAAGCTTCAGCGACAGCGTTTCCGCGCCGCCGTCCACTTCACGCGCCACTGTCGCCTTGCCGTCCGCCACCGTAACCTTCGAGGCGAAGGTGGCCTGCGGCAGGTTCGCCAGCGCGGCGAGCATCTGGCCGGTCTGGTTCGAATCGTCGTCGATAGCCTGCTTGCCGAGAATTACGAGCGAAGGCTGCTCCTTGTCCACGAGCGCCTTCAGGATCTTCGCCACGCCCAGCGGCTCGACGCCATCGCTTGCCTCGACAAGAATCGCGCGGTCCGCGCCGATCGCCAGCGCCGTGCGCAGCGTTTCCTGCGCCTGCGCCACGCCCACCGACACCGCCACCACCTCGGTCGCCACGCCCGCTTCCTTCAGACGTACCGCTTCTTCCACCGCGATCTCGTCGAACGGGTTCATCGACATTTTCGCGTTCGCCAGGTCAACGCCCGTTCCGTCCGATTTGACGCCGACTTTCACGTTCGCGTCCACGACGCGTTTTACTGCAACCAGTACCTTCAAGGTCGTCTCCTTTGCTCTTCCATCTTTGGCTCACATGTTCGGATAATTCGGCCCACCGCCGCCTTCGGGCGTGACCCACACGATGTTCTGCGTCGGGTCCTTGATGT
>NZ_JBANLK010000094.1:0-6500 GCF_054968425.1 Paraburkholderia sp. AV2
CAGCTCTTCATCGGCGACGCGTCGCGCGAAGCCAGGCCGATCGCGCAGCGCTAAGCCGTGTCGTGCGGCGGTGCGCCCTTCACGGCGCACCGTGTGGGACGTAAAGACCAAACACCCCGCCGGGTCCGCCCGCCGGGGTGTTTTAATTTTTCGCCTCAGATCCAGCCGTCGATCTTGAACCCGCTCGCTTGTTCCGCTTCTTCGCGCGTGACTTCGCGGATCGTCTCGCCAAAGCTCCACACGTGACCCTCGGGGTCGCTCACCACATAAACGCGGTCGCCGTAGAACTGATCCGCGATCTCGCGCACGACGGTTGCGCCGGCGGCGCGTGCGCGTTCGTAATGGGCGTCGATGCCGCTCTCCAGATGCACGTGCACCGACTGCGTGTTCTTGCCTTCGGCGTCGGCCGGGCTCGCGTAGGGCATGCCAGGCCAGCCGCCGCCGATCATCACGTAGCCCTTGCCGAACCGCATTTCCGAATGGGCGAACTTGCCGTCGGGCGTGGTCACGACGAATTGCCGCTCGAAGCCGAACGCCTTCTCCAGCCAGTCCAGCGCCGCGAACGGGTCGCGATAGTAGGCGGCCGAGGCGAAAGTCGGCCGGGATGACGTTGTGCTCATGGGGGCGTCCTCATCAAAAGGTCGGTGCGCCGAATCTAGCACTGTCGCGCGCGATCTGCCAGTTGCGTGCGAGCTTGACCACGCGCTAACCCGACACCATCCACATCGGCACCGATACGGCACTCTTTTGCCGCGACGGGGGACATAGCAGACTGCTCAAGCGATCCGGCCAGTGCCTCGCCGTTGAACGGGACGCGCGAGGGAATCCGATATGATGGAGCGCTCCTTGCCGCGGTGCGGCGCGCTTGTCCTGTCTCACGAGATTGCCCATGTTCTTCGCAGCGAACTCCCTGCACCGCCGGCTCAGCCTTGCACTGGGTTTGCTGGCGATCCTCGTTGGGCTGCTCGGCTCGCTCGGGACGTTTCTCGTCGTGCGCGGTCTGGCCTCGGAGTTCAACGCGAGCCTGCGCGATGCCGCCGCACACGTGCAGACCGGCGTGCCGCATCCGGCCTCGGCAAACGACGCGCGGCGGCGGTTTTCCGACGATCTCGTCGTGCAGATCTGGTCGGAAACAGATAGCGCCGTGCCGACGCGCACGAGCAACCCTTCCGTCAAGCTGCGTCGCGGGCTGGACGGTTTCTCGACGGTCGATTACGACGGCGAGACATGGGACGTCTTCGGGCTCGCGGCAGGCGACGAATTCATTCAGGTCGCCGAATCGCGCAGCGTGCGCAATCGCAATGCCGTGCGTGTGGCGTTCTGGACGCTGTTGCCGGTGCTCGCGCTGCTGCCGCTGCTTGCCCTCACGAGCGCCATTACGGTACGTCTCACGCTGCGTCCGCTCGAACGCATGGGGCAACGCGCGGCCTGCGTCGATCTGCACAACCTGCAGCCGCTCGATATCGCGAAGGCGCCCGTCGAGCTGCGGCCGTTTCTCGACTCGATCAACCGCATGATCGAGCGGCTTTCGCTGCTCGTGAACGCCGAACGCAAGTTCGTTGCCGATGCCGCACACGAGCTGCGCTCACCGATTTCGGCCATGCAGTTGCAGATCGATAATCTGGGCCACGCGCCCGCCGATCAGTATGCCGAACGTTTCGCCGAGCTCAAGCATGGCATCGCGCGCACGGGTTCGCTCGTTTCGCAATTGCTGGGCCTCGCGCGTGCGGAGATCGGCAGCGCGCAGCGTATGCTCGCCGAGGTGCCGCTTAAGCAGGTCGTGAGCGACGTGATGGCGGATCTGCTGCCGTTCGCGTATGCGCGCGGTGTGGACCTGGGCGTGGAGCGTCTTGACGACGCGAGCGTACGCGCGACCGAGGCCGACATGCGCATACTCGTGCGCAACCTTGTGGACAATGCGGTCCGTTACGGCGGCGAGGGCGCGCAGGTCGACGTATCGGTACAGCGCGAGGCGCAGAGGATCGTGATCGAAGTGCGCGACAGCGGCCCCGGCATTGCCGAAGCGGACTTGCCACGCATATTCGACCGTTTCTTCCGCGCGGGCGCGAACGACGTGGAGGGCAGTGGACTGGGGCTCGCGATCGTAGAGGCCGTGGCCCAAAGCTATCGTGGAAGCGTCACGCTTGCCAACCGCGCCGATGGGCAGTCGGGCATCGTCGCGCGTGTCGAACTCCCGCGCCAGTGACGCGCTCGAATGCCGGAGAGAGAGGACATTACGATGCGGATTCTGCTGATCGAAGACGATCTGCTGATCGGGCCCGCGCTGCTGCGCGCACTGAAGGACGCGTCGTACAGCGTCGACTGGGTGCGCACGGGCGAGAGCGGCCGCGCGGCGATACGCGACGGTTCGTACACCGCGATCCTGCTCGACCTCGGGCTTTCGGACATGAGCGGTCTTGACGTGTTGCGCGGCCTGCGCGCCTCGAACGACACGACGCCCGCGATCATCATCACCGCGCAGGACGGCGTGGATACGCGCGTGGAAGGTCTCGACCTCGGCGCCGACGATTACCTCGTGAAGCCCTTCGAGAGCAAGGAACTGCTCGCGCGCATACGCGCCGTGGTGCGGCGCAAGTCGGGCTTCGCCTCCGCGGCGATGGGCAGCGGGCGTGTGACGCTCGACATCAACGCGCGCCGCCTCACGTTCGACGGTCAATCGGACGACCTTTCCGCGCGCGAATATGCGCTGATGCTGGCGCTGCTCGAACGGCCCGGCGCGATCCTCTCGCGGCAGCAACTCGAAGAGCGGCTCTATGGCTGGGGCGAGGAGGTGGAAAGCAATGCCGTGGATGCCGTGATTTACAGTGTGCGGCGCAAGTTCGGCCACGCCGTGATCCGCAACGTGCGCGGACTGGGCTGGGCCGTGTGCGTTTGACATGGGCGCGGCGAGCGCGAGGCTCGCCGCGCTTCCGGCTCATGAGGCGAGCAGGCGCTGTCGCGGATGGGTCTGCCATGCTTTGGAGAGCGAAGCGAGCAGCGCCGCCTCCGTATCGGCGACGTGGCGGTCGGCATAGATCGCCACGTAGCAGAGATTCAGCACTTCCGCGCGCAATTCGGGATCTTCCAGTTCGCACATCACCTGCTGCATGACGTCGGAGTCCACCTTGCACGCGTCGCTCCAGTTCAGGTGCGAATTCGTCAACAGGTCTTCGCACAGAGCCTGCAGGATCGCGCCGAATTCACCGGGCGCGAGCCCCAGGCGCTCGGCGATGCGCGCGCGATGGAGTGCGGTGAGCTCGTCGCTGCTCAGGTGGCCGTCCGCGAGCAGCGCGATGGCGACGATCCGGCCGGCGGCCTGTGGGCTGTTGCAGGAATAGGTACGCATGATCAGGTGTCCTTGTAACGTTTGAACCGGGCGATTGCGGGTCGATTGTGGGTTGAAGGCGGCGCGGGCTAGTCGAACAGATCGCCGAGCCACGACTTGCGGCGTCGCCCGTGCGAATCGTGACGGTCGTACGCATGGCGTGGCGATCCACCCGCGTGGCCGCCGTAGCCGTCGTCCGCGCGGCGCGGGGGCGTCGTTCGGTCGATCAGCTTGTCGAGTTCGCCGCGGTCGAGCCAGACTCCCCGGCACTGCGGGCAATAGTCGATTTCGACGCCTTGACGATCCGCGAAGGTGAGGGTCGCGTCAGGGCATTGCGGGCATTTCATGATGGGCTCCGTGATGAGTGGACAGATCATCGAGGGAGGCGCCGGTGGGGCGCTGCCTCGATGAAAACCATCGTACGGGTGCAGAATGAGCGAAAAATGAGGAAGTGCGAGACGCGGCCGGGGTGGGGCCAGCCGCGTGAGGGGGAAGGTGGCCGGGCGGCGCTCAGGAAGCACTCAGGAAGCACTCAGGAGGCGCGCGGGCCGGCGACCGGGCGCGTCCTGAGCAGCGAGACGATCACGCCGCCGGCGAGCAGCGCCGAGGTCACGCCGAGGCTCACGCCCGCCGGAATCTTGCCGACGAAGCCGTGCAGAAAGATCTTGGCGCCGATGAATACCAGCACGAGGGCTAGCGCGTGCTTGAGGTAATGAAAGCGATGCGCCATGGCGGCGAGCGCGAAGAAGAGCGCGCGCAGACCGAGTACGGCGAAGATGTTGCTCGTGTAGACGATGAACGGATCGGTCGTGATCGAAAAGATCGCGGGAATCGAATCGACGGCGAAGATCAGGTCTGCGAACTCGATCATCAGGAGTGCGACGAAGAGCGGCGTGGCCCAGAGCGTGATCTTGCCGGTGACGGGGTGCGCGCGCCACACGATGAACGCGCGGCCTTCCGGCCGCGGCGTGATGGGGAGCACGCCGCGCAAAAGGCGCAGGAGCGCGCTGTCCTCCGCGTCATGCGCTTCCTTCGAGCCGAACAGCATCTTTACGCCGGTGAGTGCAAGGAATACGCCGAACAGATAGAGGATCCAGTCGAACTGCGCAACCAGCGCCGCGCCAAGCCCGACCATCAGCGCGCGCAGCAACAGCACGCCGACGATACCCCAGAACAGCACGCGATGCTGGTACTGGCGCGGCACGGCGAGCGCGCCGAAGATCGACGCGATGACGAACACGTTATCGAGCGAGAGCGATTTTTCGATCAGATAGCCGGTCACGTACTCAGTGGCAGGAACGGCACCGAGCTGCCACCAGATGAAGCCGCCGAACAACAGGCCGATGGCGATGTAGCCGAGCGAAAGCCAGAGGCTCTCGCGTATGCCGATCTCGCGATCTTTCTGGTGCAGGACGCCGAGGTCGACCACGAGAAGCGCGATCACCACCGCGATGAAGGCGGCCCAGAGCCATGCGGGCTGGCCGAGGAAGCTGGCGGCGAAGAGCGACGGAAACATGAGTGCAGGTCCTTGACGGTGAGTGGGAGGGCCGTGCTGCGGAGGGGGCGCCGCTGTGCACTGAACGTATGGGCCTTCGCCCATACGGAGAGCTTAGCGACGGAAAATGAGCAGGAAATGAGGCGTGGAGGCGTGGCCGGGCAGGGGGGCGAGCGGAGGAACTAGAACTGATAGTTAATCGAAATGTCGCACACGCCATTGGTTTTCGACTGCACGACCGGGCTCTGCGCGGCGCTGCCGAGCAGGCGCCGGAGCGCGCCGTCGGCACTCACGAACCAGTGCTTGTTCACGAAGTAGACCATCGTGATGCCGAAGCCGGCCGACTTGAGACCCGCGCCCGCGCTATACGGCCGGTAGCCGGAGTCGACGGCCTGTTGCGGCGTTACGCCGAACCAGCTTTGCATATAGCTGGAATCGGCCAGTGTGACCGAGGGACCCGCGAACCAATAGAAACTCTGGTTGCTGCCCGGCAGCGGCATGTAGGCTCCGAAGTCGCCGCTCCAGCCGTTCGAGCCGCCGAAACTGCGTGTAAAGGCGGCCCGCAGCACGAGGGGAAAATCCTTCGATATCACGTATTCACCGGCGATCTTCATCTCCGGAGCCGGATTGATGTTGCCTAGCCCGTTCAACTCTGGCGGATCGTCGTGCGCGCGCCGTCCGAGGTCGTACACGGCGGCCACGCTCACTCGCCAGTTTGGACCCTGCAGGACGTTCACGCCGATGCCTTCGCCGGTGGAGGCGAACAGGAGATCCTTGTAGCGGATGTCGATACTGGGCCCGGCCAGCATGTGATAACGGTCGGAGCCGTCGTAGCGGGGTTCGAAGGTCGAACCTATGCCGAGGCGCACTTCCCAGTCGGGTTGCTGCGGTTCGAACATCTTTTCCAGCGGGATGCCGGCCGAATATTGCCATTCGCCGAGCGGCGAGGGGGTTTGTGCCTGTGCATGCAAGGCGGCACAGAGAGCCCAGGCGGCGCCGGCGATACGCAGCGGCAGCGTGCCGCGCGTTTGCCTGTGCCAGGTGTGTATGTTTCGCGCAACACGGGTTGCCAGTGTCATGACGCCTCCAGCGCACATGGGGGGACCGCGATTCGCCCGATAGCTTCCGGTGCTTCAGCAAGCGATGTACCCGGTTGGGCGAGGCGGGCGTAGCACGCAGGCTCCGCAAGACCTGGGGCGCGGGCCGTTTCGACCCTTGGGGTGAACTAAACCGCTTCTGCCGGAGCAGGGGTTCTCAAAATAGTTGCGCTAGCAACGACAAAGGCGGTTCATGGCCAGGAAAAGAAGAAAGAGGCCATACGGGACAGGGCAGCCGTGAATTTCATCGCCGCCGTCCGGAATCCTTTGTTTCCTGTTAAATCAGGATGCCAAACAAAAAATACGAATGATCAAACAAGGAAATCGCCATGGCCCGGAAGCGTGCGGATTGAACGAGGAGGAGGGAATTTTATCCTTTCAAAATGAAAGATTAAAATTCAGTAGTTACAGAGAAGTGAAATCGATTTACAGCCAATCTTGTTATTTATTTGTAATTTTGTGCGATGGATATCGCGAATGCTTATTTTGCGGGCGCCTGGAACCCCCTGCAGGAGGGGATGGCATGAATTTAGAAACGGTTTCAAAAAGAGTTCGTAGGGGCTGTTAACCCGTAACGCAACCT
>NZ_JBANLK010000095.1:0-5607 GCF_054968425.1 Paraburkholderia sp. AV2
GGTGGCGGGTTCAGTATCAGCGAGGCCGGCGGCAGCGCGAGCTTCAGCGCGCAGACGCAGGACGTGGCGAATCTGAGTCGCGACACGACGAACACCAACGGCACGGTATCGAATACGCCCGATGTGAACACCCTGCTCAACCAGCAGGCGGACACGATACAGGCGGCGCAGGCAGCGGGCCAGGTCGTGGCGCAGGGTATTGGCATGTATGCCACTGAAAAGCAGGACGTGGCCCAGGGTGCGGCTGATGCAGCAACGAAGGCGGGAGATACGGCGTTAGCCACACAGTATCAGGCGGAAGCCGACTCGTGGGCTGAAGGGGGGGACAACCGCGCCCTGCTGCACGCTGCGGGCGGCGCGCTCATCGGTGGCCTCGGAGGTGGTAGCGTCTTTACGGCAGTGGGCGGCGGACTCGCTGCGGGTTTGACCTCTAAGTACGCGCCCGAACTGGCAAGCTTGGCGAATAATGTTACGTCCGAGACCGGATCGACCCTACTCGGCAATCTGGCTGGGAATGTGGCGGCGGGCGTTGGTGGCGCGCTGGTGGGCGGCACCGCAGGCGCATCTACAGCATCGAATGTATACCTCTACAATCAGCAGGTACATTGGGGGCACGGAGATCGTCACGTTTCCGATCCTGTCGCTGCTCGCGCCGAGATTTTGGGAAGTCTGCCACCTTTGAATATTATAGGTGGGCCGTTTTGGGGGCAAACCCAAAACTATCTTTATAGAGCGTATCCGTTGCCCAACGGCGACGTGAACATCGGCACGTACTTTTACAAGTAAAGAGATTTTAAATTGGACAAAAATTTTAGACCTCTTACCTCACTGGAGAAAAGTATTGTGATGAAGCTAATTTCAGTGCTAGAAAAGAATGAAAATTTAATAAGGCAAATTGAATCTGCCTACGTGAGGCGCATTGATGAATATGGCTCCCTTGAATTTTATATTTCCGAAGCAGTTCCGTATGCTGATGTTAGCGGTCCATTAGTGACTGGACAGCAAGAAGACATCGACGCTACTGCGATCTCGAACCCATATATTAATTTCATTCTCCTTCTAAAGGCGGGCCTCATAGCGGAACTTGATATTTACAAGGATGATGGGACAAAAGCTACGGCAACATACGATCCAGAAAAATTCCTTCTTAGTTGGGGGCAGGCTCGGTGAGCGGCACCGGTAGTATCGCGCCGATGATGTCGCAGGACGCCAACGGGGACCAGAGTGCGACGACACGTAGCGTGATCAGCGCGGGCGCGATCAACGTCACGAATCACGGCGCGCAGACGCAGGACGTGGCGAATCTGAGTCGCGACACGACCAACACCAACGGCACGGTTGCGAATACGCCCGACGTGAACACCCTGCTCAACCAGCAGGCCGACACGATGCAGGCGGCGCAGGCAGCGGGTCAGGTCGTCGCGCAGGGTATCGGCGCGTATGCGGACTACAAGCGCGATACGGCGACGGATGCGACGACGGCGGCGGCGTGGGATGAAGGTGGCAACAGCCGCGCGCTGGCTCAGGCCGCGGGCGGTGCGCTGATTGGTGGCCTGGGTGGCGGGAGCGCATTCAGCACGATTGGCGGTGCTGCGGGTGCAGGCTTTGCGTCGAAGGCTGCGCCGGGGCTGGCGGATATCGCGAACGGTGTAAGCTCGGCGACGGGCTCGGAACTGATCGGCGACCTCGCGGGCAATATTGCTGCGGGTCTGGGTGGGGCCATCATTGGAGGAACGGCAGGCGCGGCGACGGGTTCGGCTGTGCAACTCTACAACCAGAGCCTGGACAACAAAAAGAGCCTGTTGTCGAAGGTCTGTAACGCTTCGGGGCCGTGCGATCCATCCCTCGCGATGGCAGCCGTTAATGCCGAGGGAGCGAATGCGCAGGTCGCATCGGACAACATGAAAACTGAAGCCTTGTATGGAGTTCCTGCGGTTGCCGTAGCTGCGCTTGGCCCGGAAGCTGTGGTGGCCGCTAGTTGGGGTTTTGTGACCGATTTCGGCGGGGCCACCTACAACTACTTGAGCGGACAATCAAAGGATGCGCCTAGCTTTACAAACTCATATATCGCAGGAATCGTCGCGGGATTAGCTACACCGCTTGCGGTAGGTGATGCCGCAATTGCACAAATGGGTACGGTCGGGAAAATTGCCGCAAATGGCTATAACGCTGTCGTGAGTGGTGTCGGTTCGTTCGGCACTGCGGGAATGACGGGCAGTAACCCAGATGGTGCGGCAGCCGGTGCAACACTTGCATCAGCTCTAGGTTCTGGCGCAAAAGCTGCCCTTCCAGGGGCAATGGGAAACTACCTGAATCAGATGATACAAGGTGCAGCTGGACCAGTTCAGACAGCAATTCAGAACAGGATATCTAAGCAATGAACAGCGAGCAGCGAACAAAAATAATACGTCGTTACGCAATTGCGTACTTTTCCTTACTCGGAATCTTTGGTGCCTTCGCCATTGTGTCTATAGCACAAGGTGCAGGGTGGCGTCCCGCGATGGCAGGAATGCCGCTGTATGTAATTCTGTTTGGCGGAATTACGTTTCAGTTGGTTAGAGAGTTGCTGGCGTTAAGAAGCCGTGACAACTACAAGGCAAAGGACGATGGTGATAAGGAAGACGAAAGATAGCGGGGTGTGGTTCCATGAAAGCATTCGATCTAGCCTGTGGGCCGTGGACACTCATTGAGGACGGCATCGAGCGTTACATCGTTCTCAATGGGTGCAAGCCCCTAGCGCTGGTCCTGCACCCGTCCCAGGCAGTTGACCTTTGCCTGAAGGACATGGGCAAACCCGACTTACTCGATGGTGTATCCATCATCGTCAGTCGCCTGATCGGCCCCGGCTCGGTGAGCGGCACCGGTAGTATCGCGCCGATGATGTCGCAGGACGCCAATGGGGACCAGAGCGCGACAACGCGCAGCGCAATCAGTGCGGGCACGATCAACGTCACGAATCCCGGTGCGCAGACGCAGGACGTGGCGAACCTGAGCCGCGACACGACGAACACCAACGGCACGGTTGCGAATACGCCCGATGTGAACACCCTGCTCAACCAGCAGGCGGATACGACGCAGGCGGCACAGGCAGCGGGTCAGGTCGTCGCGCAGGGTATCGGACAGTATGCGGACAGCAAGCGTGATGCGGCGGTCACCCAGGCCAAGGTGGATGCGACCAATGGCGACACGGTTGCCGTGGCGGCGGATGCAGCCCAGGCCAATCAGTGGATGGAAGGTGGTGATTCGCGCGCGGAACTGCAGGCGGTAGGCAGTGCACTCATTGGCGGCCTCGGAGGCGGTAGCATGTTCTCAGCGGCAGGCGGTGCGCTGGGTGCGGGGCTAGTGTCGAAGCTGGCCGACCAGACGAAGGCGGCTGGCAATTCGGTCACTGATGCAACAAGTTCATCGTTGCTTGGTAACCTCGCCGGGAATGTCCTGTCAGGATTGGGCGGTGCGCTGATTGGGGGCACGGCGGGAGCCGCAACGGCCTCGAACGTCGATCTCTACAACCAGCACAACGACAAGGGTAATGAGCAGGCGAAAAGCGATCTGGCGGCCGCTCAGAACCAGGCTAGCTTTGTTCAGTATGCGAAAGAATTTGGCCAAGCCACGCTTAACCTTGTGCCAGGCAAACAATTGGCCGACCAGGCGCAGACAGCATTTGCGAACGGTAATTACGGCGCTGCGGCGGCGCTGGCAGTTGGCTCTCTCGTTGACGCGGGCGTCGGTATACTCACAGCAGGGGAAAGTAGCCTTGCCGAACAAGCTGCACAAAGCTCACTTCAAGCTGCACGCCTCAGCATGCAACTTTCCGCTGAGGAGGCAGCAGGAGCTACGGCGCCCACGGCGATTACTAGCTATTCCAATCATGCTCTTGAGCAAATCGCAGGTCGGAATGGAGGCATTGGCGTTAATCAGGCTGCCGTCAATGATGCATTTTCCAATCCTACTAACATTCAATATGTGCCTAGCGCGTATGGACCGACGTTCAAATACATAGGCCAAAATGCAACGGTCGTTGTGAACGAACAAGGGAACGTTGTCACTACGTGGGGCACAAGTGCCGCTGGAGTTAAAAAATGAAAATCACTCTTACGACTCGCCAAAAGAATATTCTTGGTGTGCTACGTACCAAGGACTCGGGGAAAAATTCCGATATTTTTGAAAACCTTGAGAACGGTTATATAGACCCGAAGGACATTGAATGGGTTTGCGGGATCATCAATGACGAGTTCATGATGAAAGGTATTCAACTGAATTTCGAACCCAATGATTACGGCCGGGAGTTGGAGAATTTGCTTGACGTGATTAATCGGCCACGCTTGGGTTAGTTCTCGCTTTCGGACAAGTACAGCATCATTTTCTAGGAATGTGATGCAGCGGTTACTGTCTGCTGCTGCACCTCACACCGTCCAAACAAACTATGATATCCAAAATGAGAAATTACTTCGGATTTTTATGATGAATGTGGA
Organism: Paraburkholderia sp. AV2; assembly: GCF_054968425.1. Lineage (NCBI taxonomy): Bacteria > Pseudomonadati > Pseudomonadota > Betaproteobacteria > Burkholderiales > Burkholderiaceae > Paraburkholderia > Paraburkholderia sp. AV2. Next base: position 4,473 of record NZ_JBANLK010000095.1, read on the forward strand.
ACTTAACGGCAAACAAAAGGACGTTTGCTCCCGATTCGGTGCGTCTTACGCCGGATGCAACTTGAATCTCAAAATTGGTATATCGAGAAGCGTTAAAATTTGCAGACTTTATTTGGCACGCAAAATCAGGTTACCTTCGAGAGGGTGGAATCAATAAATGAGCGAATCAAAATCAAGTACTTTTATTCCTGATGACAGGTTTTTTGCGGCGCAGGTTGCATTTTACATATTCGCGACATTTCAGATAATTGCAGCGATCATTCTGGTCGCGAATTTTTCCTCTATTCCGCTTGCCTCCCAGGCTACGACGCTGCAACGCCTTTTCGTAACGCTTAATGGTGTAGTGACGGACTTGGCTTTTTCTGTCGCCTACTTCCTGTTAGGCGTGAACTTGTCAACTTACACAAAATTCGTTTGGCGCATGGCAATGGCGATGTTTCTGACGAACCTTTCCATGAATGTTCTGACATTGATTATTCGACCTAGCTTCTTTCCGAGCCTCTCAATCTGTATCGGCATAGCTGGATTGGTTTCTCTATGGAGAGGACGTGACGTCTTAAAAGGACAATCTTAAAGATGGTGTTTGAACGGCGCTCACCTCTATATATCATAAGCAATCCAAATTTATCAAAAATCACACCCTGTAATTATTCTGCACTATTTTTCATCAACATGAAAACCTCAAAGAGGCTGATGGCGGCGCTGCCGCTCACAGCCCTGGTTACACTCGCCTCCCACGCGCAAGAGACCCCGCCCGATGTTGCCGCTGCCGCCCGCGCAAACGCGCTGCAAAACCAGCAGCTCCAGCAGCAACGCGACGCGCAGCAGCGCGCGGCCACCGTCGCCGCGCCCGCTGTCCTCTCGGCAGCGCCGGCAGCAGGCGCATGGCCGGTCCTGCCCGCCGAAACTCCGTGCTTTCGCATCGACACATTCGCGGTCGAGGTGCCCGATACACTGCCCGAGGCACAGCGCGCCAGGGGCGCTTCGGCATTGCCGATGGACCGGTTCGCATTCCTGCACGACTGGTTGCAGCACTACCGGGGTCAATGCATCGGCAGGCAGGGCCTCGACGTACTCACTAAAGGTCTGCAGCGCGAAATCCTGAGCCGGGGCTACGTCACCACGCGCGTCCTGC
>NZ_JBANLK010000096.1:0-1619 GCF_054968425.1 Paraburkholderia sp. AV2
GGGGGGGGGGGGGGGGGGGGGGGGGGGGGGGGGGGGGGGGGGGGGGGGCGGGGGGCCCCCCCCCCCCCCCCCCCCCCCCCCCCCCCGCCGAACGACACCGGCAGGCCGACGAAGCTGGCGGCGTGGTCTTCCGTCGTGCGCAGGATGTCGAGCGCCTGGGTTTGCGGGTGCGCGACCACCTGATCGATGGTCTGGATCGGTCCGCACGGGATGCCGGCCTGATCCAGCACGGCGAGCCAGCTTGCGCTGTCGCGTTGTCCGAACGCATCCTGCAGCCGTTCGATCAGCGCGACGCGATTTGCCACGCGCGCGCCGTTGGTCGCGAAGCGGGGGTCGTCCGCAAGCGCGCGCAATTCGAGGACCTCGCACAGGCGCCGGAACAGCCGGTCGTTGCCCGCGGCCACCATGATCGTGCTGTCCGCGCAGGCGAACGCCTGATGCGGCACGATCGCGGCGGTCCCCGAGCCCCAGCGGCCGGGCAGCTCGCCGGACGCGAGATAGTCGGCGATCTGCATGCCGGCCCAGCTCAGCGCGGTTTCGTAGAGCGACACGGACACGGTTTCGCCGACGCCGGTCGCCTGCCGCCTGAACAGCGCGGCCAGTACGCCGATCGCAGCCCACAGCCCGGTACCCATGTCGTTCACCGAGACCGGAATGCGGCTCAAAGGCTCGCCCGGGGTGCCGAGGAAACTCATCAGTCCGGCCAGCGCCTGGGCGAGCGGATCGTAGCCCGGCTTCTCTCGCCACGGGCCGCTTGTGCCGAATGCGCCGAGATCGCAATAGACGAGCGACGGCTTCAACTCGCGCATCCGTTGCGCGCCGAGTCCGTATTTGTCGACGCCACCCGCCTTCAGGTTCTGCAGCACGACGTCGGCCCGTCGCTCTATCAGCTCGCGCAGCAGCGCCGCCTCCTCGGGATTCGACAACGACATCGCGATGCTCGACTTGCCGTGATTGACTGCATGGAACAGCGCAGCAGCGCCGTCGATGAAGGGGGGCCCCCAGTCGCGCGCATAGTCGCCGCCGCCGGTGCTCTCGATCTTGATCACGTCGGCGCCGAGCGATCCCAGGATCATGCCGGCATAGGGTGCCGCCAGACTGTGGCCGATCTCGACGACGCACACGCCATCGAGCGGTAGAGGGTTCGTCATCGGTTCGTTTCCGTTCATTCGGCTGCCAGCGCGATAGCAGCATCGGCGGGCGCTTCGTGCCCGGCGACCTCGTGCGCGCCGTGACCGTACAGGCGTCGCGCGGCATCCTCGCTGACGTAGCCGTCGACGACGTCCGCCGCCACCCGCTCCGGCTCGCGCTTGCGCGGATCGCCATAGCCGCCGCTGCCGGCCGGCTGCACGACGACCCGGTCGCCGCGATACACGACGGTCTGGCCGCCCTTGGCGGCGACGCTCTGCTCGCTGCCGTCAGCACGGCGCACGCTGCACAGAAAGCGTGAGCCCGGCAGTCCGCCCAACTGGCCTTCGGGCGCCGAGCGGCCACGTTCGCCCGATACGGTGAAGGTCGCTTCGTCATATTCGATGCGGTACACGCGGCGAGAGGTCAGGCCGTCCCGTCGCCGTCCTGCGCCGCCGCTGTCGGTGACGAGCGACCACTCCTCGACGAGC
>NZ_JBANLK010000096.1:1717-5514 GCF_054968425.1 Paraburkholderia sp. AV2
TCCCGTCGCCGTCCTGCGCCGCCGCTGTCGGTGACGAGCGACCACTCCTCGACGAGCAACGGCGAGGTCCGCTCGATCATCTCGATCGACTGGCTGCCGGCGTTGCCGACATATACGCGGATGCCGCTCACGCCGTCCTTGTCGGCTCGCGCGCCCATCCCGCCCGCGTGCACGTCGTGCATCGTCACGAACTCCTGCCCGGTCGCTTCGACACGTCGCGCATCGGTGTCGCGGCCACTGAAGATACCGGCGCACGACGCGCAATTGCTTTGCCCGGTGATGCGCTCGGGCACCGCGGGGGCGAGTGCCTTCAGCAGCAGGTCGATTACGCGCGGCGAGGTCTCGGTGTTGCCGGACACGACCGAAGCCGGATAGCGGCAGTTGAGCACGCTGCCTTCGGGCGCGATGATTGTCACGGGCCGATAGCAGCCCTGATTGATCGGGATGCCCGGATCGGTCAGCGCTTTCACTGTGAACCACGTGCTGTTGCAGGTGACGGACAACGGGCAGTTGATGCCGCCGCGCACCTGCGCACCGGTGCCGGTGTAATCGAAGGTGATGTGGTCGCCCTCGACGGTGATCTTCACCTTCAGCAGCGGCCGCTCCTGCTTCCAGCCCGGTGCCTCGATCGGATCGAGATACTCTTCGGCCTCGTAGATGCCGTCCGGAATGCGGGCGATTTCCGCGCGGATCAGCTTCTCCGAATGATCCAGGCTCTGGCTCATCACGTCGCGCAGCGCTTGTGCGCCGTGCTTCGCGACGAGATCCGCAATGCGCCGGTCACCGACATACGTGCCGGCATACTGCGCCTGGATGTCGAGCCGCAGCTCGTGGGCGTTGCGGCTGTTGCGTGTCAACAGTTCGAGCATGTCGCGCACCGGCTCGTCGTTGCGATAGAGCAGCACCGGCGGGATGCGGATGCCTTCCGCGAACACGTCCCAGGTGGTGACGGTATAGCTGCCGGGCGACTGCCCGCCGATGTCGGTCCAGTGGCCGCGCGTCATCACGAAGGCGACAATCTGGCCGTCGACGAACACCGGCCGGGTGAACTGCACGTCGGGTTGGTGATTGCCTCCGCCCACGTAAGCGTCGTTGCTGACGATCACGTCGCCGGGGCGCAGGTTCTCCCGGCCGACTGCCTCGACCGAGACGCGCGTCGAGATGACCGCGGAGCCGAGCATGGTCGGGATGTCGTTGCCCTGTGCGATGAGCTGCATGTCGGCATCGAAGATCGCGGCCGACGAGTCGCCGCTGGCATGCATCAATGGGCTGCCCGCGGTGCGCATCATGGCGATCTTCATTTCCCGCGCGATCGCGAAGAGACTGCTGCGAATGATTTCGTAGGTAACGATGTCCATAACTCAGGCCGCCAGTTCGATGACGAGGTTCAGGTCGGAGTCGACGCGCGCGATGTGCGAATCCTTTAGCACCGCGCAACTGCTATGTTCTTCGATCACGGCCGGCCCTTCGATCGCTGCGCCGACCGGAATGGCGGTGCGGGCGAAGACCGGCAGCGTGCGCATGCTGCCGTCGATGTACACGGTGCGCGTATGGGAAGATTTCGGCGTATCGAGAGCGTCGGTGCCGGCGACGCCGCCGCGCCAGCCGGTCGTCGCTATCAGTTGGAGACGCACGTTGGCGACGATGATCGGCTTGTCCTCGCTGATGAAATTCCATTGCCGGCGGTGCGCCGCCTCGAAGGCCGTGGCGAGTGCCGCGCGGCAACCGTCGCGCGCGTCCTGCACCTCGATCGTGATCACGTCGGGCTGCCCCGCGTAGCGGCAGTCCGCGAGACGCACGACCTTGACGTTGCCCAGTTCGGCACCATGACGCCGCAGCTCGTCGTTGCCCTGTTCCAGCAGGTCGTCCAGCGCCTGCGCCAGGGTCGCGTCGTCGATGTTCGCGAGATCGGTTTCGAGCGGACTCTGGTAGTCGTACTGCTGATCCGCGACCGTCATGCCGAACGCGCTGAACAGCCCCGGCAGCGGTGGAATCACGACGCGGCGGATGCCCATTTCCTGCGCGAGATCGACCGCGTGCACGGGCCCCGCGCCGCCATAACAGATATAGGAGAACTCGCGCGGGTCGTAGCCGCGCTCGACGGTCATGATGCGGATCGCCTGCGCCATCAGCGCATTCGCGACCGAACGCACCACCTGGGCCGCATCGGGCACGGAGAGGCCGAGCGGCTTCGCGATCGATTCCTCGACGACCCGCCATGCGGCCTTCGCATCGAGACGGAATTCGCCGCCGAGGAAGTTATCCGGGTCGATATAGCCGAGCACGAGATTGCAGTCGGTGACCGTCGGCCGCGTACCGCCCCGGCCATAGCACGCGGGTCCGGGGTCGGCGCCCGCGCTCTCCGGCCCGATGCGCACGCCGCCGCCCGCATCGATCCAGACGATCGAGCCGCCGCCCGCGCCCACCGAGTCGATATCGATGCTCGGCGAACGCACCGTATAGGTGTGCAGCAAGCTCTTGTTGCGCAACTCCGGTCGGAATTCTCGGATCAGCGAGACATCGAAGGTCGTGCCGCCCATGTCGCCGAGAATCGCATTGCGCAACTGGCTCTTCTCGCAGTTGCGGATCGCCGCGCTCACGCCGCCGGCGGGACCGGATTCGAGCAGTACGATCGGCCGGTCCGCGACCATCGCGGGACTGGCCAGACCGCCGTTGGACTGCATGAACAGGAACTTGCCCGCAAAGCCGCGTTGCGCCAGCGCCTCCACGAGGCGGCCGATATAGCGGCCGCACACCGGGCCCAGCATCGCATTGATCACGGTGGAACTGGTGCGCTCGTACTCCATCGCTTCCGGGTTGACTTCGTGCGACGCGCAAATGAAGCGGTCCGGCAGCAGTCGGCGCAATGCGTCCGCGACTTCGCGCTCGTGTCGCGGGTTCACGTGCGCGTGCAACAGGCACACCGCCACGGCTTCGACGTCGGAGTCGCGGATCTGCGCGGCGATGCGCGCGATTTCCGCCTGCTCGGGCGCAGTCTCTGCCACGCCGTCATGACGCATGCGCTCGGTTATCTCGAGCCGCCAGCGGCGCTCGACGAGCGGTCGAGGATTGTCGAACAGCAGGTCGTAGAGGTCGGCGCGATCGTGGCGCGATACGCGCCGCAGCTCCAGGATGTCGCGAAAGCCGCGCGTGGTGACGAGCGCCGTCTTCGCGCCCGTGCCCTCGACAACCATGTTGGTCGCCATCGTCGTGCCGTGACCGAGAAACCCCACCTCTGCGGCGTGCGTGCCGGAAAGCTGGACGATCCGGCTGAAGCCTTCGATCGTGCCGATCACCCGGTCCTGCGGGGTGGTCGGCACTTTGGTCGACCAGATGCGGCCGGTTTCGTCATCCACCATCACGACGTCGGTGAACGTGCCGCCGACGTCGATACCGATTCTTTTCAATTAGCCTGTCTCCATGTTCGGGATGTCAGCGCATGTCATACGCGTTGGATACGCCGGGCGAACATTCGCGCCCGGCTACCGATGTGCCGCGACGGACACGATCACGCGGTTTTGGCTATGATCGACGCGCGCTTCGGGTCATGACCGCGCCGTAGGCATGGCGGGTACGACACGTCGAGTGTAGATGTGGGCCCAGGCGCGCAGATAATGAAACCTTCGGATCAGGTGAGACGCTGGAGTTATATCGGTGATAACCAGTATCGATGCGATTCTGAGAAGACTACGGGGGAACCACATCGCGCTGCTGATCGCCCTCGACGATCACGGTTCGCTGCGCAAGGCGGCGCAACAGGTGTCGCTGTCGCAACCCGCGACGACGAAGTCGTTGCG
>NZ_JBANLK010000097.1:0-5332 GCF_054968425.1 Paraburkholderia sp. AV2
AAAGTAAGTCAGGTTTTTGAATTTATTCAGAACCTGTCAGCTTTGAGTGAGCGACCTGTTCCGAGAGGGACAGAAAACAGTAACAGGTTTGAACTGAAGAGTTTGATCCTGGCTCAGATTGAACGCTGGCGGCATGCCTTACACATGCAAGTCGAACGGCAGCGCGGGAGCAATCCTGGCGGCGAGTGGCGAACGGGTGAGTAATACATCGGAACGTGTCCTGGAGTGGGGGATAGCCCGGCGAAAGCCGGATTAATACCGCATACGCTCTGAGGAGGAAAGCGGGGGATCTTCGGACCTCGCGCTCAAGGGGCGGCCGATGGCAGATTAGGTAGTTGGTGGGGTAAAGGCCTACCAAGCCGACGATCTGTAGCTGGTCTGAGAGGACGACCAGCCACACTGGGACTGAGACACGGCCCAGACTCCTACGGGAGGCAGCAGTGGGGAATTTTGGACAATGGGGGCAACCCTGATCCAGCAATGCCGCGTGTGTGAAGAAGGCCTTCGGGTTGTAAAGCACTTTTGTCCGGGAAGAAATCCTCTTCGATAATACCGGGGGGGGATGACGGTACCGGAAGAATAAGCACCGGCTAACTACGTGCCAGCAGCCGCGGTAATACGTAGGGTGCGAGCGTTAATCGGAATTACTGGGCGTAAAGCGTGCGCAGGCGGTGATGTAAGACCGATGTGAAATCCCCGGGCTTAACCTGGGAACTGCATTGGTGACTGCATCGCTGGAGTATGGCAGAGGGGGGTAGAATTCCACGTGTAGCAGTGAAATGCGTAGAGATGTGGAGGAATACCGATGGCGAAGGCAGCCCCCTGGGCCAATACTGACGCTCATGCACGAAAGCGTGGGGAGCAAACAGGATTAGATACCCTGGTAGTCCACGCCCTAAACGATGTCAACTGGTTGTCGGGCCTTCATTGGCTTGGTAACGTAGCTAACGCGTGAAGTTGACCGCCTGGGGAGTACGGTCGCAAGATTAAAACTCAAAGGAATTGACGGGGACCCGCACAAGCGGTGGATGATGTGGATTAATTCGATGCAACGCGAAAAACCTTACCTACCCTTGACATGGATGGAAGTCTGCCGAGAGGTGGATGTGCCCGAAAGGGAGCCATCACACAGGTGCTGCATGGCTGTCGTCAGCTCGTGTCGTGAGATGTTGGGTTAAGTCCCGCAACGAGCGCAACCCTTGTCCCCAGTTGCTACGCAAGAGCACTCCGGGGAGACTGCCGGTGACAAACCGGAGGAAGGTGGGGATGACGTCAAGTCCTCATGGCCCTTATGGGTAGGGCTTCACACGTCATACAATGGTCGGAACAGAGGGTTGCCAAGCCGCGAGGTGGAGCCAATCCCAGAAAACCGATCGTAGTCCGGATCGCAGTCTGCAACTCGACTGCGTGAAGCTGGAATCGCTAGTAATCGCGGATCAGCATGCCGCGGTGAATACGTTCCCGGGTCTTGTACACACCGCCCGTCACACCATGGGAGTGGGTTTTGCCAGAAGTGGCTAGTCTAACCGCAAGGAGGACGGTCACCACGGCAGGATTCATGACTGGGGTGAAGTCGTAACAAGGTAGCCGTATCGGAAGGTGCGGCTGGATCACCTCCTTTCCAGAGCTTTCTGCTCACTGCGTGTTAAGCGCTCACACTTGTCGGCTGTAGAAAAGACAGACTCAGGGGTCTGTAGCTCAGTCGGTTAGAGCACCGTCTTGATAAGGCGGGGGTCGATGGTTCGAATCCATCCAGACCCACCACTGTCTGTGGACGGGCAGATCCCTTGAGAATGTGACTGGGGGATTAGCTCAGCTGGGAGAGCACCTGCTTTGCAAGCAGGGGGTCGTCGGTTCGATCCCGTCATCCTCCACCAATCCTTAATGCCTAGTGTCCGGTTTGAACACAAACCGGGTATTACGCATTGGCGATTGAGCCAGTCAGAGCGGTACGTAAAGTATCGGCTGTCGTTCTTTAACAATCAGGAAGAAGTAGTAAAGAGATTCATCTGAACGCGTCTAGAGATGGGCGTCAGTAAGTGAATCAGGGTTGTGATTGTATCGAAGTATTTTTTAAGTGATCGAAAGATTGCTTTGGAATACGGCACAACGCGAAAACTCAGCCTGTAGCGAGTGAGTCCGGACGTGGCAACACGAAAGAGACACACCCGTTATAGGGTCAAGCGAACAAGTGCATGTGGTGGATGCCTTGGCGATCACAGGCGATGAAGGACGCGGTAGCCTGCGAAAAGCCCCGGGGAGCTGGCAAACAAGCTTTGATCCGGGGATGTCCGAATGGGGAAACCCACTCCGTATGGAGTATCCGTAGCTGAATCCATAGGCTACGTGAAGCGAACGCGGCGAACTGAAACATCTAAGTAGCCGCAGGAAAAGAAATCAACCGAGATTCCCAGAGTAGTGGCGAGCGAAATGGGATCAGCCTGTACTCTTTATCTGAACTGTTAGCCAAACACTCTGGAAAGTGTGGCCATAGCGGGTGATAGCCCCGTAGGCGAAAACAGATTGGAAGAACTGGGTGTACGACAAGTAGGGCGGGACACGTGAAATCCTGTCTGAAGATGGGGGGACCATCCTCCAAGGCTAAATACTCGTGATCGACCGATAGTGAACCAGTACCGTGAGGGAAAGGCGAAAAGAACCCCGGGAGGGGAGTGAAACAGATCCTGAAACCGCATGCATACAAACAGTCGGAGCCTCGCAAGGGGTGACGGCGTACCTTTTGTATAATGGGTCAGCGACTTACATTCAGTGGCGAGCTTAACCGGATAGGGCAGGCGTAGCGAAAGCGAGTCCGAACAGGGCGATTAGTCGCTGGGTGTAGACCCGAAACCAGGTGATCTATCCATGGCCAGGTTGAAGGCACGGTAACACGTGCTGGAGGACCGAACCCACTAACGTTGAAAAGTTAGGGGATGAGCTGTGGATAGGGGTGAAAGGCTAAACAAACCTGGAAATAGCTGGTTCTCTCCGAAAACTATTTAGGTAGTGCCTCGTGTCTCACCTTCGGGGGTAGAGCACTGTCATGGTTGAAGGGTCCATTGCGGATTACTTCGCCATAGCAAACTCCGAATACCGAAGAGTGCAATCACGGGAGACAGACATCGGGTGCTAACGTCCGGTGTCAAGAGGGAAACAACCCAGACCGCCAGCTAAGGTCCCCAAATATGGCTAAGTGGGAAACGAAGTGGGAAGGCTAAAACAGTCAGGAGGTTGGCTTAGAAGCAGCCACCCTTTAAAGAAAGCGTAATAGCTCACTGATCGAGTCGTCCTGCGCGGAAGATGTAACGGGGCTAAGCCATATACCGAAGCTGCGGATGCACATTTATGTGCATGGTAGGAGAGCGTTCTGTAAGCCTGCGAAGGTGCACCGGAAGGTGTGCTGGAGGTATCAGAAGTGCGAATGCTGACATGAGTAGCGATAAAGGGGGTGAAAGGCCCCCTCGCCGTAAGCCCAAGGTTTCCTACGCAACGTTCATCGGCGTAGGGTGAGTCGGCCCCTAAGGCGAGGCAGAAATGCGTAGCTGATGGGAAGCAGGTCAATATTCCTGCACCGGCGTGAAATGCGATGGGGGGACGGATCGCGGAAGGTTGTCCGGGTGTTGGAAGTCCCGGTCGCTGCATTGGAGAAGGCGCTTTGGCAAATCCGGGCGCAGGATTCAAGGGTGTGGCGCGAGCTTCTTCGGAAGCGAAGCAACTGGAAGGGGTTCCAGGAAAAGCCTCTAAGCTTCAGTTTCACGTTGACCGTACCGCAAACCGACACAGGTGGGCGAGATGAGTATTCTAAGGCGCTTGAGAGAACTCGGGAGAAGGAACTCGGCAAATTGGTACCGTAACTTCGGGATAAGGTACGCCCTGGTAGCTTGACCGGCCTGCGCCGGAAGGGTGAAGGGGTTGCAATAAACTGGTGGCTGCGACTGTTTAATAAAAACACAGCACTCTGCAAACACGAAAGTGGACGTATAGGGTGTGACGCCTGCCCGGTGCCGGAAGATTAAATGATGGGGTGCAAGCTCTTGATTGAAGTCCCGGTAAACGGCGGCCGTAACTATAACGGTCCTAAGGTAGCGAAATTCCTTGTCGGGTAAGTTCCGACCTGCACGAATGGCGTAACGATGGCCACACTGTCTCCTCCCGAGACTCAGCGAAGTTGAAGTGTTTGTGATGATGCAATCTCCCCGCGGCTAGACGGAAAGACCCCATGAACCTTTACTGCAGCTTTGCATTGGACTTTGAACCGGTTTGTGTAGGATAGGTGGGAGGCTGTGAAGCGGGAACGCCAGTTCTCGTGGAGCCGTCCTTGAAATACCACCCTGATCTGTTTGAGGTTCTAACCCTGGTCCGTGAATCCGGATCGGGGACAGTGCATGGCAGGCAGTTTGACTGGGGCGGTCTCCTCCCAAAGGGTAACGGAGGAGTACGAAGGTACGCTAGGTACGGTCGGAAATCGTGCTGATAGTGCAATGGCATAAGCGTGCTTGACTGTGAGACTGACAAGTCGAACAGGTGCGAAAGCAGGTCATAGTGATCCGGTGGTTCTGTATGGAAGGGCCATCGCTCAACGGATAAAAGGTACTCTGGGGATAACAGGCTGATACCGCCCAAGAGTTCATATCGACGGCGGTGTTTGGCACCTCGATGTCGGCTCATCTCATCCTGGGGCTGTAGCCGGTCCCAAGGGTATGGCTGTTCGCCATTTAAAGAGGTACGTGAGCTGGGTTTAAAACGTCGTGAGACAGTTTGGTCCCTATCTGCCGTGGGCGCTGGAAGTTTGAGGGGGCCTGCTCCTAGTACGAGAGGACCGGAGTGGACGAACCTCTGGTGTACCGGTTGTCACGCCAGTGGCATTGCCGGGTAGCTATGTTCGGAAGAGATAACCGCTGAAAGCATCTAAGCGGGAAACTCGCCTCAAGATGAGACTTCCCCGGAGCTTCGAGCTCCTTGAAGGGTCGTTCGAGACCAGGACGTTGATAGGTCAGGTGTGGAAGCGCAGTAATGCGTTAAGCTAACTGATACTAATTGCCCGTAAGGCTTGATCCTATAACAGGTGTGCCTCGCTCCCGACGTGGAGTGAAGTGCGCACAGGTTGAGAGATCGGTGTTGTGCCACAAACAACACAACCCCAACAAGAAACCTCTTTACGCTTCTTCCCGACTGGCTGTGGCGCAGGAAACTGCGACGCAGCAACCCGTCATGCCTGATGACCATAGCGAGCTGGTCCCACCCCTTCCCATCCCGAACAGGACCGTGAAACAGCTCCACGCCGATGATAGTGCGGATTGCCCGTGTGAAAGTAGGTAATCGTCAGGCTCCT
>NZ_JBANLK010000098.1:0-5137 GCF_054968425.1 Paraburkholderia sp. AV2
CGCCTTCTCCTGCCTCCTCCCTACGCCGCATACACCACTTCCGACGATAACTCGGGCTGCCTCGGCGTGCGGCCGATGCTGGCCGAACTGGCACGGCGCCCGCACCGGCCGCGGCTCTGCCTGATCGGCGAACCGACCGCGCTCAAGCCGGTGCTGGGCCACAAGGGCAAGCTCGCGATGCGTTGCCACGTGAAGGGCGCCGCCTGCCACTCGGCCTATGCGCCGTATGGCGTCAACGCGATCCAGTATGCGGCGCGCCTGATCGGGCGCCTGGACGAGATCGGAGCCCAACTGGCTGCGCCCGAACATCACGATACCCGTTTCGATCCGCCGTATTCGACCGTGCAGACGGGTGTGATCAAGGGTGGACGCGCGCTGAACATCGTGCCCGCCGAATGCGAGTTCGATTTCGAAGTGCGGGCGCTGCCCGATTTCGATGCCCGGGAGGTGGCGGACCAACTGCAAGGCTATGCGGAACGCGATTTGCTGCCGGCCATGCGGGCCGTGCATCTTGGGACGGAGGTGCGTTTCCAGTCGCTGAGCGCTTACCCGGGACTCGCCACGCCGCCCGATAGCGAAGCGGCGCGGCTACTGGCGCTGCTGACCGGATCGACGGAGTTCGACACGGTGGCGTTCGGCACCGAAGGCGGGCTGTTCGAACAGGCCGGAATCCCGACGGTGGTTTGCGGCCCCGGAAGCATGGACCAGGGGCATAAGCCCGACGAATTCATCAGCACGGCACAGCTTGCGGGCTGCGATGCGATGCTGGCGCGTCTTGGCGATTACCTGGAGCGCCCTCAACGTTAGCGGCGCCCCGGGAAGGCTTAGTGATAGCCCGGATCCCCTTCCCGCACCTTGCCGCGAAACACGCGATACTGCATGGCGTTGTAGACCAGGATGACCGGCAGCACGATGACCGTGCCCACCAGCGTGAAGAGCTGGCTGGAATGGCTCGACGAAGCCTCCCAGATCGTGAGCGAGGGCGGGACGATGTTCGGCCAGATGCTGATGACGAGCCCCGTGAAGCCCAGAAAGCAGATCGCGAGCGTGAGGAGGAACGGCGTGGCTTCGTGGCGGCGCGCCACGGAGCGCAGGATGCCCCACACGCAGGCGACGACGAGTACGGGCACGGGCAGGAACCAGCCGAGATTGCCGCTGGCGAACCAGCGCGCCTCGACGGCTGGCAGGCCCAGCACCGTCCACAGGCTCACGATGACGATGGCCGCGAGCAGCACGATGGCGAGCGGACGCATCAACTGGCGCATCTTGCGCTGCAGTTCGCCATCGGTCTTGAGAATGAGCCAGCCGCAAGCCAGCGTCGCATAGGTGATCAGGACACCGAAACCGCAGAACACGCTGAACGGCGAGAACCAGTCGAACGGGTCGCCGGCGAAGCGGTCGTCGACAATCTTGATGCCTTGCAGCAGCGACCCGAGCACGATGCCCTGGCACATCGCCGCGAGCGCCGAGCCGCCCATGAACGCCAGGTCCCACGCGTGCTGCGTGCGGTTGGCCTTGGCGCGCAACTCGAACGCCGCGCCGCGGAAGATGAGCCCGACGACCATGAGGATGAGCGGCATGTAGTTGGCCGGCAGCAGCGTGGCGTAGACCACGGGAAACGCGCCATACAGGCCGGCGCCGCCCAGCACGAGAAAGGTTTCGTTGCCGTCCCAGACTGGCGCGACGGTGTTGAGCATGACCTCGCGTTCCCCCTTGCCTTCGAAGAACGGGAATAGCAGCCCGATGCCGAGGTCGAAGCCGTCGAGCATCACGTAGATGAAGACGCCGAGGCCGATGATGGCGGCCCAGATCACGGGGAGATCGATTTGCATGGCGTCACTCTCCTGTCACGGCGTCCAGCGCCCGGTTGTGCAATCCCGGATGCTTCAGCGATTCGCGGCTTTCGGTGCCTTCCGCCGGGCCCTTTTTCATCATCTTCAACATGTAGTAGACGCCCGAGCCGAACACGAGGAAATACACGATCACGAGGATCAGCAGCGATACGCCGGCCTGCTGGGCGCCGATGGGCGACACGGAATCGATGGTGCGCACCACGCCGTAGACGGTCCACGGCTGGCGGCCGACTTCGGTCGTGATCCAGCCGGCCAGCAGCGCCACGATGCCCGAGGGCCCCATGCAGAACACGAGCCACTGGAACCAGCGCGTTTCATAGAGGCGCCCGCGCAAGCGCAGCCACAGACCGAGCAGGGCGGTCAGCAGCATCAGCATGCCAAGGCCCGCCATGAGCCGGAAGGTCCAGAAGATGATGGGCGAGTAAGGGCGGTCCTGCGGCGCAAACTCCTTGAGCCCGCGAATTTCGCCGTCCCAACTATGCGTGAGGATCAGGCTGCCCAGATGCGGAATCCGCACGGCGTAGCGCGTGACTTCCGCCTTCATGTCCGGCAGGCCCACGAGGTTGAGCGCCGTGCCGCCGTGCTCGGTCTCCCATAGCCCTTCGATGGCGGCGATCTTGGCCGGCTGGTACTCGCGCGTGTTCAGGCCGTGCGCGTCGCCCACGAAGATCTGTACGGGCGCGAGCACGAGCAGAATGCCGAGCGCCATCGAAAAGCTGCGCCTGACGGGCACGTCGCGCCGCCCGTGCAGCAGGTGCCAGGCGCCGCAGGCCGCCACGATGAAGGCGGCGACGATGAACGCCGCAATCGTCATGTGCGCGAGCCGGAACGGAAACGAGGGATTGAAGATGACCTTGAACCAGTCCACCGGCACGAGGCGGCCGTTTTCGACGGCATAGCCCTGCGGCGTCTGCATGAAGCTGTTGGACGCGAGTATCCAGAACGTGGAGATCAGGGTGCCGACCGCGACCATCAGCGTCGCGAAGAAATGCCCCTTCGGACTCACGCGATTCCAGCCGAACAACATGACGCCGAGAAAGCCAGCTTCGAGAAAGAAGGCGGTGAGCACTTCGTAGGTCAGGAGCGGCCCGGTGATGTTGCCGGCAGCCAGGGCAAAGCCGCTCCAGTTCGTGCCGAACTCGTAGGCCATCACCACGCCGGAGACGACGCCCATGCCGAACCCTACCGCGAAGATCTTCGACCAGAAGCGGTACATGTCCTTGTAGGCCGCGTCGCCGGTCATCAAAAGGCGCCATTCGAGCACGGCGAGAAAGCTCGCCATGCCGATGCTGATGGCGGGAAAGACGATATGAAACGAAACCGTGAACGCAAACTGCAGCCTGGCCAGATGAAAGGCGTCGAAGATTTGCATGATGGATCAGAGCTCCAGGTAACGCCTGCGTTTCGACGGGCAGCGCGCTCCCGCCTTGCATCGTGCACGCCGCCGCGAGTCGCGAACGACAATGGAATGGGCAATGAAGGTCGCAGTGAACATTTCGCCTGTTGCGTTTGGAGTTACGATTGCCGGACATCCAGGCACATCGCCTCGCATCCGGCGCGAATTCAGGGGCGGCGTGGCGAGCCGGCGGGTTCTCGTCTGGCGAAGGCCGCAGGCTACTTGTGGATCATCGCGGTCACGAGCAGGTGAAATGGAAGCGTAAGCAGCAGGGCGCCGCCCACGCCGACGCACCAGAGAATGGCGATCCACTTCAGGTCGTGCAGGAAACCGCGACCACGCTCTGTGGGTTCGCGCTTCATCGTTGTGCCCTCACCGGATGTTTAGCCATGCTCGACAGGGCATTATGGCACCGGGTCGCGCCGCCGATCAAACCAGGAGCCAACCATGGCACAGAACGAACAAGCCGCGTGCTACGGGTTCGACATTAGCGCGCGGTCCAGGTGCAACCGGCTCGGCGGATGGATTGCCCACGTCGAGATCCATCACGAGGGCCGGCTCTTTGCAACCTGCAGCCCCGATACGGTGCAACCGGAGTGGTTGACGGAGGCCGAGGCCAACCGTGACGGGATCGAGCGGGGATGCCGGTTCATCGGCCACATGATGCGCGATCCGCAGGACCGCTCGTGGGTGGCGCTGCGGGCCCGCGCCGAGCAGTGGTTCTTCAGGATCGAGGCCACGCAGGAGGCCGAGCAGATCCTGCGCGAGCTGGCGGCGCGTTAGTTCTCACCACGATAGCGGCTGCGTAAAGATCTGGCCGCCATAGCCCCGGACGACTTCTTCAACCTCGTCGAGGGGCGGCTCGCGGGTTTCGAGGATCAGTGCGACGTTTCCGGCCTGCAACTCGGTTTCGATCGCGCTCGTGAGCTTGCTGTCGAGCACGTGCTCGACAGCATGGCCCGCGAGTCCCGCAGCGGCCCCGGCAGCTACCCCGGCAATCGCACCGGCCGGGCCGCCGAGCAGGCCGACGAGCCCCCCGGTCACGGCGCCGATGACCGTGCCCCAGTACGATTCGGTGTACTGCTCGAGTACGGTCGCCTTGCCGTCCGCGCCTTTCTCGACCATCACGCCGCTTTCGATCTTGAACCCGTCGCCGTCTTTTTCGAAATTGTGGAGGTCGCGGGCGGCTCGTTGCGCCATGTCCGGATTGTCGAAAGTGGCGGCAATCAGTTCTTGGGTCATGTTGACGCTCCTTGGCGGATGAACGGCACTCACTAAAGATACGCAGTTGGCGCGCGCATGGCAGATTAAATCTACCGATACGGATTATCGGTCGAATGCTTCGACGATCCTGCGCCCGATGTTTTCCGATAGGCTCGTTTCGCCGATGCAGTGCGGTGCGGCAATGCCGACCGCGCTCATGAGTGCGCGTGCGATCGGGGGTCTTTTACAAAATGCTGTCTCCAGTCCTGGCGTGCGGAATAGCGCCGAGGGTCAACGTGGCCAGATATGTCACTAGATGGGCCGGATTGGACAGTCCCGGCACTTCCCTTTGAAGCTACGATAGCCACGACACGATTCCGGGGCGCTCGCCTTTGGCGGCTGGCCGCACCGGATGCTCGTGATATCGTTTGAACACAGGGTTCGCCATGACGCCGCGTTGCCGGGTATCGAAACCGCGCTGCGGCGATTCACGGAAGCGCGCTGGCAAGGTTTGCCATATCCATCGAGGTAGGGCGCGCAAGCTGGCGCAGGCGTGCCCGCGGTTGCCGGAGAGCCGTTCTGAAGCGGGCCCGGGGGAGACTCAGCATGAATTCGAATGACCTGATCGCACAATACGGCCCACGCGAATCGATGGAATACGACGTGGTGATCGTAGGCGGCGGCC
>NZ_JBANLK010000099.1:0-4760 GCF_054968425.1 Paraburkholderia sp. AV2
TCTGCTGGAACACTCTTCAGCGAACTCAACAGCCTTTATGAAACCGTCTCTTAGGGCATGTCTCGGGGCAAATGTAGAGCGTGTCCTGCAAGCGGCAGCGGCCACAGGTATCACAGCCGACCAGCGGCCGTTTCACCGTCCGTTCGACAGCGTGCAGGGCATTCGCAGCAACGCCGACCTTCCAGATCGGCCGCGTCACGCTCCAGCCAAAGGCTCTGCTGAGCCAGCCCGTGCGACTGAAGAACTGGCCATGCACCGAAGAGAGCAGCGTGTGTCGCAGGCGCTCCCCGCGGGTGGCGGCAACATCGGATTGCCCCATTTCCCAGGCGCCGATTTCGGGGGCGAAGCATACTGCGGGCGCCCCGGGCATCTGCCAACTTGCATGCCATCGATCGGCCCAATCGGTCAGTGAGGTGATTCTGTCCCGCTGCCCGGTGATCGCCTGCTCCAACGAAAGCAGTTCGTCCAGCGTATGCACTCCGGACACGTGAGCACCGGCATAGCCCATCAACTGCAGACCCACTATCTGCAGCGCCAGGCGCTCAAGGCTTCGTGCGCTGGCGTAGGCGTGCGATATCTGCTGCTCCCTGCCCAACAGCTCGCGCATGGATTCGGTGATAACGACCCCGGGCACGTCCTGCAGAACCACCGCCCGCTTGTCGGTCAGCTTCATCACACAGGCCAGCATGGGTTTCCTGCGGACCTGAGCGCGCATCCAGGTCTGGGCTTCAATATGCTTGGCGGCATCAAAACCCAGTTGCAGGGTAAGGAAATCGGCGCCAGCCAGAAGCTTTTTCTGCGCCTTCAGATACTGCGCGCCGCCTTCTTCTTCGCGGTATTTGAACGGGTTCAACGCAGCGCCCAACAGCCAGTCCGGACAATGCTCACGGGCAATCTGCAGCGCAGGCACCGACTCCAGATAGCGCACGGGTGCCTGACCAGGATCGTGGCCTGGCAAGCGATCACCACTGAGCAGCAGCAATTGCTCCAGACCACGGGCCTTCATGGACTCCATCTGGAGCAGCAAGTCTGCGCGCTCGCGATCCTTGCCTGAAAAGTGCAGCAGGGATGACGCCGGATTTCCCAATGCCCCAGCCCCTTCCAGGGGGCTCAAGTCCGAGTGCAGGCCGACACGATCGGCGAAGGCTAGCAGTAACGTCCAGCCTGCCAGATGCCCGCGTTGCACGATTTGCTCGAGCGCGGCCAGGCGCGAAGGGGACTGTTGAGGAACGACCTCAAGCACGCAGACGAAGCGTCCTTCGTTCAGCGCCTGTTTCAATGAACTCAAGACAGCTCGATACTGTGTAAATCAGAGGGGCGTCGTTGCCGCAGCCTCCTGGTGATAGTGCAGAGCAACGACTGCGATGATAGCCAGCAGCAGGCTGGCGACATAGGAGAAGAACAATTGCGCGGGCGCTCAGCGGAGGTAAGCGCTCAAACCGCGCCATGCTCGGCGATGTTGCGATATTGCCCTTTGAAATACAGCAATGGCTGCGTAGCAGCAGCTTCTTGCAGGTTTAACGCTTTCACTTCACCAATCACGATCAGGTGATCACCTGCGGCATGTTCGGCGTAAATTTCGCAATCAAGCCAGTGAAGGCTGCCGGCAATGATCGGATTACCCAGTGGCGATTCCTGCCATTCGACTCCGTGCCACTTGTCCGTGCCTCGCCGAGCAAACTGGTTCGAAATCTTGACTTGCTCATCTGACAGGATATTGACTGCGAATCGACCTGCCTGGCGAATTTTAGGGAGGCTGGCCGAACTGGACATTACGCTGAATGACACCAGCGGAGGGCTCATCGACACGCTATAGAACGACTGGCAGGTGAAGCCAATCGGCTCGCCATCAATGTGTGATGTGATTACCGTGATACCGGATGCGTAGTGCCCGAGCGCTTCCCGAAAGCTCAACGGCTCGATAGCAGTACCAGGGAGTGACATAGTAGGGACTAGAACTGGATCCAGCTCGAAAGGGTCAAGGAAGGCCTGAAGCAGGCCGGTAATGCTGGCTGACATCGGCCTTTGCCAATGTTGAAAGCGAGCCATCGGTCAAAACCGACCCAATCGCCCGCTCGATTCTCCGCGTTTGGCCATCGCGAGCCGTTCACGACGGCCATTTCCGCCCCGAAATCAGACCGAGAGTTCTCCGCGGACGATTTCCGCGCCTGCACTCAAGGCTTCCAGCTTGCCTTTCGCTATTGCACGAGACAAGGGAGCCATGCCGCAGTTGGTGCAAGGATAGAGCTTGTCGGCATCGACAAACTGGAGTGCTTTTCGCAGGGTATTGGCAACTTCCTCGGGCGTTTCAATGGTATTGCTAGCCACGTCAATGGCCCCCACCATCACTTTCTTGCCGCGAATAAGCTCGATGAGCTCCATCGGAACGTGAGAGTTGTGGCATTCCAGCGAGACCATGCCAATACTGGACTTTTGCAGCTTGGGGAAAGCCTCTTCATACTGCCGCCACTCCGACCCCAGCGTCTTTTTCCAGTCCGTATTGGCCTTGATGCCATAGCCATAGCAAATATGGACAGCCGTTTCGCACTTAAGCCCTTCGATGGCCCTTTCCAGCGTGGCAACGCCCCACTCGTTCACCTCATCGAAAAACACATTGAATGCGGGTTCATCAAACTGAATAATATCGACCCCGGCCGCTTCCAGCTCCCTGGCTTCCTGATTCAGGATTTTGGCGAATTCCCAGGCCAGCTTTTCGCGGCTTTTATAGTGATCGTCATACAGCGTATCGATCATCGTCATCGGGCCGGGCAGCGCCCATTTGATGGGTTGCTTCGTTTGCTGACGCAAGAACCTGGCATCTTCGACAAAGACCGGCTTCCTGCGGGCAACAGCACCAACGACCGTCGGTACGCTTGCATCATAGCGATCACGAATTCTGACGGTCTTGCGGTTCTCGAAATCGACGCCGTCCAGGTGCTCGATAAACGTGGTCACAAAATGCTGACGCGTTTGTTCGCCATCGCTGACGATATCGATGCCTGCGTGTTGTTGTTCTTGCAGCGATAAACGCAAGGCATCCTGTTTACCCTCAATCAACCCCTCATCCTGCAATTTCCACGGTGACCAAAGTTTCTCGGGTTCTGCGAGCCATGAGGGTTTAGGCAGGCTGCCAGCAGTTGAAGTGGGTAGCAATTTTTTCACAATAGATGACCTTGCGTTTTGGTTAGTCAAAGGGCGTAGTTAGCAGACCACTGCTCAAGAACAGCCTGATAGGGTTTGATAAACTGCTCTTCAACAAACCTTCCCTGCTCAATAGCCAGCCGGCTACGTTCTTCTCGATCATAAACAATTCGGGTTAGCGAAAAATCCTCGTGCTTCAAACTAGGCTGATAGGATTTTCCTGCTGCCGAGTTCGCATTGTAAATCTCGGGCCGGTAAATTTTCTGGAAGGTATCCATCGTGCTGATGGTGCCGATAATCTCAAGATTGGTGTAGTCACCCAGCAAATCGCCGGAAAAATAAAAAGCCAAAGGTGCAGCGCTATTCGGAGGCATGAAATAGCGAACCTTCAGCCCCATTTTTTTGAAATATTCGTCAGTCAACGAATACTCATCCTGCTCGTATTCAACGCCCAATACAGGATGCTGATTTTCAGTCCGACGATAGGTCTTGCTGCTCGAAACGCTGAGGCAGATGACGGGCGGCTTCTTGAAATTATCCTTGTAAGCGCTTGAATTCACGAAGCACTTGAACAGCTTTCCATGCAGGTCTCCAAAATTTTCCGGAGTGCTGAAATTCGACTGGCTCTTGTTGTGCTCCAGCAATAGCACGCTAAAGTCATAATCTCGCACGTAAGAGGAGAAATTATTCCCTGCAATGCCTTCAATGCGCTCGCCCGTCTTCCGATCAACAATATTCGTTTTCAATATTTCGATCAAAGGAAGCGCGTTACCACTGCTTTCACCCTCAATATTCATCTCAACGGAAATGATTTCAAGCTTGACAGTATAACGATCGCCTTCAGGGTTGTCCCAATGTGCCAGGGCATTGAAACGATTGTCAATCATCCTGAAAGTGTTACGCAAGTTCTCTTGGCGACTCGTTCCCCTTGCCAGGTTAGCAAAGTTGGTCGTGATACGCGTATTGTCTGAAGGGCGATAGTCTTCGTCGAAGCAAATACTCTTGATAGCGAACGCAAAATCTTTACTCATTTTGATCTGGCAACCTGAATTCTGATGTAGAAGCTGCATTTATTTCTTGCATTTTCAGAATTTTATGCCATGCCATTCATGAATAAAAATGATTTGATTTCATGTAACCATTAGCTATTTTCATGCCTGCTTCGAATCGAATCCAGCAACGAACTGTGGGGCATGCCTAAGCCTACGCCACGGCGATCTGTGGCATGCCTCGGACGGTACGCAGCGTGATCGGAGTTTTGCCCGATACGGTGTCCTCAAGCCGTTCAGCTTGTTTATCTGGATACAGATAGCGAGTTCAAGATTCAATTGCGAAGTCGTCGTCGCCGTAGAATTTCACGCCCAACTGAATACGTTCCCGGCCGCTTTCCAGGCGATGCCGATTGGTGTCGCGTAGCGAGTAGACGCAGCCGCAATATTCCTGCTGGTAGAAGTTTTCGCGCTTGCTAATCTCGATCATGCGGGCTGATCCGCCTGCCTTGCGCCAGTTGTATTCCCAGTACATCAGATCGGGGTAATGCGAAGCCGCGCGCACGCCGCTCTCGTGAGTTATCGTCGGAAGTGGTGTATGCGGCGTAGGGAGGAGGCAGGAGAAGGCGG
>NZ_JBANLK010000100.1:0-4541 GCF_054968425.1 Paraburkholderia sp. AV2
GCTGGCCGCCTGATCATGCCGTCCCGCCCGTACACCACTATTGACGATTGCTCGCCAGAATCACGACGCCCCCAAGCCCAAGCATCAACCCGACAGCTTGCCCAGGTCGCATTGATCCTCCGAAACTAGCGACCGCAATTAGCGCAGCCCAGAGTGGCGTCGTCGCGTTTAAGATCGAATCAACTCCCGCGTTCACGTAGAGAGTCGAATATGCGAGCAGACAAAACGGTACGGCCGAGTTAGTTACGCCTACGACAATCAAAGGCCACGCTTTGGATCTAAACTGGCTACGTGCTGTTGCTGATCGAAGCACTGGCGCCAGAATGGCTGCTGCGATTGTGACGCGCAGCGCGATTAAAGGGATCGGTCCGAGTACCGGTGCCGCCACACGCATGAAAAGAAACGATGCACCCCAGATAGCAGCAAGCGCGAACAGTTCGATTACGTTCATTGAGTATGTTGATCCAGTGTTTGAATAGTAATAGGCGCTTGCGTCCCTCACTTTTGCAAGGCTGGGAGTGGCGGGTGCACGAGCGACCCGCGCGACAATGCTTGGTCGCGATGGGGATCGGGGACGTTAAAAATCACTCCACCCGGAAAATCCGAGACAACGTCGCTCTACGCGCCTAAGCTCGACAGACCGGGGCTATTCGCGTTGCGCTTGGTGGCGACGCCAAACGTGCAACGTTGCATAGGCTCGCCACGGCTGCCATCGTTGGGCGTGTTGGTTAAGTGCTGGTGCGCTCGAATAGCCTAGTTGCTTCTTCAGCACGGCATCGCTGTCGGGGAATGCATTGGGCCATGCCAGCGCGCGCATAGCGATGTACTGGACCGTCCATTCGCCAATTCCCCGGATACTCCTTAGCGCGGCGAGCGTCTCGTCCAGAGGTGCCAACGGTTCCAAAACAATCCGACCGGTGGATACTTCCCTCGCGAGGGCAATGATTGTTTCTGCCCGGATGCGTGTGATGCCTGCCTCCTGAAGTGCTGTGGCCGGGATGTCGGCGAACACCGTTGCCGAAGGAAACGTCGTCGACAAGTCGAAGGGGCCAGCGAGCTTCGTCCCAAAACGGTCAGCTATCCGCGATAAGATCGCTCGCGCATTTGAAACGGAGATTTGCTGTCCGACAATCGCACGGGCCGCAACCTCGAAACCATCAAAGGTGCCAGGAACCCGCATACCCGGTAACTCGGCGGCCAGGTCGCCCAGATGCATATCGATCAGGTCAGGGCGGGCGGAAAGGTCGAACATCCGTCGGACTCGGCCGATAACGGGTGCGATGACTGGCGTCAGGGAGATGGAGACCTTAACGTCGATCGCATACCGGTGTGGTGCATGCGTTACGCCGATCCATCCCGCTATGTTCTGGGTGCCCCGCTTTAGCTCGATGACTCTGGTATAGGAGTCGTCGCCAATGTGCTCAACACCGGCGATTTGCCGGTGCGCGAGAAATGCAAGCACGCCTGACCAGGAAAAAGGCGGTCTGTATCCGAGCGAAAAGGTGATGGTTTCCTGCGGATGAGAGTCGATCTCCTTCCGGAACCGAAGTGGATTCAAACCATATTGTTTCAGGAACAGGTCATTCAACCTCCGGACGCTGCCGAACCCTGCTGTCAATGCCACTATGGTGACTGGCAAACGCGTTTCAGTCAGGAGGCGCTTTGCCAGCAGCAACCTTTGCGTCTGAGCGAATTCGATCATCGATACGCCGTATTCGGCAACGAAAATCCGCCGGAGGTGCCGGTCGGTAACGCCAATGCGCGCCGCAAGCTCTGCGAGACTTGCCGTGTTCAGAAAACCCTCTTCGATGAGTGTCGCGGCCGCCTGCGCTAGTCGGGCCGACGCATCAAGTAGTCCGTTTCCGGGTGCCAACTCCGGGCGGCAGCGCAGACAGGGGCGAAACCCAGCTTTCTCGGCCGCTGCCATGTTAGGGAAAAATCTACAGTTCCGCTGCTTTGGGGTCCGGACGGGACAAACCGGTCGACAGTAAATTCCGGTCGATGTGACACCGACGAAGAACCAGCCATCAAAGCGGCGATCTCGCGAAAGCAATGTCTGGTAGCAGGTGTCAGGGTCGAGGTTCATGCTCAAACTTTAGCGGAAACCAGCGCGTGACTCTGGCCAGATTCGGACATGAGTATTTGATCGCCTGTGAGCTGAGGCCCGACGTGCTGAAGCAGCATCGCTTCTTGCCGAGTGGAACGCCGTAGGTCATGACCAATTGTTGACGATCCTGCTCGTACGGGCGAACGGCCGAAACTGGCCGGCCACTGCCCGACGAGGTTGGACAGGGGCGACCCATACCGGTCCTTCAATGTTCCCCGAAGGAGACGCTGGAGATCAGCATGTGGTCGAAGCGCAAGCCAGGCTTACCTCGATCTGGCTATGAATAGCCCCACCCGGAAAGCACTTTCAGACCGTTGCCAGAACCAGACGCGTAGGTGTCGCACCGATATGCAATCCGTCGGTTCGATTTTCGAGATAACGCTGGTTCAACGCGTCCGGAGTCCATGTGTTGCTATGGCTGAAACCCAATTCAGTCAACGTCTCGGCCAGGACGGTCGGCTCAAAGAAGGTCTTCCATGGTTCACCGCGCTCGGCGAATTGCGCCGTCAACTGCTCCATCGCCATACGCATGATCGGTGGCAAACTCGAAAGCGGCATCGCGTATTCGAACAGGACCGCGCTGCCTTTGGCGCAACTGGCGATGAAGCGTAACGTCTCAATGACCGCGGCCTCATCGAGATACATCGTCACGCCGAGCCAACTGAAAATGGCCGGCGCATTAGCATCGAAACCGGCACGCGCCAACTCCTCTGCCAGACCGACGCCCTCGAAGTCAACTGGCACAAAATGCAACGACGGCGGCACCACGATGTCTGCCTCGCTCAGGCGGGCCCGCTTCCACTCTTGCATTGGCAGCAGGTCAACCTCGAAGATACGAGCTGCCGCATCGGGATGCCGGTACGCGCTGGTATCGAGCCCCGCCCCGAGAACCACATACTGGCGAATGCCGCGTTCGACAGCCTCGCCCCACACATCGTCGGCAAGCCGGCTGCGTACGATCACCGAGCTACGCATCCCCACCGAGGTCGGATGGCGGAACCTGTCGATGTTGTCACGCAGTGTCTGTGCCTCGGCTGCGCCGAGGACCGTTAGAGCAACAGGATCGTCAAGTACCAACGGCCGATCAAGGAGTTGATGCGCGGCCCGCTGCGTCGCCACCATCAACGCGCTCGGCTTGGGGCCGGCGTTGAGCGGTGTCATGTCATGACCGACAATATGCGCCTTGTGCAGATAGGCCAACAGCGAATCGTCGAGGCCGATGCCCAGTTGCAGATCCGGCTCGCGCATCAAGGCATCGCGCACGCGCGCTTCCAGGACTGCGTCGTCTCCGCAAAAGCTGTCGAGAAATAGTTGCTGCCAGCGCTTGACGATCTCCTGAACCGGTGCTGCCCCGGCGTCGACGCCCGCTTCCATCTGTGCCCTCAGTGCGACTACCAGCGCCGGCCATGCTTGACTTTTCGCGGTGGCGAACTGGCGACGCCGCACCTCGTCGGCCTGCTCTGGATTGAGGTACTTGGCGAACAGTACGCAGCGCGCGTGCGTGAATGCTTCGTCGATCCATTCCAGCATCTCCATCGTAATGCCGACGATTTGCCGGGCGCGTGGTTCACCGAGTTGCATCGCCATCAGCTTGGTAGCGAGCGCCGGGTCGTTGCGGGTCATTCGGATCACGAGCCTGATCCAGCGCCAGGCCAGTGCCTGAGCGGCATCACTTTCGGTCGGCAGTGCCTGCTGCACAGCAACGCGAACCTCGTCAATGAGCCCGGTCCACGACGGATCCGTCGGTGGCACAGTATCCGGCCCGGATGCCAGCAGCGTATCGAGTTCGTCGTCATCAAGGTGCTTTTGGTACATGTTCATCAACTCCAGAGCATTCAGCCAGTCGGTCGCCGCTATCTCGCTACCGGCGGCGGTCACGTCAACGATGTATTGCAAGTGACGACTGAGACGCTGCGCACGCAGTGCCTGCGCGTTGAGCTCCGTGATCTGACGCTGCAGAAGCTGTCGCGGAACGTCGGCCGGTCGAGCATCGAGGCTGGCCTTGATGTCCGGCAGCGAATACCCGAACCGTTTCAGGGCCTCAATACGATGCAGCCGGATGAGATCGTCCCGCCCATATAGGCGCGCCCCCCCGTCGGTGCGCTGCGACGGCGACAGTAGCCCGATTGAATCGTAGTGGTGCAGGGCCCGGACACTCAATCCCACCTTCTTCGCCAGTTCGCCGATCTTTAGTCGCATTGCGTTCCCAGTCGTTGGTGTCAACCATAGAAGCTGACGTAGCGTCAGGTGCAAGTGAAATCGACGGGTTTGTGTGCGTGCTGGGAGCGCGCCCAAAACTCAAGAGCCTTAAACGATACAGGATTTCGATTGTTGGCAATCTGGCCCTTGGTGTCGACTGACCGGTTCCGGCCGTGCTATGCCCCACGACCAAGTACAACGATCGCTTCGGGCGCACGCTTAATGCAACAGGTGT
>NZ_JBANLK010000101.1:0-821 GCF_054968425.1 Paraburkholderia sp. AV2
AGGAACAACGACCTGCTCGGCGCGCAGTTCATCTACTCGTTCTGACGAGAGCGCGGCGGATGGCGGCCTCTGCGGCGCCGTCCGCTTTTTATTTGCAAGCACAACTTTATGCTCAAATTCGCCAATCAGCCTCACGCCCCGTCTTACTACGCCGCCACCGCCAACGACACCACCCGCCATCCGGTCCTGGAAGGCACGATCGACGCCGATGTCTGCGTGATCGGCGCCGGCCTCACCGGTATTTCGGCGGCGCTCAATCTCGCCGAACGTGGCCATAAGGTCGCCATCGTCGAGGCGTCGAAGGTCGGATGGGCCGCGAGCGGACGCAACGGCGGACAGCTGATTGGCGGCTTCGCGTGCGACATCGACACGTTCAAGCTCTTCATGTCCGATGGTGAGGTCAAGCAGGTCTGGGACATGGGCCTGGAAACGCTCGACATCGTGAAGTCGCGCGTCGCGAAGCACCAGATCGACTGCGCGCTGACACCCGGCTACTTCACGGCCGCGAACAAGGCACGCGACGTCGACGCACTCAAGCGCTGGCGCGACGAAGCCGCGACGCGCTTCGGCTACGACCGGTTCCGCTATGTCGACGCGAACGGCGCGGGCCAGTACGTGCAGTCCTCGCGCTATCCCGGCGGTCTCTACGATCCCGATAGCGGCCACCTGCATCCCCTCAACTACACGCTGGGCCTCGCGCGGGCGGCCGTGGGGGGCCGCCCCCCCCCCCACCCGGCCAGCCCCCGGAACCCGATTTTGGCCCCAAACCGCGGCCCGGTCGTGGCAAACCCCCCCCGCCCGGGGGGTGGGCATGTTGTAGT
>NZ_JBANLK010000101.1:831-3110 GCF_054968425.1 Paraburkholderia sp. AV2
TCCTCACCTCCCCCTACCGCCCCCACCGCCACCCCCACAACACCCGGGGGGGCGGGGGGGGGGGGGCGGGGGGGGCGGCCCCGCGCCTCTACGAGGACAGCGCCGTTACGCGTATTCGCGACGAAAACGGCGGCCATGTCGTCGAAACCGCGCGCGGCAGGGTGCGTGCGAAGTTCGTCGTGCTCGCCTGCAACACCTACCTCGGCACGCTGGCGCCCGAACTCTCGCGCAAGATCATGCCGGTGGGCACGTATGTGATCGCCACCTCGCCGCTCGGCAGGGAACGCATGGCTGCGCTGATGCCGGCGCAAACGGCGGTCTGCGACAGCCGCTTCGTGCTGGACTACTTCCGGCCGGCGCCCGACACGCGGCTCCTGTGGGGCGGCAAGGTGAGCTATTCGACGTTCGCGCCGCGCAACCTGGGCGAAGCGATGCGCCGCGACATGCTCAAGACCTTCCCCCAGCTCGCCGACGTCAAGGTCGACTACGCATGGGGCGGCTTCGTGGACATCACGATGAACCGCGCGCCTCATTTCGGACGCCTGAAGCCCACGGTGTATTTCGCGCAGGGCTTCTCGGGACACGGCGTCAACACCACCGGCCTGGCCGGCAAGCTGATTGCCGAGGCGATCGACGGCCAGTCCGCGCGCTTCGACCTGTTCGGCAAGATCCGCCACCGCGATTTCCCCGGTGGCGCTACACTGCGAACCCCCGCCCTCGTGCTCGCGATGGCATGGTACCGAATGAAGGATCTGCTCTGATGACCGCAAAGCTCGACGCCCAGGCGGACGCACTCGCCCGCCACTCGTACTACGAAGCCACGGCCACGCGCCCCGCGGAGGACGATCCCGTCCTGGAAGGCGTGCATGAAGCCGACGTGTGCGTGATCGGCGCCGGCTTCGCCGGCTTGTCGGTTGCGCTCGAATGCCGCTCGCGCGGCCTCTCGGTCATCGTGCTCGACGCGCACCGGCCCGGCTGGGGTGCTTCGGGACGCAACGGCGGCCAGACGCTCGTGGGCTTCGCCAAGGACGAAGTGCTCGAAAAGCAGCTCGGCCCGCAAGGCGTGCGCGCCGCATGGGCGCTTTCCATCGAAGGCGTGGGGCTCGTGCGCGAGCGCATCGAACGCTACGGCATCGATTGCGACTTCACGGCGGGCTACCTGACCGTCGCGACGAAGCCCAAGCGCATTCCCGACCTGCGCGCGTGGATGGACGCCGCGCGCTCGCGCTGGGGCTATGACCGGTTGGAGTGGCTCGACGCCGACGCCACGCGTGCGCGCGTGGCGTCGCAACGCTATCTGGCGGGCGTATACGATCCGTTCTCCGGCCACCTGCACCCGCTCAAGTATTGCCTCGGCCTCGCCGCAGCGGCGCGGCGCGAAGGCGCGCAATTGTTCGCGCACACGCGCGCACAAGAAGTGGTACGCGGCGCGCGGCCCGTAGTGCAGACGCCGCGCGGCGAAGTCCGTTGCCGCTTCGTCGTGTCATGCTGCAATGCCGCGCCGGGAGGCGTGCTGCCCACGCCCGTTGCCGCGCGCATCGCGCCGATCGCCTCGTACATCATCGCCACGGAACCGCTGGGCCGCGAACGCGCCGATGCGCTGATCGCCCAGCGCGCGGCGGTGTGCGACAACAACTTCTTTCTCGACTACTTCCGCGTTTCCGCCGACAACCGCATGCTGTTCGGCGGCCGCGCCGATTCGACGGGTGCCGCGCCCGCGCAGTTGACCGAGGCGATGAGCAAGCGCATGACCGACGTGTTTCCACAACTGGATGGCACGCGCGTGGAGTATGCGTGGGGTGGGTTCGTGGACGTGACGCGCAATCGGGCGCCCGATTTCGGCGCTATCGATTCGAATTACTACTACGTGCAGGGATTTTCAGGGCATGGCGTCGCGCTGACGGGCATCGCGGGGCGGGTGGTCGCACAGGCCATTGCGGGCGAGCCGGCTTCGTTCGATCTGTTTGCGAAGCTGCGGCATGCGCGCTTTCCCGGTGGGCCGGCGTGGCGAAAGCCGGCGCTCGAGATCGGGATGATGTATCACCGGGTGATGGAAATGTTTTGAGGGGGAAGCGGCGCACGTGGCCGAGTGAGTCCGGAACCGCCAGGTGTGCCGTCCCTGCCACGATGCGACGAAACGCAAGTTCCCTCGTGCGCGCCCCACTCACCATCAGGCGGAAAAAAGTCGGCCCGCCCGCAGGAATCGCGGACGGGGCCGTCGGTATCGCTTAAAGGCCAGTTCAAAAAGAGCCCGGAAGGGCTGTTTACTTTCCCGTGAA
>NZ_JBANLK010000102.1:0-3065 GCF_054968425.1 Paraburkholderia sp. AV2
CGTCTGCTGGAACATCTTCAGCCGAGCTGAGCGGCCATTTTGAACTGGCCTTTTACGAGCAGGCCTTGCCGTAGGCCGGGTGGTCGCCGGCGGCCTTGGCCGCGGTTTCCGACATGTACTGGCCCTGCTTCGTCTTGCCGTAGAACTTGTCGCCCTGGCAATGGTAGACCTTGGACTTGGTGTTGACCCACACCTGGCCAGGACCGCCACCCGGTGTTGCCGCGGCGGCGGTAGACGCGGCCGCCGCCGGGGCACCCGTTGCCGGAGTTGCGGCAACGGGCGCGCTGGCTGCGGCCGTGCCGCTCGCGGCGGCACCGTACCAGGTCTTCAACCCCTTGTGCCCCTTGCACGCGCCCTTCTTGCTTGCGCTGCTGTTAAACGAACCGTCCTTGCACAGGCCGGTGGTGCCTGCCGGCGCGCTGGCCGGAACCTGGGCGAAGCTGCCCAGCGAAACGCACAGACCGGCGGCAAGTGCCGCAAAAAAGACTGATTTTTTCATTAGGGCTCCGTTCATTCTGAATGGCTGCAGGTCGTTCGTCGAATGCGCTCCGGGCTTACTTCACCCAGTGGCACACGCGATGGTGGTGATGGTCGAAATGGCACACTCGGTGCGAGTGGGCGTTGGCGATGGCCGGCGTGAGGACGGCGAATGCGACGGTCGTCGCGGCCAGAATCCTTGCAATGCGAGTCATGACGGTTCTCCGTGGTGGTCGAGCAGCCGGTGGTCGAGCTGCTGTCTCATTAACGGCAAGATCCGAAATACGTGCACATCGTCGTCCGCATTTTGACCATCTTTAACATTTTTATCACGACGGTACACTCGGCGCCCCCTGCTTGCCCCCCGTACGCCCCCGCAAGACCTCGTAAGGCGCCCGTCAAAGCCCCCTCCTGATTCCCGCTTCGCCAACCCCGCCTCGCCGCGAAACTTTGCATGCCCGGCGCCGAGACCCTCCCCTTCGGCGCTTTGGTCGGGGCGCGCCTCGATGCGGCGCGCCCTCTTTTTCGTCTCACTCTCGTCAAGGACTCGCCTCATGACCAGCCCTATCGGCCCCGTCAGCAATCCGTTCCCCAACGCGCTGAACTCGACAGCCGGCGGCCACAGCACGAAAAGCACCAACACCACCGGGAACGCCGACACGCCGTCGAGCCAGCAGGAAACGGTGCGGCCGACGCCACCCTCCGGTCCGCTCGGCCAGAACATCAACACCACCGCATGAGTGCTGCGCCGCTGCCCATGTCTGCCGCTCCGTCTCGAGCCGTGCAAAGACATCGCTTCGCAGTACGCATGACACGGGCCGCTTCGGCCGTCTCGCTCGCCTGCCTTGCGCTGCCGCTCAGCAGTTGCGCGGTGGCAGCCTTTCCTTGCCGGGTCGCTTCGGCAACGCTGAAGATCGTGCCGGTGGTCGGTCATCCCGCTGCCGCGCCGTTCGACACGTGTGCCGACGCGATCGACTGATCCGGGTCCTTTCGATGAAACCGGTATCGCTGCTGGCCATCGTCCTCTGCGCGGCGTGTCTCGGCACGCCGACCGCACGCGCGGATTCGCGCCCGCA
This sequence comes from Paraburkholderia sp. AV2, assembly GCF_054968425.1. Taxonomy (NCBI): domain Bacteria; kingdom Pseudomonadati; phylum Pseudomonadota; class Betaproteobacteria; order Burkholderiales; family Burkholderiaceae; genus Paraburkholderia; species Paraburkholderia sp. AV2. The sequence goes on from NZ_JBANLK010000102.1 coordinate 1,554, forward strand.
TGCCGACGCGGACGCAAACGCGAAACCTGTTGTCCATGCGGTTCCCCATGCTCGCGCGCACGATCGCGACAACCTGCCTTTCTCGTTTCGCGGCATCCCGCTTGGCATCCCGCTCGAAGCGTTACGCGCGTCTAGCATGGTGCGCGCGACGCCGCACGAGAGTACCCTGGTATGCGAGACCGACGTGCTGGGCGGTGACATCGGCATGCTGATGAAGAGCCGCGCGAGTCCCACGGTCGCCTGCCGATGGGCGCATCGCACCCTCGACGGCTGGGCGCCTTCGCAAGCCGTCGTGGCCGGCGCCCCCGCCGCGGATCACGTGCTGCGCTTCGCGCACGATGCGCCGGGCGAACCGCTGCGGCTCTATGAAATGTCGTTCGTCGTGGATCGCCCCACCGCGCTCGACCTGCGCAACATGCTCGCCTCGCGCTACGGCGCACCGCATCTGCACGGCGACACCACGCTGCCGCTCTTCGAGTGGGAAAACGCGTCGAGCACGATCACGCTCTGCCTGCTGCCCGACGGTGACCGCGCCACGCTCACCTACACGCTGAAGTCCGTCAGCCCGCATCCGGCGTCCGGCATGCGGACCATGCGGGTCAGCCAGTTCGACGAGGGTTGAGCCCCACGCGCACCCCAAGAATGCTTATTCGATCCAACCGATGAAGACCCTTCGCGTTCATTCTTCCCTCGCGCGTGCCAATCCGTCGGCATCCTTAATTTCCATCTGCGGGATGGCGATCGCGCTCGCCGCGTTCTGCACCGGTTGTTCGACCCCCGACTCGATCGTCAACACGCCGATGACGCCGCCGCTTGCCGATCTGCCGTTGAACGTGAACACCGCGGGCTCGATCTATCAGCCCGGCACGGCCGTCGCGCTGTACGAAACGCCGCGTGCGCAGCGCATTGGCGACGTACTCACGATCCGCCTTTCCGAAACCTATAGCGGCAGCGACAATGCCAATGCCTCGGCCAATCGTTCGAGCGATATCACGGCCACGGCCGCGGATCAGTCCACGGCCGCGGCGGCGCGTCTGGCGCACCTCTTCAACATCGGCTCGGCTTCGACTTCGTTCGACGGCACGGGCAAACGTTCGCTGACGAGCGACATGACCGGCACGCTCGCCGTGACGGTGATCAGCAAGACGCCCACCGGGAACCTCGTGGTTTCCGGGGAAAAGCTGATTTCGATGAGCGGCGAGCATCAGCGTCTGCGGCTTTCGGGCATCGTCAACCCGAACGACGTCGAAGCCAACAACTATGTCGAATCGGGCAAGATCGCCAACGCCCGCATCGAGGAGGTCGGCCACGGCCTGCTCAACGACGCCACGACGGTGGGCTGGCTTCAGCGCATGTTCCTGAGCGTGCTGACGTTCTGATCCGCCGGGCGGCGGGCCGGCGCCCCCCCGCGCGCCCCATAAAAACGACACCCCCCCCCCCCCCCCCCCCGCCCCCCCCCTTTTCTATCGTCGCGCGTCGTGCGCCGCGCTTACGAGATGCGCTTCGCCAGCT
>NZ_JBANLK010000103.1:0-2931 GCF_054968425.1 Paraburkholderia sp. AV2
CCCTAACGTCCGTATGCGGCCTGCGCGCTTCTTGGCCGGGGCCCGCATAGCAAAGGCCGGGGTCACCCTTAAAAACCGGCGCTCGCGGCACAATGACTGCGACTGCGTGGTTACGCGGCTTCGTTACTTCGCAACGGGCATCGTGAATTCGGCGCCCTTTTCGGTGCTTTCCGGCCAGCGCTGCATGATCGACTTCTGCTTCGTGTAGAAGCGCACGCCTTCCTCGCCGTAGGCGTGCATGTCGCCGAACAGGCTGCGCTTCCAGCCGCCGAAGCCGTGCCAAGCCATCGGCACCGGAATCGGCACGTTGATGCCCACCATGCCCACCTCGATCTGGCGGCCGAACTCGCGCGCCACGTGGCCGTCACGCGTGAAACAGGCCACGCCGTTGCCGAACTCGTGGTCGTTGATCAGTTGCACGGCCTCGGCAAAGTCCTTCACGCGCACGCACGCCAGCACCGGGCCAAAGATTTCTTCCTTGTAGATGCGCATTTCGGGCGTGACGTTGTCGAACAGCGTACCGCCCGTGAAGAAGCCGCTCTCGTGCCCCGGCACCTTCAGGCCGCGGCCGTCCACCACGAGCGTCGCGCCCTCTTCGACGCCGGTTGCGATGTAGCCCTCGATGCGTTCCAGCGCCTGCTGCGTCACCACCGGCCCCATTTCGGCATCCGCTTCCATGCCGTTCTTGACGACGAGGCTCTTCGCGCGCTCGGCCAGACGCGGCACGATCTTGTCGGCCACGTCGCCCACCAGCACCGCCACCGAGATCGCCATGCAGCGCTCGCCCGCCGAACCGTAGCCTGCGCCGATCAGCGCGTCCACGGCCTGGTCGAGGTCGGCGTCGGGCATCACGACCATATGGTTCTTCGCGCCACCCAGCGCCTGGACGCGCTTGCCGTGCTTCGCGCCGGTCTCGTAGATATAGTTCGCGATCGGCGTCGAGCCCACGAAGCTCACCGCCTTCACGTCGCGGTGCGCGAGCAGCGCGTCGACCACGACCTTGTCGCCCTGCACGACGTTGAACACGCCGTCCGGCAGGCCCGCTTCCTTGAGCAGACGCGCCATGAAGAGCGACGCCGACGGGTCGCGCTCGCTCGGCTTGAGGATGAACGTGCAGCCGGCAGCCAGCGCAACCGGGAACATCCAGCACGGCACCATGCAGGGAAAGTTGAACGGCGTGATGCCGGCCACCACGCCCAGCGGCTGGCGCACGGTCCAGTTGTCCATGCCCGTCGAAACCTGCTCCGTGTAGTCGCCCTTGAGCAGTTGCGGAATCCCGCAAGCAAATTCGATGACGTCGATACCGCGCGCAACCTCGCCCTGCGAGTCGGCAAATACCTTGCCATGCTCGGCCGTGATGATGGCGGCGAGTTCGTCCTTGTGGCGGTTCATCAACTCCAGAAAGCGCAGCATGACGCGCGCACGGCGGATGGGCGGCGTGTTGCTCCAACCCGGGAACGCGGCTTTCGCGCTAGCCACGGCGGCATCCACGTCGGCCAGCTCGCCCAGCACGAGGCGGCGGGCGGCGGTACCGGTCGCGGGATTGAAGACCGCCTGGGTGCGGTCGCCGGCGCCGCGTACAGTCTTGCCGCCAATGTAGTGAACCACGTCTGCGCTATCGGTATAGGCCTGCATGTCATCTCCTTGCGGGTTGTTCGATGGGACCCAGTGTACGTAGACCGCCCGGCCCTGCAAAGCCACGGCGGCTGAATTGATTGTTTTCGATGGCGAACAATCCGCAACGCGAATGGTGAAAGATGGGTCGGCGCGGTGCTATGATCGGACCCTGATCAGGAGACGTTCGGCGGGAATCATCGGCATGGACACGCAGAAGATCGAGGCGCTCTGGGCGCATCTGCACTGGCTCAGCGTGCTCGCGGAGCAAGGCAGCTACACGGCGGCGGCGGCACGCCTCGGCGTGAGCAAGGCGGCCATGAGCCAGCGCATTGCGGAGCTGGAGCGCGCGGCGGGTGTCGCACTGGTGCAGCGCACCACGCGCAGCGTGCGCTTTACCGAGGCGGGGCGGCAACTCGTGGAGGAAACGCGCGCGGAATTCGAACGCATCGCCGCGAGCTTCGCGAACGTGCGCGAGATGGCCGACGTGGTGCGCGGCACCGTGCGCGTCACGGCGCCCGTCGCGTTCGCGCGCCAGCAGCTCGTGCCGCGCCTCGCGCAATTCGTGCGCGCGAATCCCGAGGTACGCGTGCAACTGGAGCTTTCCGACCGGCTCACCTCGATCGCGACCGAAGGCTTCGACCTCGCGATCCGTCATAGCGCGCAAGTGCCGGAAACGCACGTGGCCTTCAAGCTCTGCGACACGCACTCCGTCATTGCCGCCACGCCGGCCTACCTCCGAAGGCGCGGCACGCCGCACACGCCGGCCGATCTCGCGGCACACGACTGCCTCTACTATCCGCGCACGCCGGGCCCCGGCGTCTGGTCGTTCGAGAAACCGGGCCGCCGCGCCGAGAACACCCGCGTCAGCGTGACCGTGAACGGCCCGGTCTCGGCCAACAACAGCGAAGCCTTGCGCGACGCCGCGCTCGAACACCTGGGCATCGCGCTCCTGCCCGATTTCAGCGCCCAGAGCGCGCTGCAGGGGCGCAAACTCGTCGTACTCCTGCCCAACTGGCGGCCGGTGGGCGCGTATGCGTCGCAACTGCATGTCGTGCGCCCGTACGGCGCGCACGTGCCACGCGCCGTCACGCGCTTCACCGAGTTCCTGCGGCAATCGTTCGAGGGCGGATTTCCGCTCGAATGAGTCGCGACAGATCCGGAGACACTCCATGACCGACACCCCCTCGCGGGGGCGCCCACAACGCCCCCGCCGGGAGCGGCTAGAGCGCGAGGGCCGGCGCGCGCGAGCCCCCGCCCGATGGGGGCGGGAACAACAGCGGAGCCCCTCACCCCCGCGAGACCCGCGCGGCGCGG
>NZ_JBANLK010000104.1:0-2612 GCF_054968425.1 Paraburkholderia sp. AV2
CCGCCTTCTCCTGCCTCCTCCCTACGCCGCATACACCACTTCCGACGATAACTCATGTCCGGACGTCGGCCTGTGCAGCACCAATGGCACAAATTCGGGAATTCCGGCGTCTACGAGGAAATCGCCACTCGTGACGCAATTTCTGGCGTCACCATCGCACGTCAATCCTCCTGGTCGTGCCGCCCGGCATTGTGCAATTTAAGGGGGGCCCACTATGGCAGCCGTTCGCCCCTGGTTCGTTCACGCAATAACTGGCAATCCTCGCAATGCTCTGCGGTCGGACAGGCGACAAGAGACGAAAATCCGATGTCACGATGGCAGTCAACGCACACGCCATAGCTATGTGAATCGAGGTGCAGGCGTGCCTGAGCAACCGCAGCGAATTCAGACATCAGGTGACGTGTTGTCGCCAGATGCTCATCCAGGACCTGCCGCGCGCGACCTTCTTCCGCTCCAACCGGCGTGGCAAGTTCGGATGACTTAATGCTGTGCTCCATGGATTCGCGCGCAAGGGCCGCTCGAACTTCCGCTTCCTCCCTAGACAGCAAATCACGAAGCCGGCTTTCCTGTTGACGCGTAATCGGCTTCATTGCTGCTCCCCATGAGGATTCCGTATGCGAAGGCTCGTCAGGCTAGATGCAACCGAGGCCGGCGAGATCGAGAATGTGAATCTGCTTGCCGTCCGTGTCTACCAGGCGCTTTCGTCGGAACTCTGAAAACATGCGGCTGACCGTTTCAAGCTTTATCCCGAGATAACAACCGATCTCTTCGCGTGACATTCGCAAATTGAACTCCACCGGCGAGTAACCCCGCGCCTTGAAGCGTATCGAAATGTTGAGCAAGAAGGCCGCAAGACGTTGTTCAGCCGTCATCGTGCCAAGCAGCATCATGAGGGCCGACTCACGAGCAATCTCGCTACTCATCATCCGATGTACATGCTCCTGGATCGCCTTTACATCGCGGCACAGCAGTTCGAGCTGAAGGAATGGAACAATGCGGACACTGCTGTCTTCGAGTGCGACAGCCTCACAATTGTGATGCATCGTAGAGATACCTTCGAACCCCAGTGCGTCGTCGAAGAAATAAAATCCTGTTACCTGCAACGGGCCATCGCGATGCCGGACAACAGTCTTGAACGATCCCGCGCGTATGAAATATATGCTCCGGAACGAATCGTTCTCACGGTATAACGTGGTGCCGTCTTTGACCAGCCGCGTCGAAGACGTGATTGAATTGAGCCGGTCAAGATCGGTGGCCGTCAGGCCACGCGGAACAATCATCGACCGCATCGGATGATCGGGAGCGAATGAAACGGTGTTCGACGCCGGAGGCACACGAGGCCCAACAAGCCACGGATACGTAATTTCAAGCACGACATTCTCCCGCTGGTTCGGTGGCACTTGCGAGGCAGGTCACCGGCTATGCCTTGAAGAGCAGTCAATGTCAGATTGAGCGCTGTTCCTGGCGACTCGGAACGAAGGGCTGCTTTAATCTTCGCCGTGGATCGCGTGTTTCGTTGTCCCGGCGTCAGTCGAAAACCTCGCGCGGCATTGCTCGCTCGGGAACACTCAGCCTCTGTTCGAGAGCACGCCACAGGACGTTCCGTGTGATGTGACAGTAAAAACCGACGGCGTGCACGAAGGATGCGCCGCCCACGCAGATCGTGTCCAGTGCTTTTGGGAAGTAAGGGATGTTGCGCGGGTTATGACGTAAGCCGGGACAAAACTACTGTCTTTCCCGCTGTGTGAGTAGATGCCACTCGCGCCGCCGATGCTTTGCATCCAAAACCACCCCGGCCTTCAGACTGATCGACTGCCGACAACTCGGCGGAGCCCTATTGCCCCGGAAATGATCGTGCCCGTCGAGCACTGGTGAATGTCGCTTTCGGGCGTGGCCCGCCGGCCGGGACGTCTCGCCGAGCCGGCAATGACATGCGTCAATTGAACGACAAGGTGCAGAAGTAGGCTGGCAGTGCCGCTCGAGTGCTGACGGATGCCAATGCGCGCGGAAGCATAGAAGAAGACGGGCGCCGCGCGAACGCCAGCCCGCACGTCGGCACGGCCCACTAACACACCGAGGCAAACTTCTGGCATTTATTTTATTGGCCGCAATCTTTCTTTCATCCACCGGATTCCTCGTCAGCGCTTCGCTAGCGCCGGCGACGGTGCCGGCGATTGTCCCCGCCCATGCTGCCAGAGAAGGGGAAGGCGGGGCGACGGCCCCGCAGCCGCGCCCCGAGTTGCCCGCGATCAGCGCTACGCTCTCTCAGCCAGGATCCTGAGCGGCCCCGCCAACACCGCGGCGAACGAACCCATAAATGGCATGGGTGTAGCCGCCGCACCGCTTCGATGCAGTGACGCCCTATGTGCAATAGCAATCGCAGCGAACGGCAGTTGTCCGATTAAAGACGGCCGTTACGGTCATCCATCTCTGAACGGCAGTTCAGGGTCGCCCCGCGACAGTCGACATGGGTCCGCATTGCGCTCAGCGGACCGATAGCTGGGGGAGGACAGCGGGGAAGTCGCCCTCCAGCTGACGGATGCTCAGTCCGACCGTCTAAGGCAAAGCTGATCAAGTCCACCGCAGAACTGCTCCGAGCGTTATAGATCGGG
>NZ_JBANLK010000105.1:0-2560 GCF_054968425.1 Paraburkholderia sp. AV2
GGCATCATCGACAAGGTCGACGTCACCTGCGTCATGGTCACCCACGACCAGGAAGAGGCCATGACCATGGCCAACCGCCTCGCCGTCATGAGCGAGGGCCGCATCGTGCAGACCGGCACGCCCTCCGACGTCTACGAATTCCCCAACAGCCGCTTCTCCGCCGAATTCATCGGCTCGACCAACCTCTTCGAGGGCAAGGTCGTCGAGGACGAGCCCGACCACATCTTCGTCGAGAGCGGGGACCTCGAAACGCGCATGTACGTCAGCCACGGCATCACCGGGCCGCTGGGCATGCCCGTGGGCATCTCGGTGCGCCCCGAGCGCGTGCGCGTCACCCGCGAGAAGCCCGGCACGCCCCACAACTGGGCACGCGGCGTCGTCTCCGACGTCGCCTACATGGGCAGCTACTCGCTCTACCACGTGCGCCTGCCCGGCGGCAAGGTGGTCGTCTCCAACCTCTCCAGCTCGCACCTCATGAGCGAGGGCGCGCCCGCCTGGAACGACGACGTCTACGTCTCCTGGTCGCCCGCCAGCGGCGTCGTGCTCACGCAATGAGGAAGAGGACACCATGAGTACTTCCCTGCCCTCCACCCATGCCTCTGCCGCTTCCGGCGGCGCGCTGCGCGTCTTCTCGCGCCTGTTCTCCCGCTTCGTGCCCTCCGGCCGCACCGCCGTCATCGGCGTGCCCTTCCTCTGGCTCACGCTCTTCTTCGCCGTGCCCTTCGTGCTCGTGTTCAAGATCAGCTTCGCCGACCAGATGATGGCCGTGCCCCCCTACACCAACCTCGTCGGGATGAAGGACGGCGTCGTCCATTTCGCCCTGCAGCTCGGCCACTACGCCTTCCTCCTCCAGGACGACCTCTACATCGCCACCTACATCAGCTCCCTGAAGATGGCGGCCGTCTCCACCCTCCTGTGCCTGCTCATCGGCTACCCCGTCGCCTACTACATCGCCCGCTCGAACCCCGCCACCCGCAACCTCCTCATGATGGGCGTCATGCTGCCCTTCTGGACCTCCTTCCTGATCCGCGTCTACGCCTGGATCGGCATCCTCAAGGACGACGGGCTCCTGAACCACGCCCTCATGGCCATCGGCCTCATCCACTCGCCCCTGCGCCTCTATCACTCCGACGCGGGCGTCTACATCGGCATGGTCTATTCCTACCTCCCCTTCATGGTCATGCCCCTCTACGCCCACCTCGTCAAGATGGACCTCACCCTGCTCGAGGCCGCCTACGATCTCGGCGCGAAGCCCTGGGTCGCTTTCACCCGCATTACGCTGCCGCTCTCGAAGAACGGCATCATCGCCGGCAGCCTGCTCGTGTTCATCCCCGCGGTGGGCGAGTACGTGATCCCCGAACTGCTCGGCGGCGCCGACACCCTCATGATCGGCCGCGTGATGTGGGACGAGTTCTTCAACAACATGGACTGGCCGATGGCCTCGGCCGTCACGGTGGCGATGGTGCTGCTGCTGCTCGTGCCGATGGCCCTCTTCCAGCACAACCAGGTCAGGCAACTGGAGCAAGGCAAATGATCAGGCCCAACCGCACCCTCTCCACCGGTGTGCTTACACTCGGCTTTCTGTTCCTGTACATCCCGATCATCAGCCTCGTGGTGTATTCCTTCAACGAATCGAAGCTCGTCACCGTCTGGTCGGGCTTCTCGCTGAAGTGGTACGCCGCGCTCCTGCAGGACGACGAACTGCTCAACGCCGCGTGGCTGTCGCTGAAGATCGGCCTGATGACCGCGTTCGCCTCGGTCGTGATCGGCACGTGGTCGGGCTATGTGCTCGCGCGCATGGGGCGCTTCCGGGGTTTTGCGCTCTTCGCGGGCATGATCAACGCGCCGCTGGTGATTCCCGAGGTGATCCAGGGCATCTCGCTGCTGCTGCTGTTCGTGGCGATGGAGCAGTTCCTGGGCTGGCCGAAGGGCCGGGGCGTGCTGACCATGTGGATCGGCCACGTGATGCTGTGCGTCTCGTACGTGGCGATCATCGTGCAGTCGCGGGTCAAGGAGATGAACCGCTCGCTGGAGGAGGCCGCGCTCGATCTGGGCGCGACACCCTTCAAGGTGTTCTTCGTGATCACGCTGCCGCTGATCTCGCAGGCGCTCATCTCGGGCTGGCTGCTCTCGTTCACGCTCTCGATCGACGATCTGGTGCTCTCCGCGTTCCTCTCGGGCCCGGGCTCGACCACGCTGCCGCTGGTGGTGTTCTCGCGGGTGCGCCTGGGGCTCAATCCCGAGATGAATGCGCTGGCCACGCTCTTTATCAGCGCGGTGACGATCGGGGTGATCGTGGCCAACCAGATCATGATGGCCCGCGAGAAGAAACGCATGCGCGACATGCAGATGGCCTTCATCCAGCCCGATCCGGCCGGGGCGGAGCCGCCTGCCGCGCCGGTGGGCGCCGTGGGGGCGCCGCTGGGACGCCGCGCGGCGTGATTCGCGCCTGATTCCGGCGCGCTCCGGGTCGGGTTGCGATCCAGCCACGGCCCGAACCGCAAGCACCCGCAGGGCCTGAGAGACATCCGAACCTGTATCCGTAGTACACCGAAGCACA
>NZ_JBANLK010000106.1:0-2389 GCF_054968425.1 Paraburkholderia sp. AV2
TGTTACGGCTCGGGCTATTTGAGTTTGGGCGGGGGGTATTTGTCTCGCGTTCGTCCAGGGCGATTTCCTGAATTTCAGCGTGAGCATCGTGCGATGCGGTGGACATGAGATAGGCCGGTACTCCTCTGTTATCGTGAGACGGCTCTCACACCAGCCCACGAACGCAGAACAGCCCGGCCTATGCTTCGGATCGTACATTCCTTTCTCACGCTCGAACAGCATCTTCGCTCCATCGTCACCACGCCCCAGTCCTATCATCCCGGCCGCTGCCCGCACTGCGGCCGCACGTGCCTGTGGGCGCACGGCTTCTATGAACGCAAGGCCGACCGAAGCGTCACCGGCGCGCTCAATCCGGTGCCCGTGCCACGCTATTGCTGTGCCGCCTGCCGACGTACCTGTTCGCGCCTGCCGCTGTGCATCTGCCCGCTGCGCTGGTACGGCTGGGCGTTGCAGCAACTCGTGCTCTGCCTGATCCTCTCTGGCCTGTCGCTGCGCCGCATCGCAGCCCTGGTCGGCATCGATCGCCACACCGTGCGCCGCTGGTGGCGATGGCTCATGCGCTGCAGTGAGGACTTTGCCTTCGCCCTGCGAAGCCGCTTGCCCGAACTGGGCCGCGCAGCCGACACGGCGACCTTCTGGCGCCCCTGCTTCGCGCTCATGTCGCTGTCGCGTGCGATGGCCTGGCTTGATCTGGATGGCCTCGATGTCCCGTGATCGGCTGAACGCAATTCCACACGAGACGCACTGCCGGACGCGGTAACGGGCAACCCACAGGGTCTGCCCACTGCCGCCTGCACGGCATCAGGCGTTTCATGAGGTCTCTTCCACTTCAACGGAGACTTCATGAACGACATCGACCCCGTGGCGCTGTTCCGGCTGTCCGTGCTCGGCCCCATCGTGAGCCGCGAGCGACTCGAACGCGGCGAGCTGCTACAGCTGTTGCGTCAGCTCGCCCTCAAGGAGTACGCGATCCCGGGCTCGCGCCGGCGTCACATCAGCGAGCGCACGTTGCAGACGTGGTACTACGCCTGGCGACGCGAAGGCATCGCAGGGCTCGCCATCCGGCCGCGCACCGACACGGGTCGCTCGAAGCTGCCCGAGGTCGTGCAGGCTGCGGTGCTCGCCGCCAAACGCGAGAACCCCAGCCGCTCGGTGCGCCAGATCCGGCTGTTGCTGGAGGCCACCGGCATCGTGGCGCGCGGCACACTCTCACGCTGCGCCGTGCACCGCCTGCTCAAGTCTCACGACCTCTCGCGTATCGCCAGCCCTACAGTCGTTGCCCAGGAGAAGCGCAGCTTCGTGGCCGAGTACGCTGGCTCCATCTGGTACGGTGACGTCATGCACGGCCCGACGTTCTCGTTTGGCGGGGCGCGCCGCAAGACCTATCTCGTCTCGCTCATGGACGATGCCTCGCGCCTCGTTGCACACAGCGCCTTCTGTCTGTCCGAGACGGCCCTCGAGATCGAGGGCGTGCTCAAGCAGGCGCTCTTGCGTCGCGGAATTCCAAAGATGCTCGTCGTCGATAACGGCGCGGCCTATCGCGCCGCGAGCCTGCAGACCATCTGCGCAGACCTGGGCGTGCGTCTCGTGCATTGCCAGCCTTACCAGCCCACAAGCAAGGGCAAGCTCGAACGCTGGCACCGTACCGTACGCGAGCAGTTCCTCTCCGAACTGGACACCACACACATCCGCGAGCTGACTGACCTGAACGCGCGGCTGTGGGCGTGGCTCGAACAGGTCTACCACTGCGAGCCACACAGCGCGCTGGGCGAGAACGTGACGCCGCTCTCGCGCTACCGGCAGGACCTGCCGCGCATCCGCGCGCTCGGCTCGCTTGCCCCCAGGCTCGATGAGCTGTTCCTGCACCGCGTCGAGCGACGCGTGCGCCGCGACGGCACCGTCTCGTACGAAGGCGCCGTCTTCGAGGTGCCCTATGAACTCAGCGGCCACTACGTCGTGCTCGTCGTCGATCCGCACGCCGGTACGGTCGTGCGTGTCCAGAGCAGGCAGGGCGCTCCACTGGGCGCGGCCACCGCGCTTGATGCGCTGGCCAACAGCCGGCGCCGGCGCAGCAGGACGCCCGCCGTTGCCGCGACTGCAGCGCCCGCTGCCACAGCCAACCTCATCGAACTCGTCCATCAACATCATTACCGTCGCGAGGACTGACACATGTACCGCCAACACTTCGGCCTGCGTTGCGCGCCGCTGGACACCGACGGCACCGATCTGTGGGACGATGGCGCGCTCGCGCGCCTGTCCGAACGCTTCCAGTGGCTGCTCGACAGCCCCGGCATCGGCCTGCTCACCGGGGAGCCCGGCGTGGGCAAGACCGCCATGCTGCGCCACCTCACGCGCAACCTCAATCCGCACCGCTACCAGACCATCTATC
>NZ_JBANLK010000107.1:0-2026 GCF_054968425.1 Paraburkholderia sp. AV2
AATTCCGGATGATACGACGGACCGGTATTGACGCGTCATCAAAAAGTCTACGCGTGTATTCGAAGAAGGTCGTTGGACAGTCATCAGCAGCTTCAGATAACCTGACGCCAATACGTCGCCAAACGGCTTGGCATATTGCTGTGTTACTGCAAATAGCCGTGGCCTGTTCGATTTAATAGGGGCAACTCCACCCTGTTCTTGAAGCTGCTTGATGAGGGAACCGCTGGATCGACGCAGGTTGGGCAGAAGGAGATCGAGCAGGCATTGCTGCCATCGCTGGCTTATAACATCGTCAACGGCAACGCCCTGATCGATGTCGACTTCGACGAAGACGACCTATACCCCGAAGACTCCCACAGCCCGCACCCGCCTCCATTCACTCCGTTACTGCTGGATTGTCGCCCCCTTCAGCAGCCCGGCCGTGAACAGCGCCGCCGCTTTCTCCAATGCGAGCGCCTGCAGTTGCTGTGCGATGGTCGCTTTCGCCTGATCGAACGCCGGCACCTGCGTTGGCCGCATCGCGTCCACCTTAACGATTGCATATGGGCCGCTACCGTCCTTTCCAAGGGCAACAGACTGCGGCGTCACACCACCCGCCGGAAGCTGCGCAATCGCTTGTGCCACGGCAAGCGGCAAGCCCTGGGTCTTGCCGTCTTCCGCGGGAGTCTTGAAGCTGACCCACGGCAGCTCGCCCCCGGCCGCCGCACTCGGCGCCTTGCTGTACTGGCGCGCCAGTGCGTCGAATGGCTGCCCCGACTTCAGTTGCGCAAGCACGATCGTCGCCGTCGCCTCATCCGGCACCACGATGATCCGCGGCTTGTATTCCACCCTGCCCAGCGACGCAACGATCTCGTCGTAGCGGGCCTTGACCTGCGCATCCGTGACGGGCTCGGCGTGAATGTTGTCCTTCAGATAGAGCTGCATTTCGGCGTTCGTCTTCGCCACGTCCATCGCCTGCTGCACCTCAGGCTTCGTGCCATAACCCGCCTTCTCTGCGTTCTGGCGGAACAGCTCACGCGCGATGAGCTGCTGCTTCACCGCCTGCCGCAGTTGCGGTGTGTCGGCCTGATGGCCAACCTGCACCGCCACGCGTACCGCCTCGTCGAGCTGTACGTCGGAAATGCTCACGCCGTTGACGACGGCTGCCGTGCCCGCGGGTAGCCCCGCCGCAGGCGCGTCCGCTGCGTGAGCAAACGTCGGCGCGAACACGCTCAGCGCAACTGAAGCAAACGCCGCTACGCATGCGGCACGAATCGTGTTGTCGAGTCGAAACATGGATTCACCCTTATGAGAAAGATTTTTGCTAGAACGCCCAGTTGAACGTGCCCAGCACGAGCGTCGCGCGCGGGCCGATTTCGGCCGGCCGGCATAGCTGGCGCCCCACCAGCGCCTCGCCCGAGAACTGCTGGGTGTGCCATTGCCACTGCGCGCGCAGGCCGCTGCCGATGCCCACCAGCGTCGGGAAACCCGGCGTCGCGACGAGACTCGCCTTGCCGGCATCCAGAAACACATACGGCTCGATACGGGCGTCGTGCCACACCGGCACGTTCACCCAGGCCAGCTCGTTGCGCGAGTAAATGCCACGGTCACCCGCCAGATCGCCCGAACGGAAACCCCGGATCGTGTCCATGCCGCCCAGGTACAGTTGCTCGGTGCCGTACAGCGCCACGTTCGTGAACTGGCCGCCAACCGCACCGCGATACGCGAACGCTGCCCCCCCCCAGCTTCGGCAGCGGCAACGTGAACGTGCCTGTGGCATCGGCCTTCGTGAACTGGCTGTGCGCGTCGTCGCGCGAGATCCCCGGCGCGTCGTGGTCCGCCTCCAGCCACGGCAGGCCCTCCGAGACGCCGGCATCGAGCGTCACGTTTCCCTGCGCATCGTTGAGCACGAAGCGGTGCAGCCAGTTGCCCCCCACGCGCAGTACGACAAGGCGCTGCGGATCCAGATCGATGTCGTTCACCGCGCGGTCCGTGGAGCAATCGTCAATAGTGGTGTACGGGCGGGACGGCATGATCAGGCGGCCAG
>NZ_JBANLK010000108.1:0-1959 GCF_054968425.1 Paraburkholderia sp. AV2
GCGGAACAGCGGCGAAGGCTCGTCGAACGCGCCCTGATACTGCACCGTGAACTCCGTGAACGCCTTGAGCGCGTCGTGGAGGTCCTTGTCGGCGCGCAGCGCATACGCATCGAAGCCGCAGCGCTCGTAGAAGCGCAACTGGTCGCGCAGCACATCGCCAATCGCGCGCAGCTCGCCCTGGTAGCCATAGCGTTCGCGCAGCAGACGCGCCGTCGAATAACCGCGGCCGTCACGGAACACCGGGAAATCCACTGCGATCAGAGCCACCTCGTCGAAATCGCCCGCGATATCGGCCGGTTCGCTCTCCGGCGCAAGCCACACGCCGAGCTCGTCCCGGCTGCGCGAGGCCACCAGCGCGTCGCGCTGCGCCTGCCACAGCGCGAGCGGCACGATGATCTGGCCCGCAGGCAGCGCCGCCACTTCGGGCAGTGCGCCGTCTTCGGCCGCGCGCACGACCTGCCAGCCGTCTTCAACGATCTCGCGATTCCTGATGATCAAAGCCATTTGCTTAACTCTCGTCTCTCGTTGCGTGCGGGTTCAGGCGTGCGCCGGCTGGCGCGAGGCGTACACGCGTTCCTTGAACGGTGCGATGCCGATGCGGTCGTACGTGTCGATAAAGCGCTCGCCTTCGAGCCGGTGCTCGACGAACGTATCGATCACCTTCTGCACGACGTCCGGCATCTCTTCGGCCGAAAACGACGGCCCGATCACACGGCCCAGGCGCGCGCCATTGGCGCCATTGCCCTGCTCGCCGCCCAGCGACACCTGATACCACTCCGCACCGTCCTTGTCCACGCCCAGCACGCCGATGTTGCCGACGTGATGGTGCCCGCACGAGTTCATGCAGCCCGAGATATTGAACGACAGGTCGCCCAGGTCGTGGACGAAGTCGAGATTATCGAAACGCGCCTGGATCGCCAGCGCAATGGGGATCGACTTCGCGTTCGCGAGCGAGCAGAAGTCGCCGCCCGGGCACGCGATGATGTCGGTCAGAAGGCCGATGTTCGCCGTCGCGAAGCCCTGCGCCTTCGCCTTTTCCCACAGCGCATAGAGGTCGCGCTTCTTCACGTCCGCGAGAATCAGGTTCTGCTCGTGCGAGACGCGGATCTGGCCGAACGAATACGCGTCGGCCCAGTCGGCCACGGCTTCCATCTGTGCGTCGGTGGCATCGCCCGGCGCGATGTCGCGCGGCTTGAGCGAGAGCGTCACCGAGGCATAGCCCGGCACGCGGTGCGGACGCACGTTGCGCTCCACCCAGCGCGCGAACGCGCGGGTTTCGAGCAGATGCTTTTCGTACGACGTATCGGTATCGGGCAGCTTTTCGTAGGCGGGCGGCACGAAGTGCTGCGACACGCGCTCCACTTCGGCCTGCGTGAGCGTCGAGGGGCCGTCCTTCAGGTGCTGCCACTCCTCTTCCACCTGCTCGGCGAATTTCGCCGGCGAGAGCGCCTTCACGAGAATCTTGATGCGCGCCTTGTAGAGGTTGTCGCGGCGGCCGTAGCGGTTGTACACGCGCAGCACGGCTTCGCAGTAGGTCAGCAGGTGCTGCCACGGCAGGTCGCGCTTGATGATCGCACCGACGATGGGCGTGCGGCCGAGGCCGCCGCCCGCGAGGATGCTCGCGACAATTTCGCCGTCGACGTTACGCTCCAGGTAGACGCCCAGGTCGTGGATCTGCACGGCCGCGCGGTCTTCCTTCGAGCCCGAGACGGCGATCTTGAACTTGCGCGGCAGCCAGGCGAATTCGGGGTGGAACGTCGACCACTGGCGCAGGATCTCGGCCCAGGGGCGCGGATCGACGACCTCGTCGGGCGCCACGCCCGCGAACTGGTCGGCGGTGATGTTACGGATGCAGTTGCCCGAGGTCTGGATGCCGTGCATCTGCACCGAAGCGAGTTTGGCGAGGATTTCGGGCGTCTCCTCGAGCTGGATCCAGTTGTACTGGATGTTCGAGCGCGT
>NZ_JBANLK010000109.1:0-1888 GCF_054968425.1 Paraburkholderia sp. AV2
TTCTGTAAGGAGGATCACGGATGTCCTGGAATACCCAGCCGCGCACGCTGGAGGTGGCAAGCGACGCGTTCCCGGAATACCACGGCACGCCCCTCTTCGTGGCCGCGCGCCTGCGCGGCGTCGAGAAGCTGGGCCGCCTCTACGACTACGAGGTGGACGTCACGACCATCGAGGCGGTTCACTTTACCCAGGTGCCCCGGTACGTCGACGTCAACAAGCTCGTCGGCAAGCACATGACGGTGAAGATCGCCTGCGAGGGCAACGGCACCCGGGCGGACGGCGGCGCGGTCAACACCGGGGCGGACGTGCGGGAAATCTCGGGGGTGATCGCCGGGGTGAAGTGCCTGGGGGCGGACGAGCGGCGCGTGACCTGGCGCCTGCGCCTGCGGCCCAGCCTCTGGCTGCTGACCCTGAACCGCGAAAACCGGGTGTTCCTGGACCAGGACGTGATCGGGATCACCCGCGAGGTGCTGGCGGATTATCCGGTGATGGTGCGTTACCGCGTGGACGGTCCCGGCTATGGGCGCAAGAGCTACCCGAAGCGCGACTATGTACGCCAATGGTACGAAAGCGACTGGGATTTTTTGAACCGCCTATGGCAGGAGTGGGGCATCACGTTTTTTTACGATAAGGACACCCTGGGGCTGTTCGACGGCGCGAGCTGGAAAAAGCACGGCGCGGCCTGGCGGACGATCCGCTACCTCGACCGGGGCGGCCAGCGCATTGACGAGGAACACATCCACAAGCTGGCGCTGTCGCGTGCGCTCACGACCGGCAAGGTGACGGTGACGGACTACGACTATACGTGGGGCGAGGCGAACCTGAACCGCACGATCCAGATCCACCGCGCGGCGACGGGCGACAACGCCGAGGAATATATCCCGGCCGAGTACGCGCAGCCGCTCCAGGGCGGCATGGGCCTGCATGGCGAGCGCAACGACTGGGAGTTCGAGGCGGACCACCTGGCGCGCATGCGGGCCGAGGCGCACCGCTGCAAGTCCCTGCGGATCAGGGGTAAGGGCAACCTGCGGGGGCTGAAGACGGGCTTCGCGTTCTACCTGGAAGGCTTCCCGTATGCCCCGGCCAACATGGAATACGTAGTGACGGGCACGAAGATCGAGATCGTGAACAACGATACGGTCACGCAAAGCGGACAGCCGCAGCGCGAGTACACGTGCAAAACGAGCTTCACGGCACAGGACGCCAACGAGGTGTACCGCACGCCGCTGACCGCGAAGAAGCCGCGCGCGTTCGCGGAGACGGCCATCGTGGCGGGGTACGACAAGGACATCATCTGCACGGACCAGATGGCGCGGCTCAAGCTGTGGATGACGTGGGACCGGCGGGGCAAACGCGACGGTCGCGCGACGTGCTGGGTGCCGCTGTCGCAGCCGTGGCAGGGCAACCGTTACGGGGCGGTCTGGATTCCGCGCGTGGATGACCACGTGCACGTGGGCTATATCAACGAGGACCCGGATCGTCCGTTCGTACTGTCGAGCCATACGACGAACGACAACACGACGCCGTGGGACCTGCCGGGTCAGGGCAACGACGCGCTGTCGGGCTGGCGCAGCCAGGACATTGGAGGCAAGAGCATCGCGTCGAACAGCGTGGTGACGGACGACACGCCCGGCAGGCTCCAGGTGCAGGTGGCGAGCGACCAGGCGAACTCGCGGTTCGTGGCGGGGTTCAATACGCGCATCGAGGGCAACAGGGGGCGCACGGTGGCGCGCGGTGAGGGTATCGAGATGGCCACCGATGCGCACGGGGTCGTGCGGGCCAACAAGGGCATGCTGGTGACGACCGAGACGCGGGCCGGGGCAACGGCCCCGATGATGGACATGGGCGAGACGGTGGCGCGGCTCACCCAGGCGCGACAGCAGCATGA
>NZ_JBANLK010000110.1:0-1887 GCF_054968425.1 Paraburkholderia sp. AV2
GATCTGCTGGAACACTCTTCAGCGAACTCAACAGCCTTTATGAAACCGTCTCTTACAACAATTCGGTTGATGGTCCGGTTATCCGGGGTTTCCTGTCTTCATTCGATGCAGACATGGAGGCGGAATCTATGAACCGGGGGCGTACACGGTATTTCGCGAGGTCAGCATCGGAGATCGCCCCCCGACTTTTCCGCTCACCAGAAGGCGATGGGTATGTCGTGTATCTCCATGGCGGATGGGACACTCACAATGCACGCGTGAAGGTCGACATGGATTACCAGATGCGGAGCTGTTGCCGGAAACTGCATATGCGCACACGAAAACTGCCGGCAGCATTCGAGGTGGATTGTGCGACGCTTGAGAGCGTGAGCGCGTTGTATGAGCGCGCGGGTCTGTTCGCGTGGCGCGAGACGCTACAGGAGGTTGATAGCTGGGAGGGCGAAACATTGACTCGCGCCTATCAACTAGCCCGGAAGAAACTGGAAACCGCGGATTGGCGAGATGCCAGCCGCGAGAATAATCCATGGCCGGAGCAACTGGCGCTGTTCGACCCGGAGGGTGGTCAGTGGTATTTCGTGTCCGGGTCTGTTACTGGTACTGACAAGGTGAGCTGATGGAACGTGCATCGGACAATAACGTCCTGCCGGAAGATGTGCTGTCACCTGCAATGATGGAGCATCTGCAGCGCGAGCCGTGGCGCTATGGTTTCTTCGCCCTCATGCGCCGCATAGGTGCCCGTGCAAATGTTAGTCCAGTCGGCACGGCTGAATTGCCTCGGACCGAGCCGTTTCATGTGGGGCAGAAAGCCAGCCTGATCTTTGCTCCACGTGAGATCGCCGAGGCAAGTCTTCGGGACGGCAAGCTGCGCATTCGTCTTTTTGGTCTTGGAATGCTTGGACCGAACGGGCCGTTACCGATTCACGTCACCGAAATCGCTCGCGAGCGTGAAGAACATCGCCGGGATCCGACGCTCAGCAAATTCCTGGACATCTTTCATCATCGCTCGCTGACATTGCTGTATCGCGCGTGGGCATTGGCGCAATCGACCCTGAGTCTCGATCGGCCTGAACACGACCGGTTTTCGCTTTATGTTGCAAGTCTTTCAGGTTTCCCCCGGAGGCAGGACAGACCTTGGCCGTTGCCTGCACATGCACGTCTTTCGGCTGCACCGCACCTTGTTCGTGAGGCCCGTAATCCGGAAGGGTTGCGCAACGCGCTCGCAAATTATTTTGGGGTGCCAGTAGAGATCGAGGAATTTGTCCCTCACTGGATGTCGCTTTCTCCGGAAAGCTGCAGCGTCATGGGTGAGCACCGTGCATCGTCATTCATCGGTACAGGTGCGGTGCTTGGTCAGCAGGTGCTGGATCGACAGTACCGATTATGCATTGTGATGGGCCCACTGGACCTGGCGGACTACCTGCGCTTCATACCACAGGGAGAAGATCTGCTGAGACTGATCGAATGGGTGAGGGCGTTTGTGAGCGAGGAGTATGACTGGGAACTCGAACTGCAGATCAAGCCGCAGAGTGCACCGCCTGCAGTCATGGGCGGCCCGGCGCAGCTCGGGTGGTCGGGGTGGCTTGGACAATCGCCGGACGGGAAGCCCATTACGGGAATGCGTTTTGAACCGGAACGCTATATACCGCAACTCAGGCGCGCTGCTGCTGAGCGGGCTGCTCGCTCAGTGAAGACTGAACCATGAAGAACAGGCCCCAAAATCTACAGCGAATGGTACCAGGCCGTCGTGGTGCCCTGTCTGTGCGCGGGCACGCAGGGCGGATGCCCTTGCGATGGCGTGAGGCGGGCATTGTCTGTCGATGCGATACGTTGGCCGTAAAAGGCCAGTTCAAAATGGCCGCTCAGCTCGGCTGAAGATGTTCCAGCAGA
>NZ_JBANLK010000111.1:0-1582 GCF_054968425.1 Paraburkholderia sp. AV2
CGACCTTGACGTAGATGTGAGTCGGATCCAGTCCCTTGGTACGTGCCAGTGCGCGATGAACCTTTTTGGCGAGCGCACGGTTCGCAGCCTTCGTTGCCTTGGCGGAAGTCGGCGCTGCCGCCGCCGCGTTATTTGCCGACGTATCGCTGGCCTGTGCGTGAGCACCCATGGCGAGCGTCAGTGCGAACGCCGCCGTGGTGACCCTGGCAACCTGTATCAACTTCATATCGATTCTCCTTGCTCTGAAAATTCTTCCTGATTTCTTCCCGGCTTAAGCGGATGAACCTCGGGGACGAACCTCACGCGCGGGAAGTCCGGTCCTGCCGGTCCGGCTTCCCGCTCGACGAGTCGATGCTTGTTGCCGCTGCTCCTTTAGAACTGGGTCATGATGCCGACGTTGCCGGCGAACTGGCCATGACCGTAGCCCGGACCTTCGTTGAGGCCGCTGCCAACCGCGCCGCCGCCATTCGCATTGGTCGCGCCGCCGGTACCGTACGGATCGGCATAACCGTCGCCGAGGCCGATGTTCGACGTCGAACTGTTGTGGATATAGCCCAGTTCGGAGTACAGGAACGTCCGCTTCGACAGGTTGTAGCTACCGGCGAGCGTGTACAGCGTCGCGTTGCCGTTGCCGTTGTTGGCGTTGGCGTGATAGATAGCGGCCGTGAGCAGCGTAACGGGCGTGATCTGCCAGCCCACGCCACCCCATTCATGATCGACCGCGGTCGGCAGGCTCGCACCGCCCGGCGTGGCCGCAAAGTCATAACCGGCTTCGTCCGCGTCGGGCGCCGCGAGGTGCTGGTAGCCCGCATAGAACTTGACCGGACCGAGCGAATAGGTGCCGCCGGCCATGATCGAACGCGAGTACAGGTAGACGTTGCTGAAGCGCCCGAACGGGTCGCGGATTTCGTCGTAGATCGCCTGCAGTTCGAACGCGGAGGCGTTGTACTGGATCTTGGCGCCGTCCGAACGGCCCTGCGACGCACCGAAACCGGAGGTCGCGCCAAGCTGACCCGGCGCACTGCCCGTTCCGCCATTGCCGTTCCAGTTCGAGGCGTTCGCAAGATCGTACTGGCCCTTCAAGGTGAGACCGGCGAGCAGCGGCGAGGTGTATTCCACGCTGTTGCCTGCCTGCGCCCAGTTACGGCCCCGAACCAGCGTGGCGATCGAATAGAACTGCATCAGTTGCGGATCGACGTCCCAACTGTCCTGGCTGATTTCCGCCGCGCCCGCATAGCCAATCTTGAACGTACCCCACGTATCGTTCGTCAGACCGACGCGCGCTTCGCGACCGAACAGCGAACCATTCTGATAGTTGCCGTTCATCATATCGAGGCCCATCTCCAGCTTGAAGATCGCCTTCGTCCCGCCACCCAGGTCTTCCGCGCCTCTGAAGCCGAATTCCGATTCGCCCCAGTCGCCGCTCTCCATCTGCACGGCGTTACCGCCCGGAATCCCCGTGCGGTACTGGACGCCGACATCAAGCCGGCCATACATCGTCACGCTGCTTTGTGCATGCGCGACGATTCCCGCAGACATGAGCGCTGCGGCAAGCAAAGCCTTCTTCATCCTCTCCTCCATA
>NZ_JBANLK010000112.1:0-1438 GCF_054968425.1 Paraburkholderia sp. AV2
CGCTTCGGGCGCACGCTTAATGCAACAGGTGTGAGACGACCCGGAAGAGCCCTTCAGCTTTTCGGGTCAAATAGCCGGCAGGTGGCCGGCTACCGCCAGTGGCGAGGTAGCACATCATGATGACGGGCGTTTCGCCGAGCACCGTGCCGTCGTCCAGCACGAGCGTCGGCAGGAATACGCGCGGATTGATGAAGCGGCAGGCGTCGGGAACTGCTCTATGGTCCAGGGATCGACAGGAACTGGCGGGATGTCGATGGCCTTTTCCGCAATCGGGATGCGGATGCTGCGCGAATTGGGCAATCCGCTGGCGTGATAAGGCTTCGCCCCCGACTGAGAACCCTACGGCGAACGGTCAGTTCGATGCCGGGACCGGAGCCGAAGCTGCGCCAGAAGATGCAGCCGGCTTGTGCCAGGAATGTTTTATGTGCGGGCGCCCATGCTGGTTGCGGAACAACTTGTCGGCAACCGCCTTCTGATCGTTGGACAGCGAGGCGTAGAGCGCACTGAATGCGGTCGCGAGCTTCTGCATGTTGTCGGCATGCAACTGAGCCAGCGATGCATAAGACTTCATCGCGTCGTCGGCACTCAACGACTCCAGTTTTTGAGCACGATCCCGTATTGCAGCGTCGGTGCTATGAGCGTTGTCGCGCATGACCTGTGCATACGCATCCCACTGCTGCGACTGCTGGGCGGTGATCTTCAATTCGGAATGGAGTTGGTCAATCCGTTGCTCCACGAAGTCGCCATGCTTCTGCGCTTGATGTGCAACAGCGGAAGATGCGGCGACCGGACTACTTGCCGCCGTCGTTTGCGCCCACGCGGAAGTGGTGCAGAAGGCAAGGACGAACAAGGTGGGAACAACAGTCTTACGGACCAATTTTTTCATGGCTGGATGCTCGCTGATAGATGGGCTGCAGGCAACAACTGTGCGTCGCTCTGACGTTCCATGTGTTGGTGCCGCGCCATGGCACGTATTTTAGTAACCGGCTGGGTAACTGTTTGGATAGTAGTAGGCGCCCGGGGGCGGTGGGGGCGGGGGCGCGGAATAGACATCGGCTGGCGGTGCCTGCGTCGCGTTCGAAATGGCCGCGCCAGCGACAGCGCCAAGGAGCGCGCCCACAACCAGGCCACCGACCAGGTCGCCACCACCATACCCGCCACCGCCGTGATACCCGCCGCCGCCGTGATACCCGCCGCCGCCGTGATACCCGCCACCGCGATACTCGGGTCGGCCGTAACCGCCACCACCACGTCGATCGTGTTGGGCTTGCGCGGGTAGCGCCGATGTCGCTGCAACGATGGCGATTGTCGCCATCGCAGACCAGCGACGTAGGGAAGTACGGGAAATCAGGATCATCGGCTCAAGACTCCTGGCGTTGGATGAATTCCGGATGATACGACGGACCGGTATTGACGCGTCATCAAAAAGTCTACGCGT
>NZ_JBANLK010000113.1:0-1436 GCF_054968425.1 Paraburkholderia sp. AV2
GAGTTATCGTCGGAAGTGGTGTATGCGGCGTAGGGAGGAGGCAGGAGAAGGCGGTGGCGATTGATGGAGAATGTTGCTTTCCACGGTAACACTTCCTCAATCGAACTCCACCACCATGGCGAAACATACGCAGGAAACGAGCAGCAGTCAAACAGCAGAACCGCAATTTGAGGGCGCACCCGGCCTGGACGATCTGATCCAGCAAGGGGCGCGGCGGATCATCCAGCAGGCAATCGAGGCGGAACTGGCGGCGATGCTCGAGCAATATTCGAATGTGAAGACGATGGACGGCCGGCGCGCGGTCGTGCGCAACGGCTACCTGCCAGAGCGCGAGATCGTCACGGCGGTAGGCCCGGTGCCGGTCAAGGTACCGAAGGTTCGCGACCGCTCGAGCTCCGGCATCAAGTTCAATTCGACGATCGTGCCGCCCTATGTGCGCAAGTCGCCGCGCGTGTCATCGTCGCTGCCGTGGCTGTACCTGCGAGGCGTCTCAACCGGCGACATGGGCGACGCACTGTCCGAGCTGCTCGGCGAGCAGGCTAAAGGGCTGTCAGCGAGCGTCGTGAGCCGCCTGAAGGCCGCATGGTCAGAAGAGTACGAGAAGTGGAACAAGCGCGACCTGTCCGCCTCGCGCTGGGTCTACTGGTGGGCCGACGGCATCCATACTCAAGCCCGCACAGAGGATTCGGACGGGCAGTGCCTGCTCGTGATCATCGGCGTGAAACCGGACGGCGGCAAGGAGCGCGTTGCGCTCAGCGACGGTTACCGCGAGTCGAAACAGTCGTGGATTGAACTGCTGCTCGATCTGAAAGCGCGCGGCCTGCAGGCGCCGCCACTGCTCGCGGTTGGTGACGGCGCGATGGGACTATGGGCGGCACTCGATGAGGTGTTCCCGCAAACGCGACATCAGCGCTGCTGGTTTCATAAGGTCGGAAATATCCTCAACGCGATGCCCAAATCGCAGCACGGCAAGGCCAAGGCGGCGCTCGCAGAGATCTGGAATGCCGCGACGCGCGCCGATGCGATTGTTGCGTTCAATCAGTTCGTCGACGTGTACGCGGCCAAGTACCCGAAGGCTGTCGAGAAGCTCACGAAGGATCGAGACGCACTGCTCACGTTCTACGATGTCCCTGCGGAGCACTGGCAGCATGTGCGGACCACGAATCCGATCGAATCGACGTTTGCGACGGTACGCCATCGCACGAGCCGCACGCGCAACTGTCTGTCGCGCGCGACCTTCCTGGCGATGGCGTTCAAGCTGATTGAAGCGGCCGGGCAGACCTGGAGGAAGATTCGCAGCGCCGAGAAAATTGATCAGCTTCTGAAGGGCGTTCCGTTCAAAGACGGAAACCCGGTGATTGAAAGCACACCGGCTCCTCAAGCGCTGGCCGCCTGATCATGCCGTCCCGCCCGTACACCACTATTGACGATTGCTC
>NZ_JBANLK010000114.1:0-1305 GCF_054968425.1 Paraburkholderia sp. AV2
CGCTCGAAATCGAAGAGGTCTGTCTCATCGTTGAAGGTCGGGATCCGCTCATGCGCAAGCCACCGGCGAAGCTCGCCGATCTCGCGGGCAACCCCTGGATCGTGCCGCAGGCAATGCTGCCGATGCGCTCGCTGCTCGAGCAGCTCTTCGACGACGCGCAACTGCCGTTTCCCCGCTATGCGATCGAGACGTCGTCGACCTTCGCAACGGTCTCGCTGCTACGGTCGGGGGCCGGCACAGTGGGCCTGATGCCGCTCAAGGTCGCACAATATTTTGCGGAGTACGGCCTTGTTGGGATCCTGCCGTTGCGGATCGAGCGACGCGGTGCCCCTTATGGCATCGCGACACGGCGAGGCGCGACCTTGTCGCAACCGGTGCAGCGGTTCATCGATCTATGCAAGGCGAAGCGGGACGGCGACACCGGCCATCTCTGACCCATGTGGCTGCAAGAGGCCGGGAATGGCGCGGCAGATCTAGCTTGCCGATCTGCCAGATACTTACCCAGCGATCGGGGATTTCCCTGGGTTCCCGGTGTCGCAATGCGCTGGGCCGGTTTTGCGTCGGGCGATAGCGTGAAGCTTTCATCATCCAAATGCTCGAAGTTGCGGTTATTTTCTATAAATCGTTGTTTTAATTGAAAAATAATGGTGATTGCCGCCATCGTACGGCAGCCGGGAGGGGGACAACGCCCAGCGCCAGGCGCGCCCGTCACGCGATACCTGTCGAGATTCACTTAACCTGGAACTGTTCATGTAGCTAGGATAAGGCTTTCCGGTCGTGCTGCTCAGGCAAACTTTGAACCGGTGTTTCGCTTAAGTTTGAACTATCTGGGCGTTCGTTCACTCAACTTTGAACTTTCTGAATGCCCCTCTCAGCCAGCCTGCGTAGTGGGCGCATCGGACCGAGTTCGGCCACTTTCGGCCATTCGACGCTGCACCACGAATCGTTGACAATAGCGGAAAATCAGACGGCGGGTGAAATCAACTCGATGATTTCCTGCACCCGATCTTCGATGGCCTGATCTTGCTCGAATCGCAAGACACGGCACCGACGACTTTTCAGCCACGCTTCGTGCCGCGCCCGGCTGCGGCCTGGTAATTGTCCCTGTTCATACTGAGCGGACCAAGCCATGAATGCTGGATCGGCGCAGCCGAACAAGGATATCTCCCGCGCCTCTATCCTCTGGAGTCGTAGATCTGTTGGCAGTGAGAGGAAGATAACCAGATCGAAAGCATCCTCCAGTTCGCTGCCTGTTCCGTCGCGATCTAAACGGTATTCTGTAGTGCGAGATATTTGGCGTTGAGA
>NZ_JBANLK010000115.1:0-1173 GCF_054968425.1 Paraburkholderia sp. AV2
CGCTGGGCAACATGAGCGAGGACAACTGGCACTACCACTTCTACGACACGATCAAGGGCTCCGACTGGCTCGGCGACCAGGACGCGATCGAGTTCATGTGCCGCGAAGCGCCGAACGCCGTGTACGAACTGGAACACATGGGCATGCCGTTCGACCGCAACGCGGACGGCACGATCTACCAGCGCCCGTTCGGCGGCCACACGGCCAACTACGGCGAGAAGCCGGTGCAGCGCGCCTGCGCGGCGGCTGACCGGACCGGCCACGCGCTGCTGCACACGCTGTACCAGCAGAACGTCGCGGCGAAGACCACGTTCTTCGTCGAATGGATGGCGCTCGATCTGATCCGCGACGCCGAAGGCGACGTGCTGGGCGTGACCGCGCTGGAAATGGAAACGGGCGACGTCTACATCCTCGAAGGCAAGACCACCCTCTTCGCCACGGGCGGCGCGGGCCGGATCTTCGCGGCCTCGACGAACGCGTTCATCAATACCGGCGACGGTCTGGGCATGGCGGCGCGCTCAGGCATCGCGCTGCAGGACATGGAATTCTGGCAGTTCCACCCCACCGGCGTGGCCGGCGCGGGCGTGCTGATCACCGAAGGCGTGCGCGGCGAAGGCGGCATCCTGCGCAACGCGAACGGCGAGCGCTTCATGGAGCGCTACGCGCCCACGCTCAAGGACCTGGCACCGCGCGACTTCGTCTCGCGCTCGATGGACCAGGAAATCAAGGAAGGCCGTGGCGTGGGTCCGCACAAGGACCACGTGCTGCTGGACCTCTCGCACATCGGCGCCGAGACGATCATGAAGCGTCTGCCGTCGATCCGCGAGATCGCGCTGAAGTTCGCGAACGTGGACTGCATCAAGGAGCCGATCCCGGTCGTGCCGACCATCCACTACCAGATGGGCGGCATCCCGACGAACATCCACGGCCAGGTCGTGGGCACCGCGAAGGGTCACGAAGACCCCATCAACGGCTTCTACGCGGTGGGCGAATGCTCGTGCGTCTCGGTGCACGGCGCGAACCGCCTGGGCACGAACTCGCTGCTGGACCTCGTGGTGTTCGGCCGCGCGGCGGGCAACCACATCGTCAAACACGTGAAGGAGCAGCGCGATCACAAGCCGCTGCCGGCGGACGCGGGCGAGTTCTCGCTGGCGCGTCTGGCCGCGCTCGACA
>NZ_JBANLK010000116.1:0-1164 GCF_054968425.1 Paraburkholderia sp. AV2
GTTTGAACCCCACCAAGGCGATCGGCAAGATCAAGGAACTGATGGTGCGCCGCGCCGTTTGAGGCGGCGTCCTTGCTCAAATGGAATCACACCAGTCTGATCCCCACCGCCGGGCGCGCCGACGCTGGCGCGCCCGGCGCGGTCTGCTCGAAAACGATCTGATTTTCGAGCGCTTTTTCGACCGCTATGAGCATGACCTCAGCGATGCCGACGTGGGCGCTCTCACGCGCCTGCTCGAGCTGAGCGATAACGACCTGATGGACTTGCTGCTCGCACGCAAGGAACCAGAAGGCGACCTGGCCGACCCGGACGTGAAGCGGGTGCTGGAATTGCTTCGCAACGTCTGAGGTGCGGCGGTGCCTGCAGTTGCCGTATCTGCCGCCGTCGCCGCAGTAATCGTGCGGCGGCAGGCGCCGCGCCGGACGTGCAAACTATCGAATCCTGTGTTTATCCTTCGATTGAGGATGTGCTATGACCCCGTCTGATGTAAAAGCCACGCTATCGTTCAGCGACAATTCGCCGAGCGTCGAACTGCCGATCTACAAGGGCACCCTGGGCCCGGACGTGATCGACATCCGCAAACTGTACGGTCAGACCGGCAAGTTCACGTACGACCCGGGCTTCATGTCGACGGCGTCGTGCAACTCGGCGATCACGTACATTGACGGCGACAAGGGCGAGCTGCTCTACCGCGGCTACCCCATCGACAACCTCGCGCAGAACGCCGACTTCCTCGAAACCTGCTACCTGCTCCTGAAGGGTGACCTGCCGAACCAGGCCCAGAAGGACGAATTCGTGAAGACCGTCACGCAGCACACGATGGTTCACGAGCAGATGCATTTCTTCTTCCGCGGCTTCCGTCGCGACGCGCACCCGATGGCGATTCTGGTTGCGGCAGTGGGCGCGCTTTCGGCCTTCTACCACGACTCGCTCGACATCAATAACCCGCGTCACCGCGACATCTCGGCGATCCGCATGATCGCCAAGCTGCCGACGCTCGTCGCCATGGCGTACAAGTACTCGATCGGCCAGCCGTTCGTGTATCCGCGCAACGAGCTTTCGTACAGCGCGAACTTCATGCACATGATGTTCTCGAACCCGTGCGAAGAGTACAAGGTCAACGACGTGCTGGTGCGCGCGCTCGACCGCATCCTGATCCTGCAC
>NZ_JBANLK010000117.1:0-1154 GCF_054968425.1 Paraburkholderia sp. AV2
GCGCTGATGTTTACGGGCCTCGGCTCGATCATCGGTTCGGGCTGGCTGTTCGGCGCGTGGAAGGCGGCGAAGATTGCGGGTCCCGCGGCCATCTGCGCCTGGGTGATCGGCGCCGTGGTCATTCTGGCCATCGCGCTCACCTACGCCGAACTCGGCGCGATGTTCCCGGAGTCGGGCGGCATGGTGCGCTACGCCCGCTACTCTCACGGCGCGCTGGTGGGCTTCATCAGCGCCTGGGCCAACTGGATCGCCATCGTCTCGGTGATCCCCATCGAAGCTGAAGCCTCGATCCAGTATATGAGCACCTGGCCCTACGACTGGGCACACGCGCTCTTCGTCGACGGGTCATTAACCCATTCGGGGCTGGGACTCGCAGCGCTGCTCGTGATCGTGTACTTCATGCTCAACTACTGGGGCGTGACGCTCTTCGCGCGCGCCAACAGCGCCATCACGATCTTCAAGTTCATCATCCCGGGCCTGACCATCATCGGTCTGATGACGACGGGCTTCCACCACGAGAACTTCGGCCAGTCGACCGACTTCGCGCCCTACGGCTGGTCGGCGGTGTTCACGGCGGTCGCGACGAGCGGCATCGTGTTCGCGTTCAACGGCTTCCAGAGCCCGATCAACCTCGCGGGTGAAGCGCGCAATCCGTCGAAGAGCATTCCGTTCGCGGTGATCGGCTCGATCGTCTGCGCGCTCGTGATCTACGTGCTGCTGCAGATCGCCTACATCGGCGCGGTCAACCCCGCCGACGTGCTCAAAGGCTGGAACACGTTCGCCTTCAAGTCGCCGTTCGCGGAACTCGCGATCGCGCTGAACCTGAACTGGCTGGCGATCCTGCTGTACGTGGACGCGTTCGTGAGCCCGAGCGGCACCGGCACGACCTACATGGCGACGACTTCGCGCATGATCTACGCGATGGAGCGCAACAACACGATGCCGAAGATGTTCGGCAACGTGCACCCGTTCTACGGCGTGCCGCGCAACGCGATGTGGTTCAACCTGCTCGTGTCGTTCATCTTCATGTTCTTCTTCCGCGGCTGGAGTTCGCTGGCGGCGGTGATCTCGGTGGCGACGGTCATCTCGTACCTCACCGGTCCGATCAGCCTGATGGCGCTCAAGCGTGCCGCGCCGGACCTCGATCGTCCGCT
>NZ_JBANLK010000118.1:0-1151 GCF_054968425.1 Paraburkholderia sp. AV2
TCCAGCTCGTACGTCTGCATGCGCGGCGCCGCGTCCTTGTCCGGATCGTAGCGGTAGACTTCAAAAATTCGTTTGGCCATTTCCGATTCCTTTTGACTGGCTTGCCGGTTAGGGCGTGGTTTGGGTTTGTCTGTTTTTTTGTCTGTCGCTAGTTCTGTTTTGGCGATTTTGGCGGTTCCTTGATTTCGTGTCGGTATGCAGGCGTTGCCCCTGTGCGGGGCGGCACCTACTTTTCTTTGCAGCGGCAAAGAAAAGTAGGCAAAAGAAAGCCGCTCACACCGCTAATGTCAGCCACCATTCACCTCGCACCACCACAGCCAGTGGCTCCGGAGCGTCTGTCGCCACTCGCCGCCAACCAGAGTGACAAAGGACTCATTCATCCGGTGGCGCTACGCGCCCCGAAGGGCATAACAAAAACCTTCTGGCGCACGCGTATTCACGGCTCCATGCAGCAGCCGGTTTCCCTTGCAGACCCTTCCGCAGAGCGCATAGCGCGAAGCGGGAGGTATGAGCCCTTTGTCACTCAGTTTGAAGGTGCGAGGTAACAGACGCTCCGGAGCCACTGGCAATTACTGCGAGAGGTGAATGGTGGCAGGCATTAGCGGTGTGAGCGGCTTTCTTTTGCCTACTTTTCTTTGCCGCTGCAAAGAAAAGTAGGTGCCGCCCCGCACAGGGGCAACGCCTGCATACCGACACGAAAACAAGGAAACACCAAAACACCAAATCACCAGAACACAAGACAAAAAAACTTAGAACGTCCGCGCCTTCGGCGGCACAGACTCGACGGTCAGCGGTTGCATGTGCACCGGCTTGTAATCGAGCCGGTCGCCTTCACTGAACCACAGCGTATGGCGCAGCCAGTTCTCGTCGTCACGATGTTCGTAGTCGCTCTGCGCATGCGCACCGCGGCTTTCCTTGCGCGCTTCGGCCGACACCATCGTTGCGCGCGCAACCTCGATCAGGTTCGCCACTTCGAGCGCTTCCACGCGCGCCGTGTTGAACACCTTCGACTTGTCCTTCAGGTGGATGTGCTTCGCGCGCTCCGCAATCTGCGCGATGTCCTTCACGCCTTCTTCCAGCAGCGCCGAGGTGCGGAACACGCCCGCATGCTTCTGCATCGAGCCGCGGATGTCGTTCGCCACGCTCTGCGC
>NZ_JBANLK010000119.1:0-1090 GCF_054968425.1 Paraburkholderia sp. AV2
GATGCTGTGGCCGAGACGCTGAAGTATGCGGTCAAGCCCGCCGACATGGTGGTTGAGCCGGAGTGGTTTTACGAACTACACCGGCAGACCAAGGGCCTACGCTTCTTGGCCGATGGTGGCACGTTGAAGAACCTGTTGCGTGAACCGGAGAAGGAGTCCGACCTGCTGGTGAAGGACGACGAACCCGAGGCAGACACCGGGCTGGAAGTGGTGCGGACGTTCAACTACAACGCGCCCAAGAAACGGTATCAGCGTAGGTTGCGGGCCGGGTGATAGATGATATTGACGTCGCAAGCAACACCCCGTAACCTGGGTGTTGCATGAAACCGGTCGGATGGGACTTCGACACTCGCTATCTGCCGGACCAGACGCCCCGCACACCACGGGGCGTCTGTGTTTTTAGAAGCCGATCTGATGCACGCGGCCCCGTTGCTGCTGCCGCTGCTGTTGCTGCTTCGCCTGCTCTGCCTGCCGCGCGATTTCTGCCTGTCGCTCCCGCTCGATCCGTGCCTGTTCCTGCTGCTGCCGTTGCTTCTCGGCGGCGTCTCGGAAGGCCTGCTGGTTCGATGGGGAAAGCGCCTTGAACCTAGCCACAATCGCGTGCTGTTCGGTCTTAATTTTGGCCGCTGCATCCTGCTCGAGCCGCTGCAATCGCTTCGCCTCCTGGTCGTGGCGCTGCTGTTCGGTGGCCTCGGTTTTGCCCCATCCATCGCGGCTGTTCTTCGCCTTGACCGCGTCCTCCCTGCGCGCGTTCGCCTCGGTCTCGTGGTGCTCTGCCTGCTCGCCGTGCCGCTTCGATGCTGCGAACGCTTCACGCCGGCGCCGACCTTGGAAGAACGGCATAGCGCGCCGGCCCCGCTCATACTGCTCTGCCTCCTGGGTCCGTTCGGTTGCTGCCTTGTGGTCGTGGGTGGTCGCGTCCTTCGTCCGTGCTGCCTCTACCCGAGACCATGCCTCCTGCTGCTTGCGCGCGTTCTCAATTTTGGCGCGGAGGTCGGGGAGGGTGCTGCGGTTTTTTTCGTTCTGCAGTCCCAGGGAAATGGCCTCGATCCGTGCCTGACCGTCCGCCGACTGCTGCAAAAATTCGCGC
>NZ_JBANLK010000120.1:0-914 GCF_054968425.1 Paraburkholderia sp. AV2
AAAGGCCAGTTCAAAATGGCCGCTCAGCTCGGCTGAAGATGTTCCAGCAGACGAGAGAGCAGCCGAGTTTGAGGAACGCTTCGTGAATGTCAGATCGGCGTTCGAAGCGGATGCGAAGACGACGGAAACCATGGAGCCACGAATGAGTCCGTTCGACGACCCAACGGAATTTGCCGAGGCCGCTGCCGTGTTCGGTGCGGCGTCTGGCGATGACCGGTCTGATACCGCGTTCGCGAAGTCGGTGGCGATGCGAGTCGGAATCGTAGCCACGGTCGGCGTAGAGGACCTTGGGCTTGCGAAGCGGTCGGCCGCGAGTGCCGCGAATCGGCGGGATAGCGTCGACCAGCGGCAGCAGTTGCGTGACATCGTTGCGGTTCGCGCCGGTCAGGATCACGCTGACAGGAACGCCATTCGCGTCTACGAGGACGTGATGTTTGGACCCTGGTCGTGCGCGATCGGTGGGGTTTGGCCCAGTTTTTGGCCTGCCCCAACGGCGCGCACGGACGATGAATCGACAGCCGCATATGAGAAGTCGAGCTGGCCGGATTCGCGCAGCTTGTCGAGCAGCAGCCCGTGCAGTTTGTCCCACACTCCGGCTTGCTGCCAGTCGTGCAACCGACGCCAGCAAGTCGCTCCAGAGCCGAAGCCCAACCGGGTCGGCAGATGATTCCATCGCATCCCTGTCTTGAGCACGAGCAGGATGCCATTGAGTGCCGCACGGTCCGAGACCGGCAGGCGCCCAGGGTATCGCCTGTGTCGCGGCTTGGGCGGCGGAAGTAGTGGTTCGATCAGTGCCCACAGCGCGTCATCGATGATAGGTGCCGGCATTCCTTGATCCGTTGTTCAGGCATCCAAGGTTAACCGTTTCACGGGAAAGTAAACAGCCCTTCCGGGCTCTTTTTGAACTGGCCTTT
>NZ_JBANLK010000121.1:0-878 GCF_054968425.1 Paraburkholderia sp. AV2
TTTCGCGTGTGAAGAGGCGCTTTACGATAGTGCCAGCCTGCGTCGCTTTGCGAGAATTGATCTGGGCTGCGAGGCGGCACCAGATGCCACCACGCTGCTCAAATTTCGTCGTCTTCTCGAAACCCACAAACTGGGCGAGAAGCTGTTTGCCGAAGTCGGCCGGGTGCTGCAGGCGAGCGGCATGAAACTCAAGAGCGGCACGATCGTGGACGCCACGATCATCGGTGCGCCGAGTTCGACGAAGAATGAGCAGAAGTCGCGCGACCCCGGGATGCATCAGACGCGCAAAGGCAAGCAATGGTACTTTGGCGCGAAGCTGCATATCGGCGTGGACAGCCAGAGCGGCCTGGCGCACAGCGCAGTGCTCACGCCGGCCAACGTGCATGACAGGCATCCGCTGCCGCAATTGCTGCACGGACAGGAGCGGCGGGTCTACGGTGACAGCGCATACGCCAGCCAGAAAGCGCTGATCCACAGCAAAGCGCCGAAGGCGCGCGACTTCACGAATCAGCGCACCCGTCGCGCGGGTGAAGTCGATGAGGTGCAGCGCGGCAAGAACCGCCACAAGTCGAGGATCCGTGCACGCGTGGAGCATGTGTTCGCGGTGGTCAAACGACTGTGGGGCTTCACGAAGGTGCGCTACCGCGGGTTGGCGAAGAATGCGAACCGGGCCTTCGTCGCTTTGGCGCTCGCCAACGTGTACCTGTCGCGCACGCGATTGATGGCGCAGTTGCGCCCGTAATGGGCGAAAGGCGGGCAAAACGCCCGCGTGCAATGCCCGCAAGGGCCAAAAGCAAAGGAGTGACGGTCGGCTTCACGACCTGAACACCTCCACATCGCCAACACGCCGCCAATTCAGCTGCTTGTTCAGCGTAGCC
>NZ_JBANLK010000122.1:0-783 GCF_054968425.1 Paraburkholderia sp. AV2
CCCGGCCCTGATTTGACAGATAAATGAAAAACCCCGAGGATGGGAGTGTCGAAGTCTCATCCGCCGGGGTTCTCATGTCCTGCCTTACGAGTGCAGTTTGCACCTGCACAACCACGAGTTTACACGCCCAACCCGAACCGTGCCAAGCGGTCTATGAGGACCTTGCCGCCGTCTCCGAACGGGACAAACCTTGGGACGGTCATCGAACTGCCGCCGTCTCCGTCCAGGCTATGTATGCTGATGGAGGGGAGGAGTTCGAACGCTTCGCCGACCGCATGAACGAGTGCAGTTGGTGGCTGCGGTTCACTGCCCCGGTCGATCCCTCGACGGGGGAAATCGGCCATCAGAAACTGGACAACGCACGCTTCTGCCGGGTCCGTCATTGCCCCGTCTGCCAGTGGAGAAAATCGCTCATGTGGAAAGCCCGATTTTCGAAAGCCCTGCCCGAGTTGGAATCGCAACACCCCACCGCGCGCTGGCTGTTCCTCACGCTCACGGTCCGTAACTGCGAAGTGTCGGACCTGCGCGAAACACTGGCCGCGATGAACCAGGCTTGGCGTCGTTTCATGCTGCGTGAAGAGGTGGCGGGGGTGGTGCAAGGCTACCTGCGCACGACCGAGGTAACGAGGGGTGCGGACGGTTCAGCACACCCGCACTTTCACGTGCTGCTGATGGTGCGGCCGTCCTACTTCGGCAAGGGCTACATCAAGGCCGAAAAGTGGGCGGAGTTGTGGAAGTCCTGCGCCCGTTTGGACTACACCCCGGTCGTGAACGTCCAGGCCG
>NZ_JBANLK010000123.1:0-728 GCF_054968425.1 Paraburkholderia sp. AV2
CCAATTCGATCTCCTACACGAGCCCCAAGGTCTACGGCTTCCAGGGCAGCGTGATGCTCGGGCTGGGCGGGGTGGCGGGCGACTTCCAGGCAGGCCGCAACTATTCGGCGAACCTCTCGTACAGCACCGGCACGTTCCTGATCAACGCCGGCTTCTACGACAGCAACGCCGGCGGCGCCGCCACGCCGGTCCCCTCGACCTACGCGTTCGAAGGCCGCGTCATCGGCATGTCCTACAAGTTCGGCAAGCTCACCGCCAAGGCCTCGTTCACCAGCTACAAGGGAACGGGGCTGGCCGGCTCGTTCAACGACAACGTCTACAGCGGCGGTCTCGACTGGCTCGTCACGCCCAGAGTCGACCTGAACGGCGGCGTCTGGTACACGAGCGACCGCAGCGACACCACGAACCACTCCGTCATGGGCGCCATCGGCACCGACTATTATCTGTCGCGTGCCACGACCCTCTATGCGCAGTTTGGCGTGGTCAACAACCATGGCACGATGGATACCGGCCTTTCCGTCGACAGTGCGCTCAACGGCGCAGCCGGCACGACGGTCGGCGCGGACATCGGTATCCGCCACATTTTCTAACTGCCGGTCCGCCGTTCCGCGCGTCAACCTCCTCTTGAAAGGAAGAGAAACAACATGAAGAAGGCTAGCCTCATCACCACGCTCGCGTGTTCGCTGCTCCTGCTCGGTACGGCAGGCGCCTGGGCGCAGGGCAGCGGC
>NZ_JBANLK010000124.1:0-530 GCF_054968425.1 Paraburkholderia sp. AV2
ACGAGTTCGAGCTGGGTCTTCTGGCGGATCTTCTTGTCGAGTGCGGACATGGGCTCGTCGAGGAGCAGGAGCTTGGGGCGCTTGACGAGCGAGCGGGCGAGCGCGACGCGCTGCTGCTGTCCGCCGGAGAGCTGGTGGGGCTTGCGCTGGGCGTAGCGGCTCATCTGCACGAGGTTCAGGGCGTCGGCGACGCGCTCCCTGATCTCGTTCCTGGGCGTGCCTTCCTGCTTGAGGCCGAAGGCGACGTTGGCCTCGACGCTCATGTGGGGGAAGAGGGCGTAGGACTGGAACATCATGTTGACGGGACGCCGGTAGGGAGGCAGCGTCGCGAGGTCTTCGCCGTCGACGTAGATGCGCCCGGAGGTGGCGGTTTCGAGCCCGGCGAGCATGCGCAGCAGGGTGGACTTGCCGCAGCCGGAGCTGCCGAGCAGGGCGAAGAGTTCGTTCTTCGCGACGCTCAGGCTCACGTTGTCCACCGCGGTGCTCTCGCCGAACTTCTTGACGACGTTTTCGATGCGGACGAACGCGTC
>NZ_JBANLK010000125.1:0-520 GCF_054968425.1 Paraburkholderia sp. AV2
GTTGAAGATGCCGGTGGCGATGACGCTGTCGAGGTAGGGCAGCAGGCCGCTGCCGAACTGCGAGAGGTCGCGCGGATCGAGCTCGTAGACCGAGAGGAAGAACGGCGAGAACTGCAGGCCGACCTTCACGTCGCCGTAGTTGCTGTCGAGGCCCACATAGGCCTGGCGGCCGAACAGGTTGCCGTTCGAGTCGTTCAGGCCGCCGTTGGACATGCTGATGCCGCTTTCGAGCTTGAATTCCGCTTTCAGGCCGCCGCCGAGGTCTTCGGTGCCCATCACGCCGAACTGCGAAGGCGAGTTGCCGCTGTCGATCATGGAGAACTGATGGCCGGCGTTCTGCCCGGTGGTCGTGTTGAGCGTCTTGCTCGTGTACAGCAGGCCGCCATCGACCAGGCCATACAGCGTGACACTGCTCTGGGCATGGGCAGCACCGCCTGCCAGCAGGCAGGTTGCAGCGGCGATGAGCTTCAGGCGCAGACCTCGTTGCTTGTACATCGTCGATCTCCTTCGGGACGGAACG
>NZ_JBANLK010000126.1:0-518 GCF_054968425.1 Paraburkholderia sp. AV2
CTGGCCCGAGACTTCCGGCAGTCGGTTCCGCTCGGCCTCGACAAGGAGGCAGCGTCCGGGATCATGCGGGACTACACCGCCTGGCTCTCCGAACGATACGGCACGGTCGCAACGGCAGCCCTTCACCGGGACAATGCGGTCGATGCGTTCGGCAACACCAAGACCGCCGAACAGCAGGGCTACCACATCCACGTGTTCATGCCTGATCGCGCGCTGGGTGATGACGGCTTGCTGGGTCCGAAGTTGCGCGACCTCGGCAATCCCAAGACCTCCTGGAAGGAGATCGAGGCGTGCCGGGAACACTGGGCCGACCTCTGCAACACCTACTCCATCCGCCACGAGCTGGGGAAGGAGTTCGATCACCGCAGCCACCTCAAACGTGGCGACGGCATCGAGGCAGAACAGACCTTGGGACGGGTCGCGGTTGCCATGGAACGCCGCGGGGAACACACCGACCGCGGCAACATCGTCCGGGCGCAGCGGGAGGATCGGGCCATCCTCGCGCAGACCCACACCCC